>NZ_JBDJAV010000006.1:0-284912 GCF_039649625.1 Plantactinospora sp. ZYX-F-223 | reverse complement strand
CCGGTGTCGCCCGCCCCGGAGTGCGAGCGGCGCGGGACCACAAAGACCACAACGAACTCCATGACCGTAACGGTGACGGCCGTCACCTCGACCGGAAGCATCTACGCAACCCAGCGGTAACGCTGCGGCAACAGCTACGCATGTCGAGGAGAGACCGATGACAGACCTTCGGAACGCGCCGGGCCGGCTCCGGGGCGGCCCCCGCCCGCCGGGTGCCCCCGGGCGGGGTACGGGTGGCCGGCGGCGGGTCGCGGCGCTCGCCTGCGTACCGCTGATCGCGCTCGCCGCGGTGGGCTGTGGCCGCGACGGGGGCGGCGACACCGCAGCCGTGAAGTATCCGACCCGGACGATCCAGTTGATGGCGCCGGCCGCGCCCGGCGGCGGCTGGGACAGCACCGCCCGCGCGCTACAGAAGACGCTGACCGACGGCAAGCTGGTCACCGAGTCCGTCGAGGTGACCAATGTGACCGGTGCGGGCGGCACCCTCGGCCTGTCCCAGCTGGTGACGAAGAACCGGGGCGACGCCCACCACCTGATGGTGACCGGCCTGGTGATGATCGGCGGCGTGCTGACCAACAAGTCCCCGGTCAACCTCGGGCAGACCACCCCGATCGCCACGCTCACCGCCGAGCAGGAGGTCATCGTCGTACCGGCGAACTCGAAGTACACCACGCTGCAGCAGTTGATGGCCGACGCCAAGGCCGACCCGGCGTCGATCAACTGGGGTGGCGGCTCCGCCGGTGGCACCGACCAGATCCTCGTCGGACTGCTCGCCAAGGCGGCCGGCGCCGATCCGAAGGCGATGAAGTACGTCGCCTACTCCGGCGGCGGCGAGTCGAAGGCCGCGCTGCTCTCCGGTGACCTCACCGCGGCGGTCTCCGGCGCGAGCGAGTACGCCGACCTGGTCGCCGGTGGCCAGGTCCGGGCCCTCGCGGTCTCCGGCGCCACCGGCATCGACGTCGGTGCCGGCAAGCCCGCCCCCACCATCAAGGAGTCCGGGTACGACGTCGAGCTGATGAACTGGCGCGGCCTCGTCGCCGCACCGGACATCTCCGACGGCGAGCGGGCCGCCATCATCGAACTGGTCGACAAGCTGCACGCCTCGGAGCAGTGGAAGCAGACGCTGGCCGCACAGAAGTGGGACGACTTCTACCGCAGCGGCGACGAGGCGGAGGCGTACTTCGCGCAGGAGAGCAAGCGGATCACCGAGGTCCTGACCGAGATCGGCCTGGCCGGCTGATGCCGTCGGAGTCGCAGGCCGGGACGGGGGCGGTCGAGCCGGCCGCCCCCGTCCCGGCCCCTCGGGGAGCCCGGATCCTCGGCGGCGTGCTGCTGGCGGGCGGGCTGTTCCTGCTCTGGACGGCGTACCGGGCGGCCGACGGGGACTACTCGGTCTCCGGGCCGTGGCTGGCCCCGCTGGTGGTGACGACCGGCTGGGTGGTGCTGGCCGGGTGGTATCTGGCCGCCCAGTTCCGCACACCGGCCCGGGTCGAGCCGACCAGCGCCGGGGCCCCGCACCGCTCCCCCGGCACCCTCGATGGCCCCACCGCCGACCAGGACGCCACAGCCGGCCAGACCGGCACAGCCGAGCGGGACGCCACAGCCGGCCAGACCGGCACAGCCGAGCGGGATGCCGAGCCGGCGGCGGCCGTACGCTGGCTCCCGCCGGTGCTGCTCAGCGCGGCGCTGCTCGGCTACGTGCTGCTGCTCGACCCGGCCGGCTTCGTGCTCGCCTCGGCGGTCTTCTTCGTGGCCTGCGCCCGGATCCTCGGCAGCCGGCACTGGCTCCGGGACGTCGCGGTCGCGGTCCCGCTCGCGGTCGGCGTCTACTACGGCTTCACCCAGGGACTCGACATCACGCTGCCGGCCGGGGTGTTGCCGCTGTGAACGTCTTCGGCGACCTGCTCGGCGGCTTCGGCACCGTCCTGGAGCCGCAGTACCTGCTCTACGCGGCGATCGGCGTCACCCTGGGCACCTTCGTCGGGGTGCTGCCCGGGATCGGCCCGGCACTGACCATCGCCCTGCTGCTGCCGGTCACCTTCAACCTGGACGACCCGATCGGCACGTTCATCATGTTCGCCGGCATCTACTACGGCGCCATGTACGGCGGCTCCACCACGTCGATCCTGCTGAACACCCCGGGCGAGTCCGCCTCGGTGGCGACCGCGATCGAGGGGTACCAGATGGCCCGGCGCGGCCGGGCCAGGGCGGCGCTGGCGACGGCGGCGATCGGCTCGTTCGTCGCCGGCACCATCTCGACGCTGCTGCTGACCCTCTTCGCCAAGCCGGTGGCCGCGCTCGCGGTCGAGTTCCGCGCGGCGGACTATTTCGCGCTGGCCCTGCTGGCGATGGTGGCGGTCACCGCCCTGGTCGGCCGCTCGCTGGTCCGTGGCCTGATCTCGCTCTGCCTCGGCCTCCTGCTCGGCCTGGTCGGGCTCGACGAGCTGACCGGGCAGGCCCGGTTCAGCTTCGGCACCCTGGAACTGCTGGACGGCATCGACGTGGTGGTGATCATCGTCGGGCTCTTCGCCATCGGCGAGACGCTCTACGTCGCGAGCCGGCTGGGACAGCTACCCGACCGGGTCACCCCGCTCGAACCGGCCCGGGGCGGCTTCGGCTGGCTGAGCCGGCAGGACTGGGCGCGGTCGTGGCGGCCGTGGCTGCGCGGCACTGCCGTCGGCTTTCCGTTCGGCGCGCTGCCGTCCGGCGGCGCCGACATCCCGACCTTCCTGTCGTACACCTACGAGCGGCACCGGGCGAAGAACCGGGCCGAGTTCGGCAAGGGGGCGATCGAGGGGGTCGCCGGGCCGGAGGCGGCGAACAACGCGGCCTTCTCCGGGGTACTCGTGCCGCTGCTCACCCTCGGCATCCCCACCTCGGCGACCGCGGCGGTGATGCTGGCGGCGTTCCAGATCTTCAACGTGCAGCCGGGGCCGCAGCTCTTCGACAAGTCCCCGGAGCTGGTCTGGGCGCTGATCGCCTCGCTCTACGTCGGCAACGTACTGCTGCTGGCGCTGAACCTGCCGCTGATCCGGCTCTGGGTGAAGGTGCTCCAGATCCCCCGGCCGATCCTCTACGCCGGCATCCTGGTCTTCGCCACCCTCGGCGTCTACGCGGCCACCAACAGCGTGACCCAGGTGCTGATCGCGTACGGGATCGGGGTGGTCGGGTTCTTCATGCGGCACTTCGAGTTCCCGATCGCACCGGTCATCCTCGGCGCCATCCTCGGCCCGATGATGGAACTCCAGTTCCGCCGCACGCTGGTGCTCTCCAACGGGGACCTGAGCGTCTTCGTCACCCGGCCGCTCACCGCCGTACTGCTCGGGCTGGTCGTGGCGGCGGTGCTGGTGCCGTTCCTGCCCCGGATCGTCGCCCGGCTGCGCGGCCGGCCGACCAGCGCGCGACGGCTCGCCTTCGGCGAGGACGACTAGGCATCGTTCGGCGTGCCACCCCGCACGCCTCTCAGGTTCCGCCGGTCCACCGGTAGCGTCGCTCCGGTCGGCCGGCGGAGCCGTACCGCAGGCTCACCCCGGCCTTGCCGGCCCCGACGAAGTGCTCCAGGTAGCGCCGGGTGCTGACTCTCGACAGCCCGACCCGGTCGGCGCACTCGGTCGCCGACAGATCGCCGTCGGTCGACCGCAGTGCCGTGGCGACCAGGTCGGCGGTCGGCTGGGTGAGCCCCTTCGGCAGGTCGATCGGGGCCGGCCGGAGCGCGACGAAGAGCCGGTCGACGTCCTCCTGGGCCACCTCTCCCGAGCCGGCCAGCCGCTGCTGGGCGGCGGCGTACCGCTCCAGCCGGTCGCGCAGCGCCTCCGAGCTGAACGGCTTGATCAGGTAGTGCACCACTCCGCCGCGCAGTGCGGTCCGGATCGTGTCGACGTCCCGGGCCGCCGTCACCGCGAGGACGTCCACCACCACCTCGCCCTCGCGCAGCCGGCGCAGCACCTCCAGCCCGGAGAGGTCCGGCAGGTAGATGTCGAGCAGTACCAGATCGGGGCGCAGCCGGTGCACCGCGTCCAGCGCCTCCGCGCCGGTGTGCGCCACCCCGACGACGGTGAAGCCGGGCGTCCGCTCGACGAAGCCCCGCTGCACCCGGGCCACCATGAAGTCGTCGTCAACCACCAGTACCCGGATCACGCCGGCGCCCTCCCGGGCAGCGAAGCGTCCCGGACCGGGTCGCCGCCGGGCGGCGTGGCCTCCTGGGCCAGGTCCTCAGCGGGCGGCGCGGCCACTCGGCCCGGGTCCCTGGTGGGCAGCGGCAGCCGGGCCCGGAACGACGCGCCGTCGACCTCGACGCTGCCGCCCCGGCGCTGGCAGATCAGCCGGACCAGCGCCAGCCCCAGCCCGTGGTGACCCCGGGCCGGATCCTTGCTGCTGTAACCCTGCCGGAACACCGCCTCGACCAGTTCCGGGGGCACTCCCGGGCCGGAGTCGTCGACCCGGACCACGACCTCCGCGTCGACCCGGGCGAGCGCGACCTCCACCCGGCCACCGGAGCCGGCCGCATCCAGCGCGTTGTCGACCAGGTTGCCGACCACCGTGACCAGGTCGGTGGCGAGCTGCTCGTCGACCGCGGGCAGGTCCGACTCCGGCGAGACCGCGAGCCGGACACCCTGCTCGGCGGCGAGGCTGGCCTTGGCGATCAGCAGCGCGGCCAGCGCCGGGTCGCGGACCAGCTCCGTGACGTCCCGGTTCAGCTTCTCGTGCACCTGGCTGGCCCGGGTGACGTACCGGATCACCTCGTCGTGTTCGCCGAGTTCGATGAGTCCGGCGATGGTGTGCAGCCGGTTGGAGAACTCGTGCGCCTGGGCCCGCAGGGCCTCGGTGGTGTGCCGGCTGGCGTCCAGCTCCCGGCGGAGCGCGGTCAGTTCGGTCCGGTCCCGCAGCGTGGTCACCGAGCCGACCCGGCGGCCCCGGACCAGTACCGGCCGGCGGTTGAGCACCAGTACCCGGTCGTCGCTCAGGACGATCTGGTCGACCCCGGTGACCTTGCCGGTGAGTACGTCCCGGAGCCGGGGCTCCATCGGCTCGGCGTGCAGCGATCGGCCCACCGGCAGGGCCGCCAGCCCGAGCAGCCGGACCGCCTCGTCGTTGACCAGGGTCACCCGGTCGGCGGTGTCGGTGCCGAGCACGCCCTCCTTGATGCCGTGCAGCATCGCCTCACGGTGCTCGACCAGGCCGGTGATCTCGCGCGGCTCCAGCCCCAGCGTCTGCCGCTTCACCCGCCGGGCCAGCAGCAGTGACCCGGCCACCCCGAGCACCCCGCCGAGCAGCAGGTAGGTGAGCAGATTGGTGAGGCCGGCCGCGAGCTGCTCGGGCAGCGTCGGATAGGTCTGGCCGACCACGATCAGGCCGAGGAACCGGCCGTCCTGTTCGTCGAGCACGGGCACGTGCGCGACCAGCGCCTTGGATCCGTCGTCGACCACACCGACCCAGGACCGGCCGGCGAGGCCGTCACTGCTGCCGAGCACCATCGGCGATCCGGCGTCCGGGCCGGTGACCAGCTTGCCGGTGGCGTCGGCGATCAGCACGTACGTCGCGCCGGAGACCGCCCGGGCGCTCTCCGCCACCGCCGCCAGCGCCTCCTGACCGTGCGGGTCGCCGATGCCCATCCGTACGGTCCGGTTGATCGCCGCGTTCTCCCCGACGGAGCGCAGCCGGGAGCCCTCGTCCCGGCGGAACGCCGCGTCGGACTCGGCGATCGAGACGGCCGCCACGGTGCAGACGACGAGCAGGACGATGCCGAGTTGCAGCAGCAGGAACTGACCGGCCAGGGACATCCGCTGCCGCATCGCTCCTCCTCGTCCGGTTCGTTCCCCGGGGTGGTTCCGACGCCCTCGCCGGCCCCGCCACGGCATCCGGCCGGGCAACCGGGAAGCTCTCACCTGACCAGCCCCGACGTCAACCGGCAAACTGGTCCGGTCACGGGTGGTGACAACCGGGCGCCGGCCGGCCAGGATCGGCGGATGGCCCGCACCAGATATCCGACGGCGAGAAGGCTGGCCGGTGCGGTCGCCGCCGGCCTCGCCGTGGTGCTGATCGCCGTGTCGGGCTGCGCCGGACGCCTCGCCGACGGGACCACCGAATTGCGGCTGCTCGTCCCCAACGCGCCCGGCAGCGGCTACGACGTGACCGCACGCACCGCCGCCAAGGCACTGGCGGACGCCGGGATCGCCCGTGCCGTGGAGGTCTTCAACCTGCCCGGTGGCGGTGGCGTCGTCGGGCTACGGCGGCTCGGCTACGAGCGGGGGAACCCGGACCTGATGATGCTGATGGGGCTCGGCGTGGTGGGCAGCCAGTACGCCTCCGGGGCCCGGTTCACGCTCCAGGACACCACCCCGATCGCCCGGCTGATCGAGGAGCCCGCCATCGTGGTGGTGACCCGGGATTCGCCGTACCGGGACATCGGCGGGCTGATCGCGGCCTGGCGGGCCGATCCGGCGGGGGTGCCGGTGGGTGGCGGCTCGTCTGCCGGCGGGCCGGACCACCTCGCCCCGATGCTGATCGCGGACGCGGTCGGCATCCCGCCCCGGCAGGTGAGCTACCGGCAGTTCGACGGCGGCGGCGACCTGCTCGCCGCGATCCTCGACCACCAGGTCGACTTCGGCGTCTCCGGCCGCAGCGAGTACGCCGACCAGATCGCCTCCGGCCAGCTCCGGGTACTCGCCGTGACCAGCGAGTTCCGGCTCACCGGCACCGTCGCGCCGACCCTGCGGGAGCGCGGAGTCGACGTCGTCTTCAGCAACTGGCGGGGCATCGTCGCGCCGCCCGGACTGGACGGGGACGACGTCGCGGCGATGCGGGAGATGGTCGCCCGGCTGCACGGCTCGGCGCAGTGGCGGGCGGTACTGGCCAAGTACGGCTGGACCGACGCGTACCTGGACGGTGCCGGGTTCGGCGATTTCCTCCGGGCCGAGAACGACCGCCTCGCCCACGCACTCGACGGGCTCGGCCTGAGCCCGGCCGGCACCTCGGGGCCGAAGGCCGGCCGATAACCGACGCGTGTCTCGACCGGCGGCAGGGCTCACCCGGAGGCGAGGCGGGCGAGAGCGTCCCGGTGGGCTTCGAGGCTCGCCCGCTGTTCGGCCGACGCCGCCGGATGCCGGTCCAGCCCGGCGCCGAGCTGCCCGACCGCGCGGCGCACGGCGTCCGCCGCCGCCCGCCCCGTCCCGGCATCCTGCCGCAACCGGTGTGCCACCTGCGGCAGCAGCTCGGAGGCCGTACCGTCGTCCACCCGTACCTCGAGCCAGTCGAGCGCGACCGCAGCACATCGCCGTGCACGTACGCTGCCTGGACTGACCGGCCGACGACCCGGACGGGCCGTCGGCGGCCCGAGCCGACGACCGGAGGGGCCGGTGGCCGCGGCCGGGCGGACGCCACGGGGTCGGTACGGCCAACGGAGTGGCGCGCCGACCGCACCGGCTCGTCCGGGTGGTCGGCCCGGCCGCGGCCACCGGCTCAGCGCCGGGCCGAATGGATCGCCTGGAACAACGCGATCCACTGCTCCGGCCAGACGTACCCGACCAGGGTGTCGGCCGGCACCCGGTTGGCCCGCAGCGCGGCGTCGACCCGGCGCGCCGGATAGCCACGGTGCAACGAGGCCCGCAGCGAGCCGCCCACCCCGCTGAAGCCGAGCGCGACGAACCGCTCGTAGTCGGCGAGCTGGTGCGCCGGCAGCAGCTCCACCGCCCGGCGCTCCAGGCGCAGGATGCCGGAGTCCACCCGGGGCATCGGCCGGAATCGCTCCCGGGGGATCCGGCCGGCCAGCCGCCAGTTCATCCACGGCCAGGTCTGCACGGTACGCAGCGTCCACCGGCCGTAGTCGCCGCAGCGCTTCCGGGCGTACTCGAGCTGGGTGACCAGGGTGGCGGTGGTCAGCCGGGGGGCGCCCAGGCACCAGTCGACGATCCGGCTGGTCGAGGCGTACGGGATGTTGCCGACCACCGCGAACGGTTCGGTGGGCGGCCGGGCCGCGACGAAGTCGGCGTGCACGAGCCGGAGCCCCGGCTCGGACCGGAACTCCTCGCCGAGCCGGGCGACCAGCGCCGGGTCGATCTCGTACGCGACGACCCGCCGGCACCGCCGGACCAGCTCCCTGGTCAGCGCCCCCTGCCCCGCGCCGACCTCAAGAATCAGCCCGGCCGGGTCCGGGCGGGCCGAGGCGAGAATCTGCGCGATGGTTTGCTCGTCGCGCAGGAAGTTCTGCCCGAGCACCCGGCGCGACCGGTCCTGCCCGGTACGCGGCCCCGCCGGCCTGACGGGCCGGTCGGGTTGCCGGCGGACCGGCGGGTTCGCCCGGCGGGCGCCGGGACGGTTGTCTCGATTGGGATGGTGATGCGGCACGGCCGTGTCCTCCCGCCCGGGCACTCCGGGCCGGTCTGTGGGACAGGCGGGCGCGCAGCGGCCACGACCTGTCCCGGATGGATCAGGACTCGGGTGACCCTGGACGTGCGGAGATGCCGGCGCCGCGCGCTCACGCGTCCTCGACAGCAGCCGCGTCACGCGTCGTCGACGGCAACGGCGCCGCGCGTCAATCAACGCGAACGGCGTCACGGGCTGTCGACGCGAACGGCGTCACAGGTCGTCGACGCGGGTGACCCGCACCGGCCGCGACGACGCGGTACGTCGGGCGGACAGGTGGAGGGTCACGGCGCGGCGCGCCGCCGGAAGGACGGAACTGGCGTTCGACCGCGCCGCGTCAGCGGCGTCGGCGATCGAACCTGGATGCTCCCGCGCTCAGCCGACCAGGGCGGAGCGGCCGGCCCGAGGGCGGATCAGGAGCAGGGGCGCCCCGTCGGCGGTGCACGTCCCGGTCAGGGACCCGCGGATCAGGGCGTGAAAGGTGCCAGACACCCCGCCACCCTAGCTCAGTACGTGGGGACCGGATCAACCGGTTTTCCGCCCTCCCGGACGACCATCCGGTGCAGTACGTCCGGTTCACCGGGCCGGGCGAACCACCAGCCCTGGGCGTGGTCACAGCCCATCGAGCGAAGCAGTTCGGCCTGCTCCCGGGTCTCCACCCCCTCGGCGGTGACGGTCAGGTTGAGCCCGTGCGCAAGCGCGATCACGCTGGCCACGATCTGCCGGTCGGCCGGCGTACCGGGGTGCCCGGGCGTGAGGCCCTCGATGAACGCGCCCGCGATCTTCAGCTCCCGTACCGGGAGTCGACGGAGGTAGGCGAGGTTCGAGTAGCCGGTGCCGAAGTCGTCCACCGCGACCCGTACGCCGTGCGCGGCCAGCGCCCTCAGCGCGTCGGCCGGTCCCTGGGCGGGTCCGAGCAGGGCACTCTCGGTCAGTTCGAGCTGCAACTGTGAGGCCGGCAGCCCGACCTCGTCGAGGGTACGCAGCAGCTCGTCGGCGAGGCCGACGTCATGCAGTTGCCGGGCGGAGAGGTTGACGCTGACGAACGGCGCCCGCTCGCCGAGATCCCGGTACCAGTGGGCGGCCTGCTGGCAGCCGCGGGTCAGCACCCAGCGACCCAACTGCCCGATCAGGCCGATCTCCTCGGCGAGATCGATGAAGATCTCCGGGGCGACCGGACCGTGCTCGGGATGGGTCCACCGCAGCAGCACCTCGGCGCCGATCGGCACCCCGTCGGCGAGCCGCACGATGGGCTGGTACCGCAGTGTGAAGTCGTCCCGGTGCAGGGCCGAGCGGAGCCCGCTGGCGAGCGTCGACCGGAGCGCCTGCGCGTCGTGCCGGTTCGCGTCGTAGATCTCGTAGCGGTCGCCGCCGGCCGCCTTCGCCCAGTACAACGCGATGTCGGCGGCCCGCATCAGATCGCTCGGCTGGCTGTGCGGTATCCGGTCGTCGGTCACCCCGATGCTGACCGAGACCGAGAGCTGGTGTCCGGCCGCCGGGATCGGCTGCCGGACCGCCGACACCACCCGCTCCGCGACCCGTACCAGCCGGGTCGGGTCCGGGTCGGCGGCGACGATGACGAACTCGTCGCCACCGAGCCGGCCGGCCAGCCAGCCGGGGCCGGCGACGCACCCGGCGAGCCGGGCCGCGACGGTACGGAGCACGTCGTCGCCGGCCGCGTGCCCGAACGAGTCGTTGATCGTCTTGAACCCGTCGAGGTCGAGGTAGCAGATCCCGACGTGCTCGTCCGGGCCGAGCCCGTCGATCAGCTCGTCGAGCCGGCGCAGCACCAGGGCCCGGTTGGGCAGGTTGGTCAGCGGATCGTGCAGCGCCTGATGGGAGAGCGCGGACTGTAGGTGGTAACGCTCGGTATCGTCCTGCGCCGTGACGACCAGATGGGTCACCTCGCCGTGCGGCACCGGGGCCAGCGAGAGCCGCAGCCAGACGGTGCCGCCGTCCGGACGGCCGAAGGCCGCGTCGAGTTCGGCGTGCGTCCGGCGGCCGGCGTGCAGTTCGTCGAGCGCCTGGCCGACCGCCGCCCGGTGCGGGGCCTGGACCAGCCCGGTCAGCCGCCGCCGGACCAGTTCAGCGACCGGACGGTCGAGCATCCGGGCCAGGGCGGGATTCGCCTGCACGATCCGGTTCTCCGGGTCGACGACGCAGATCCCGCTGGCCGAGGAGACGAAGAGGGCCTCGAACCGCGCCTCGCTGGCCGCCCAGGCCCGCTCGGCGGTACGTCGGGCGGTCAGCACCGCCCTGATGATCGACTCCAGCTCGCGTTGGGTCCGCTCGCGCAGCGCCCGGGCGTACCCGGCGGCGACCGCGCCCAGCAACTCGGTCCGGCCGACCCGATCGGGCGTCTCGCCGGGCAGCTCCGGCCCGGCGTCGTGGGGTGGAAAGTGTGCGGCCAGGGCGGCGACGGTGGCGTGCAACGCCGACACGTTGGTGTAGCCGTCGGCGACCAGCGCGGCACCGACCTCCCGGGCCGCGGCCGGGCCGTCGGGCGAGCCGGCCATCCGTTCGGCGTAGCCGAGCAGCACCTGCCGCAGCTCGTCCAGGCGCACCGGGACGTAGCTGATCTGGGCCATCGCCCGGGCCCAGTGCTGGGCGAACTCGTCGAGGGCGGCGGACGCCGGCCCAGGCACCTGGCCCGGCTGGGTCACCGCTTGCGTCCCACTCCGGCGTAGATGAGGGCGCCCCGGTAGCGGTCGTCGACCGTCTCGGCCGGGTCCGGACGCCAGTCCGGCAGGTTCACCAACCCCGGCTCGACCAGCTCGAAGCCGGTGAAGAACCGCTCGGTCTCGGCCCGGTCCCGGGCGGTCAACGGCGTCGGGGTACGCCGGTAGAGTTCCCTGATCTCCTCGTCCGACTCCTCGCTGGCCCCGTGCGCGCCCTGGGTGACCACCAGATAGCTGCCCGACGGCATCCCCTCGGTCAACCGGGCTATCGCCCCGTGCGGGTCGTCGGCGTCCGGCACGAAGTGCAGCAGCGCGACCAGCAGCAGCGCGGTCGGTCGGCTCAGATCGAGCAGGCCGCCGTCGCGGACCTGGTCGAGGATGTCCTGCGGCCGCCGCAGGTCCGCCTGGAGGACGGCGGTACGGTCGTCGCCGGCCAGGATCGCCCGGCTGTGCGCCACCGCGACCGGATCGATGTCCACATAGACCACCCGGGCTTCCGGGTCGACGTGCCGGGCGACCTCGTGCACGTTGTTCGCGGTGGGGATGCCGGAGCCGATGTCCAGAAACTGCCGGATGCCCTGCGCCGCAAGGAACCGCACCGCCCGGCCCAGGAAGGCCCGGTTGGCCCGGGCGTACCGGACCGCGTCGGGCCAGGCCAGTTCGGTCTTCCGGGCGATCTCCCGGTCGACCTCGAAGTTGTGCGATCCGCCGAGCCACACGTCGTAGATCCGTGAGGCACTGGGGCGGTCGATATCGATGTCGTCGGACGTCCAGTCCGGTTGTGTCACCGTCACACTCCGCCAGCTCGGTGTTCG
This sequence comes from Plantactinospora sp. ZYX-F-223, assembly GCF_039649625.1. NCBI lineage: Bacteria > Bacillati > Actinomycetota > Actinomycetes > Micromonosporales > Micromonosporaceae > Plantactinospora > Plantactinospora sp. ZYX-F-223. The sequence continues at coordinate 273,058 of NZ_JBDJAV010000006.1, read as the reverse complement.
CCGTCCCGGCCCGACCCCGGCCACTCGTATTGGCCAGCCTGGTGTCCGCACCGGTTTCCCGAGCCGACAGCGTACCGACCGCGGACCGGTTGGCGAACCCGGACATCGAGACACGCCACGTTCCGGCCCGGCCCGGGTGCCGACGATCCGTGTCCCGACGGCGGTTGCGGCGCTCACCTGCCGCGACACTCCACCGGGTAAAGTGATCACGGTCCCGGTCCGGCGTTAAGGTACCCGGATGGAAAAGCCCACCGTGGGTCTGGTCGACGGTCCGCCGCCGGCCGACCTCGTCATCGAGGACATAACGATCGGCACGGGCCAGGAGGTCCAGCCGGGCCAATGGGCCGTGGTGCACTACGTCGGGGTCTCGTTCGACACCGGCGACGAGTTCGACTCATCGTGGAACCGCGGCTCGCCGTTCAGCTTCCCGGTGGGTGGCGGCAAGGTCATCGAGGGTTGGGACCGGGGCGTACTCGGGATGCGGGTCGGCGGCCGGCGCAAGCTGGTGATCCCGCCGCAGCTCGGGTACGGCAACCAGGGTGTCGGCAACCGGATCAAGCCGGGCGCCACCCTCGTCTTCGTGGTCGACCTGGTCGACGTGAAGTTCTGACCCCGGGGTTCTGACCCGTTTCGACCCGGTCGGGGCACGTCCACCCCGGCAGACCGGCCCCGGACGCCGTCGGCGTCCGGGGCCGGTGACCCCGGCCCGGACCGCGCTCAGAAACCGAGCGCGGTCCGGCCACCCACCACCGGCAGGGTCAGGCTGCTCGACGTCGCCAGCACCGTCAGCCGGGTGCCGGGCAGCGGCAGCAGCGTGTACTCCTGGTCACTGGAGAAGATCACCAGACCGAACCGGTGCCCCGAACGGAACACGTAGTCCTTCGGCTCCATCGTCCAGCGGTAGTCGGCGAGGCGCCCCGGCCGGAGCGGCCGGCTGTGCGCCTCGCTGGTCCGGTTCTGCGGGTCCAGCCAGCCCCGGCTCACCACCACCGGCGCCTCGGTCGAGCCGACCGGGCCGTAGTCGACCAGGTAGCCGGTCAGGTTCGCGGCCGTCCGGTTGTCGACGGAGAGCCGTACCCGCAGCTCCGGCCGGCCCGAGATCCGGACGTCCCGGCCCAGCGCCGGGGAGGTGTAGACCAGCCGGTTCGGGTTGGCGGTGTCCGGTCCGGCCACCAGTTCGGCCGGGGTGACGGTCCGTCCCGAGTCGACCAGGCTCTGCGCGGCCCGACCCCGCCCACCGTGCCCGACCAGTCGGCCCGGCGCGGTCGCGTCGCTCGCCGAGAGCCCCAACGACACCTCCCGGGCAGCCGGGTCCGGCCAGTCCCGGTACGTGGCGTAGACCCGGTCCTCGCGCTGCACCACCGCCCTCGGCTCGGCCATGATGTCGTTGTCGACGCCCCACAGCCAGTAGTCGAACCAGCGGTTCTCGGTCTGCTTGTAGGTCCACGACCGCCCGTCCGGCAGGGTCACCGTGGCGGCGCTGCCCGGTCCACCGTGGCCGCCCTGGTGCAGCCACAGCTTGCGCGGCACGCCATACCGGTCGAGCTGGTCCCACCAGTCGGCGAACTGCCCGGTCTTCACGTTCCAGTCGTTGAGCCCGTGTACGACGAAGACGCTGGCCCGGACCTTGCGCGCCCCGGGCAGGTAGTCGCGCTCCCGCCAGAACCTGGTGTAGTCGCCGGTGACCCGGTCCTGTTCCTCGGCGATCTCGGCGATCTCGTCGGCACAGGTCCCCGCCGAGCGGGCCCGCCCGGCGGTGTACATGGTGAGGATGTCGGCGTCCTCACCCTGGTATCCACCGGGCGCCACCACCAGGCCGTTGGCCCGGTAGTAGTCGTACCAGTTGCTGATCGCGGCGACCGGAATGATGGTCCTGAGCCCCTCGACGCCGGTGGTCGCCACCATGTTCGGCAGGGTCCCGTTGTAGGAGACCCCGGTCATCCCGACCGCGCCGGTGGTCCAGCCGGCCCGCACCGGTGCGCCGCTGGCGTCGTACGCCCGGGCCCGCCCGCCCAGCCAGTCGATAATCGCCTTGGTACCCAGCGTCTCGGCCGAGTCACCGCTGGTCGGGCAGCCGTCGGAGTCACCGGTGCCGACGCTCTGCCCCAGCACCACCGCGTAGCCACGCGGCACGTAGTAGTCGTCGAGCTGGCCGGGCAGGTTCGCCTTGGCCCGCAGGATGCCCGGTTGCTCGGCCCGCCGGGCGGGCGCGCCGGGCGACGCGCTCTGCGGCAGGTCATCGACGAGGACGCTCGGATAGGGGACGTCGCCCCAGGTGTCCTTCCAGTACGGCGAGTGCTCCAGGATCACCGGTACCCGCAGGCCCTCGGTGTCGGTCTCCCGGGGCCGGGAGATGTCCGCCACCACCCGGTCGCGCCGGCCGTCGTGGTCGGTGTCGAGCGGAGTCTCCACCCACACCCGCTCCTCGATCGCCTCCTCGAACGAGAAGACCGGCTGGGTCATGCCGTCCTGCACGACGATGCCCGGCGGCGGCGCGGCCGTGGCGGCGCGGGCCGGTACCGGTGCCGCGACCAGGGCCAGGCCGACCGCGTACGCCCCGAGAATCCTCACGGGACCTGCTGATGGCATGGAGTTGCTCCTCTCGACCAGTCCTCGTGGGCTGGCGCCCGGCGCCGCGCTGCCGGCCCGGCGGACCGGTTGTCGCGGTCGTCGGAGCGAAGCACCGTCCTCACCGGACGGAGTAGCGCATTCCAGGGTTGTCGGAATGGTCGGGCGGGCCGCGCCGAGAACGGCTGACTACGACGGACAAGAGACTGCCGATGGTGGGAACATTGACGGCCCATCCTAGATAGCCCAGCCGGATACGTCGATCGGTGGGGCCGCCGGTCAGTGAACCTTTCGCGCGGTTCAGGGGAGAGAGTTCGCCTGGTCGGCCCGGATCGTCAATCGGGTCCAGGCACCGAGGTAGACACGGTCGCCGTCACCGAGCGGGACCGGGGCGTTCGCGACGATCGGTGGCGTCGACGGATCGTTCAGATAGGTGCCGTTGGCGGACTCCAGGTCCACCACGGCCCAACCGTCCGGCTGCGGGAGCAGCAGCGCGTGCAGGTGGGAGACCCCGGGATCCACGGGCGGGCCGATCAGGTCGATATCCGGGTGTACGCCTCGGGATCGGCTGCGGCGACCGACCAGCAACTGCCGGGGTTCCAGGGTGAACCGGCGAGGCACGACGAAGCGGGGGAAGGTGAGGCTTCCGGCGTCCGTACCGCCGAACGATCGGACGAGGTCGAAGTATTCGGAGTCGGCGTCCACCACCAGTTGCCAGCCGGCGCCCGGCCCGGGCGCCTCGCTGCCGGCCTCCGGTGCGGTACCGGCCGATGCGGGGACGACCGGCGGGGCGAGCAGGAAGTCGTAGCCGTCCTCCTCGCAGAACCGCCCCACCTGCGGGGTGCCGCAGACCGGGCACGGCACGGCCGGGGTCGGTTCCCGCGCGGCTTCCGCCGCACCGCCCGCCGGCTCCACCGGTACGCCGACCTCCGGCGCCGGAAGCGGCCCTGCGGCGCCGTCCGGAGCCGGGCCGGCGCCGCGACGCGGCATCGGTACGCCGCAGACGTCGCAGTAGTCCACCGTGGACGACTCGTGTCCGCGGGGGCAGGTGGCCGCCGTCACCGGCTCACCCCTGCTCCTTCTTCACCCGCACGGTCTTCACCGACCGCACGTCGGCCAGCTCGGCGTCCAGCGCGGCCACCTGCCGCTTGAGCCGCACGGTGCCGGTCGGCGCGTCGATGACGTCGACGACCCGGCCGAGCAGCATCGCGGTCTCGTCGTGTCCCGACTCGGCGGCCAACTGCACGGCCCGTCCCAGCCGGGCGGTCGCGGCGTCCACGTCGCCGGTTTCCCGGGCCCGCAGCCCCTCCTGGATCGCGGCGGCGAGTTCGGCCTGCCCGGTGTAGTGCGCCACCTGCGGGCTGATCCGGGTGGAGAGCGCGGTGTCGTCGGTCCACCTGGCCAGGATCAGCCGCTCGGTCAGCACCTGGCCGGCGGCGACCAGGCTGACCCGGGCGGCCAGCACCTCCTCACCGACCGCGTCGGGTTCGAGGGTCACGGATATGTGGTATTCGCGCGTCTCCGCTCCCCACGCGCCGGTCGGATAGTCCCCGATCCGGGCACTGACCGGGAAGCGGCGTGCGGTGAGTTCCTCCACGTGCGGAAAGACCTGCTTGACCGTGCGTACGGTCGAGCCGGCCGGACTCCAGATCCGCAGCGCGACGTCCGCCACCCGCTTGCCCATCGCGGCCGCCGTCATCGCCTGGAACGCGGCCGGCAACTGCGCCGGGTGTTCCAGCCCGTCGGCCGTGCCGAGCAGGGCCGAGGCGATGGTACGCAGCTCGCTGGCCACCCAGCCGCTGCCGATGCCCCGGCTGTCGCAGACGAACCGGCCCGCACAGACGGCCAGCATCCGGCGCAGGTCTTCGGGCGTCTCGTGCTCGTTGCGCCCGTCGGTGAGCAGGATCGCGTGTCGTACCTCGGTGGGGCGGCTCGCGAAGAGCCAGTTGGCCAGGTCCAGCCAGCGGCCGATGGCGGTGCCGCCGTCGGCCCGCAACCCGGCCACCGCCGCCTTCGCCGCCGCCCTGGTCTGCGCGTTCGCCGGCACCATCCCCGGTTGCACCGGGTAGACCATCCGGGCGACCGCGCTCCCGGAGACCACCGCGAAGGCCACGCCGTCGCGCAGGGTGTCGATCGCTACCGCCGTGGCCCGCTTCGCCTCGGCGAGCTTCGTCGGCGGCATCGCCATCGATCCCGAGGTGTCGATCATGATCACCTGCGCCGCCGTCGGGACGGTCGCCGGATTACGCAGGTCCGGACCGGACGCGGTCACCGTCAGGATCGCATCCACCACCTGGCCGCCGGCCGGCAGGTACTCGTTGTGGTCCACCTCGGCGACGAACTGCGGTACCCCGGTCACCCGCCCGCTCCCCCCGAACCTGCGGCGGGCGGGAACGGCAGGACCGCGACGGCGATGTTGTCGTGTCCACCTGCCTCCGCCGCGAACCTGGTCAGGTCCTGGGCGATCGCGATCGGCGTGGCACCGCCCGGTCCAGGTATCCGGGCCGCCAACGCCGCCGCGTTCGGCAGGTAGTGCGAGAGCCCGTCCGAGCAGATCACCAGCCGCCCCGGCCGCCCCGGCTGGAACGTCACCACCTGCGGCTCGGCGTCGCTGGAGTCCGCGCCGAGCCACCGGATCAGCGCCTTGGAGGTCGGATCCTGCTCGGCGCCGGGCGGCACTGGCCGCCCGGCCCGGATCTGGCCGACCACCGAGTCGTCCACGGTCAGGCAGACCGCCTCGTGCACCGCGCCGTCCGGGCCCAGCCAGTAGGCCCGGCTGTCACCGATCCAGCCGACCGTGACCGAGCCCGCGGTGACGACGGCGGCGACGAAGGTGCAACTCGGCGGCACCTGCCCGTCGTCGTGCAGTGCGGTTGCCCGGGCAGCCTCGGCCGCGGCCCGGCCGGAGGCCACCACGGCATCGGGTGCGGCAGCGCCGTTGCCCAGTGCGGAGAGCATCGTGGCCAGAGCTGCCTCCGCTGCCGCGTGCGCCGCGAGGTCGGCGCGGAGCGAGGTCGACACCCCGTCACAGACCACCGCCGCGATGGTCTGGCCCAGTCGGCCGACCGTGACCGCGTCCTCATTGCGCCGCCGCCGGGCCCGGTCGGTGACGGCGGCGACCGACCCCAGATCCAGGTCGGCACGGTCCCGGCCCACGGACGAGCGCCGTCCACAGTGGTCGCAGTGACCGGAGTCGCCGGAGGGTGGGGTACCGCAGCCCGGACATGGTTGGCCGACCGCACGGGACGAGAGCCAGGTGCCGGGTGGGCTGGCCGGGCCGGGCGGAGCGGCCGGGCCGGGCGACGGCGCCGCACCGGTCCACCCGGATGAACCGGCCGGTGCGGCCGGGCCGGTCCAGCCGGACGGGGCGGATGGTGCCGGCGACCCGGACCAACCGGGCGGGGCCGGTGGTGCCGGCGGTCCAGACCAACCGGGCGGGGCCGGTGGCACCGGTGGCCCCGCCCAATCCGGCGGCGCGGGTGGCGGCGGATAGCCGGCCTGGTTTTCCGGTGCGCCGGGTTGTGCGGGTACGGCCCGGCCGGCCGCACCGGGGTGCGCGGCTGGCGGTACGAACCCACCCCGCTCCCCCGGCTGACTCTGGGCGCCGGACGGTGTCGACGCACCCCAGCCCGGTGCACCGGACGGAGTGGCCGCACCCCGGCTCGCCGGCGGTACCGCTGCGACACCGGACGCGCTGCTCCAACTCGTCGTCGGCGGCTGACCGCCCGGATCGGCGCGCCAGTCGGAGGCGGCTGGTGGAGCCGGTACCGGGGCCCGATCGCGCCCATCGGTTCCGGGCGGTCCCGACGGTGCGGACGGGCCGGTGGGACTCGACGGCGCGGACGATCCGGTCTGACTCGACGATCCGGTGGAACTCGGTCCGCTCGGCCTCGACGATCCGGTCGGCCCGGCCAGCGCCTCCAGCCGGGACAGCGCGGTCGGCCCGGAAAGGTCGGCCAGCCGGAGCAGTTCGGTCGACTCCGGCACCTCGACCGAGCCGGATGCCTCCGCCCGGCCGGTCGTGGTCGCGGTGGCCGACCGGGGCGACTCGGCCGGAGCGAACGAGCCGGTCGCCGGGGCGGCCCAGCCGGACGACCCGGTCGGCTCCCCCAGCGGTACGCGCTCCAACTCCCGGCCGCAGACCTCGCAGTACCGGTGTGCCGGGTCGTCGGGCGCGCCGTGCTCGGGACAGGGCTTCGGCATGCTTCCGGCGGCGCCGGCTCCGACGGCGGTCACACCAGTGTCCTCGGTCGGACCGCGTTCGCGTGATCGACCAGCGCGATCCGCAGCTCCGGGTCGCGGGAGAGCTGGGCCAGTGTCCGGTACGCCCGTTCCAGCCCGAACCGCAGGCCGCGCTCGGACAGCTCGTGCCCCAGCACCCGAGCCGCGGAGGTGGGCGCCGACCGGCTGCGTACCCAGGCCAGGGCCACCTCCAGCACCTCGATGGTGAGCCGGGTCTGCCGTTCCACGTCCAGGCCGAGCCGCTCCAGCCGGGCGGATGCCCGTAGCAGGTCGTCCGGCCCGGTGGTGCCCGCCGCCAGACCGGGCAGGCTGGCCCGGACGGCGGCGACCTGCGCGGCCACGTGCTGACTCGAACTGTCCGGCACCTGGTCCAGTACGGCGAGCGCACCCGCGCGGTCGCCGACCAGGAACCGGATCCGGGCCAGCCCGAACGCGGCGCTCAGGTAGCCGTGGTCGACCCGCCACACCCGGTCGTAGAGCCGGGTCGCCAGTTCCCGGTCGCCGGTGCACTCGGCGCTCACCGCCAGCGCCAACCGGGCCGCCGGCTCACCCGGCAGGACGTCGTAGACCGCGTCGAAGGCGACCCGGGCCTCGGCGGGACGGTTCGCGGTCAGCGCCGCCAGGCCCCGGTACCAGTCCACCCGCCAGTCGAACGGGTCGGCCGCGGCCAGCCGGTCCAGGTCCGCGGCGGCCCCCGCCAGGTCGCCGCCCTCGATCCGGGCCCGGGCCAGCCGCAGCGCCACCTCCACACTGCGGACCGGCGCCGCGGTGAGCTGCCGGACCAGCTCCGCCGGGTCGGTCGCGCCGAGCGAGGCGAGGAAGCCGGCGCCCGGGTCGAGCACGTCGACCTGCGGCAGCGGCAACGCGGCGGCGACCACCGGCGGCGCCGGGGCGATCGCACCGGGCGGGACACCGCCCCCGGCGCCCCAGGCCCGGCCCGCCACCGCCCGGCCGACCTCGCCGGCCTCGGTGCCGAAGGCACGCCGCTCGGGCGTGAACTGCCGGGACACCGCCGGCCGGGGCACACCGTCGGCGGCGGAGAGCACTTCACGCAGCACGCCGAGCAGTTGCTCGCTCATCTCCCCGGCGCTCTGGAAGCGCCGGTCCGGATCGGGGTGGGTGGCCCGGCGCAGCAGCCGGTGGTACGACATCTCGGCGGCGAACAGCGGCGCGTCGGCCGGTTCCGGCAGCCGGTTGGCGTACGTGGTGGAGAAGCCCCGGAAGTCGAGGCTGAGCACGGCCAGCGCCCGGCCGACGGTGTAGATGTCGGAGGCGACCGAGGGACCGAGGGTGCCGACCTCCGGCGCCTGGTAGCCGGGCGTGCCGAAGATCGCGCTGGCGCTGTCGTCGACGTGCCGTACCGCGCCCAGGTCGATGAGTTTGAGCTGCTCCTCGGCGTGGATGACGTTGTCCGGCTTGAAGTCGCAGAAGAGCAGGTTGCGGTCGTGCAGGTAGTCCAGCGCCGGCAGGATCTCGATCCCGTACGCGATCACCTCGGGCAACGGCAGGGCGCGCTGGCCGGTGTCCCGGCGCCGGGCCAGCAGCATGTCCCGCAGCGACTGGCCGCCGACGTACTCCATCACGATGTAGCCGACCGGGGTGCCGGTGCGCGGGTCGGGGTGCTCCACGAAGTCGTGGATCTTGACGATGTTGGGGTGGTCCAGCTCGACCAGGAAGCGACGCTCCGCCACGGCCGAGGCCATCGCGTCCTCGTCCGAGGTGTTGATCAGTCCCTTGAGCACCACCCAGCGGTCGCTGACCGTATCACTGACGTTGCGGTCCCGGGCGAGATAGATCCAGCCCAGCCCGCCGTACGCGAGTGCGCCGAGGATCTCGTACCGCCGGTTGATCACGTCGCCCGGGCCGAGCCGGGGTAGGAAGGAGAACTGGGTGCCGCAGTGCGGGCAGAAGCCCTCGGCCCGACCCGGGCGGTCGTCCCGGCCCCGTCCCACCGGCTTCTCGCAGCTCACGCAGTACCGTCGCGACTCGGCGACCTTCGGCTCGGCCATCACCGCTGTCGCCGGGTCGCGCAGCGGCACCCGGGCGATGTCGACCAGGCCGGCGCCGAGCCCACCCCGGAACGCACTCCGGGAGCGGCTGGAACCCCGCGAGCCGGAGTTCGAGGTGCCCCGGCTCGGCATGGTGCTGCTCCCGGTCGAGGCCGGTCCCCGCCCGGTGCCGGTCGATGCCGGGCCCCGTCCGGCCGATGCCGGTCCCTGCCCCGTCGACGCTGGCCCGGGCCGGGGGCCGGTGGAGATCGGCGCCTGGCCGGGCGGCGCCCCGGCCTGTCCCGGCACCGAGCCGTGCCCGGACGGCGCGAGTCCCGGGCCGGTGCCCGTGGAGACGCCCACTGCGGCGGCTGGCACCGACGCCCGGCCGGTTCCGGTCGGCACCGACGCCCGGCCCGCCCCGGTGGGCGCCACGGACCGGCCGGTACCGGCAGACGCCGCCACCTGGCCGCTAGCCGTCCCGGCCTGACCGGTAGCCGTCCCGGGCTGACCGGTAGCCGCCGGGCCGGTAGCCGCCGGGCCGGTAGCCGCCGGGCCGGTAGCCGCCGGGCCGGTAGCCGCCGGGCCGGTAGCCGCCGGGCCGGTGTTCTCGGGTGCGGCCGCCGATCCGGCCGGTGCGCGCCGACCGCACTCGTCACAGTAGCCGTCGGGCAGGTAGGAGCCTGGGCAACCGGGCCGCAGGCAGCGGGTGCTCATGGAAGGGCTCCCTTCGCACCGGGCGCCGGGCGCTCGGCGAGATCGTTGAGATGACGCTGGTACGCGACCACGGCCCGGGTCGCCGCCGACAGATCGCACGGGCTGGTGTAGAGCAGGTCACGGGCCCGCCGGTACCGCTCGGAAAGCTCGGGGTGCTCGATCAGGCCGAGTCGACCCGCCTTGGCCCGGTACGCGTCGAGCCGCCCCCGCAGTTCGGCACGCCGCCGCAGCAGCCCGTCCGCCGCCTCGTGCGACTCGGCCATCCGGCGGCGGGCGGCCGCCACGCCGCGTTCGAGCGCGGCCAGTTCCGTGCCGACCTGGCTCCACCGGTGCTCCCGGTGCACCTGGCCGAGCTGGGCGAACTGGGCACGCAACGCCGGAGTTGGATCCGGCGACGGGTCCGGCAGCGCCGAATTGGCGATCTTGTCCTGCGCCAGGGCATGCGTGCGGGCCGTCTCGGCGGCGGCCCTGGCGAGTTCGTCCAGTTCGGTCGCCAACCGCGCGGCCCGTCCGGAGTAGCCGTCGCGTACCTCGGTCAGCTCGGCGAGCCGACCGGTCAGGGCGGCGACCTCGATCTCGAACCGCCGCAACCGGTCCCGAAGTGCGGTCGCGGTCGGTCCGGTCCCGGTCACGCCGAGCGGGTCGGCGAGCGCACCCAGGTACGCCTCCTCGACCGCCCGGTCGAGCCGGTCGAGTTCGTCTCGCGACGACGGCGCGGCATCGGTTGCGGCCGGACAGCGGGCGTCCCCCAGATCGCCGGGTCGCTCCGCCCCGCTCAGCGCGACGGCCTCCGCCCGCAGCCGCCGCAGCGCGTCGGTGAGCTGCCCGAACCATCCGGCGAGCCGGGACCGCGCGGCTTCCAGCCGGGCGAGGGTGCCGGCCAGTGCGGCCGCCTCGGTCTCGATCCGGCGCGCGAGTGCGGACAACCGGATCCGTTGTGCCGGTACGGCGGCCGGGTCGTCGAGCACCGTCCCGTCGGCGTCGAGCGCGACCAGCGGGGCACCGAGCAACTCGCCGAGTTCCCGCAACTCGATGTCGCCGGGCCGGGACCGCCGGGCGCGTACCTCGCGGGCCTGGCCGAGCAGGGCACCGAAGGCGGCGAACTGGGACCAGAGCGCGCCGGTCCGGGCGAGCACGTCGGCGCCGACCCGGGCGGTCTCGCCGGTCGGCCGGGTGTCCCGCAGCAGGGCGAGCTCGGGCCGGCCGTCCAGGGCGTACAGCGCGGCCGAGGCCCGTTCGTGTGCCGCGCCGAGCGCGCCGAGCAGCCGGTCGACCTCGGCACGGCCCATCGGGGACGGCGGCGGCACGGTCATCGGCGCGACCAACCGCCTCTCGTGGTGCCGGCCGGCGCCGACGGGTGACCGCCGATGCCCCGCCACTGCGCCGGAAGGTCCACGAGACACGCTAGTCCCGGTAACGCGCGACCGGTGGCGCGGGCGCCGGGCCCAGCGACGTCAACCATCGGGTGTAGAGCCGGGTCCAGGTCCCGTCGGAGCGGATCTTGGCCAGTACGCCGTTGACGAACCGGACCAGTTCCGGCGCCTCGCGGGAGATCGCCACCCCGTACGGCTCGTCGCTGAACCGCGGGCCGACGACCTCGGTGTTCGGGTCCTGCGCGGCGAGCCCGACCAGGATGCTGTCGTCGGTCGAGACCGCGACGACCTGGTTCTGCTGGAGCAGCACGAGGCAGTCCGTCCAGTTGACCACCGAGACCGGCACCGTGCCCTTCTCCGCGATGTTCCGGATCGAGGTGCTGCCGGCCGCCGCGCAGACCTTCTTGCCCCGCAGGTCCTCGATGGTCTTCACCCCGGAGCCACGGTTGACCAGGACGCGCTGGCCGGCGGTGAAGTATTCCGTGGAGAAGCTGACGTCCTGCCAGCGTTCGCAGTTCATCGTCATGGTCCGGACCACCATGTCGACGGTGCCCTCCTTGACCACCTTGATCCGGTCGGCCGAGCTGATCGCCCGGAACTGGATCCGGCCCGGGTCGCCGAAGAGACCCCGGGCGATCTCCCGGGCGATGTCGACGTCGAAGCCGGTGAGTTGACCGGTCCGCGGATCGCGGAACCCGAACTGGTAGTTGTTCTGGTCGACGCCGACGATCAACCGTCCACGCTCGACGATCTCGGCCATCGCCGTGCCGGACGGCATCTGCCGGGGACGGGGCAGCGTGCCGGACGGCCGCAGGCTGGCCCGGGGGTTGCACGAGCCGGACGACGCCGCCGGACCGGTCGGGACGACCGCCGGGTCCTGCATGCCGACCGGCCGGGGCGGGTCGGCATGCATCTGGCTGTCGGGGAGCGTCGGCTCGTCCGTGCCGCATCCGGCGAGACCCGCCGTGGCCACCACCACGAGGATGCCGGCGAGGAACCGGCCGGCGAGATGCCGGTGTCTCATCGATACTCCACAATCCGCTGCTGCATGCCCACCGCGGCCCCGATCAGCAGGACGAGGCTCAGTCCGACGATACCGATGTCGACCCCGGTCAGGGCCCGGCCGGCGCTGACCGCCTCGCGTTCGAACCGGTCTCCGTTGTGGGTGATGGCCAGGGCGAGCGCCTCGTCGAACTGGTTGAAGATGGCGGCCGTGGTCTGCTCGCCGGTGCCCACCGTGGCGGCCACCGCCTTGGCGTACTCGCCGCTGTCGTCGAGGGTCCGCACGTTGCGGTGCGCCGCCGACCACTCCCTGCTCCGGGCGATGGCGGCCTCGACCGCCTGCCGGGTGGTGTCGTCCGGAGCGGCCGCCCGGGCCTGCGCCAGCAGTCCGCCCGAGCCGTCGGCGCCGGCGAGTCGCTCCATCACGACACCGTAGTTCTCCTCGAACGCCGCGCCGTTGCCTCGGGCGACCAGGGTCAGCGCCTCGTCCGCACGGGCCTGCAAACCGGCGATCCGGGCCTCGGCGAGCAGGTTGACCTGGGCCGAACCGGAGTCCCTACTGTCCCGCAGGTTTCCGGCCGCGACCAGCGCCGACCCGGTCAGCCAGGCCATCAGCAGTACCGTGGCACCGGTGCCGACGAGCAGCCCGACGTTGAGCAGCCGGTTGGTACGCCGGGTCAGGTGGATCTGCGTCAGCACCAGCGCCGCCAGGGTGAACAGGGCGAGCAGCACCGCCACCCAGGGGAAGCCGGCCGCCCGGTCCCGCGCCTCGTCCAGCTCGGTCGAGGCGGTCGCGTAGAGCTCCTGGGCGGCGGGCAGCAGTTCGTCGCGCATCAGGCCGGAGGCTTCCTGCAGATAGGCGACGCCCAGCGGCAGGCCCTGCCGGTTGTAGGTGCGGGCGGTTTCCACCAGCCCGCTGTAGACCGGAAGCCGTGCCGTGATCCGGGCGACCGCCGCGGCACCCCGGCTGTCGTCCGAGACCGCGGCCGAGACGACGGTCAGCGCCGAGGCGGCGTCGGCCAGGTCACGCTGGTAGCGGTCGCGCAGCGCGGGCGGTTCGAGACCGTTGGAGAGGAAGGCGCTCGCGGCGGTGGCGTCGGCGTCGGACAGCGCGCGGTAGAGGCTCTGTGCCGCCACCGCCAGCTCGCCGCTGCGGGCGGTGACGCCGCGGACCAGGTCCGCGCGCTGCCGTACGCCGACGAACGCGACCACGCCGGTGAGCAGGCCCAGCACGACCACTCCGGCCAGGATCGCGGTGAACCGGCCGGGCGTGCGGCGCAACGGCGTGGTGATCCGGCGCAGCATGTCCGGCGGGCGGGGTTGCGGCGGAACGGCCAACCGGCCTGGCGGGACAGCCACCGCCGACCCGTGCGAACCCACCCGAAACCTCCCCAACACCGCACCGGGAACCAGCCGACCGGACGTGGCCCAGGCGGTCAGATCTTGAACGACCGGCTTCAAGGTAACCAATCGGCTCAACCGGTGGGGGGCGGCCCGCCGGTGTCGGCGACCCTACCGGCCGCCACCGACGACCACCTCGTGCGCGGTCCACTGTAGCCAGTCGCTCGGATCCGGAACTCCCGCGGTGCCGCTCCGGGAGACCCGGCGGCCAGGGCCCCGCCAGGACCGGTCCAGGTGCCCGCCCGGAGAGCCGGGCACGGCAACGGCCCGGGCGGCGTGCCGGACCGCCCGGACCGGGAGTCGACCCGGGCGGGCCGCGCCGGGTGCTGCGGCGCGGCCCGCCCGACGGTCAGCCGGTGGTCCAGACGTACGTTCCGGCGACGGTCGCCGCCGCGCCGCCGGCGTACCCGGGGACGAGGCCGCCGGCGAACAGCGCGTCGACCCGGGCCGCCTCGGCCGCGCTGGGGTACGCGTTGCGGCAGGAGACCGGGGCGCTGCTGCCGGACATCAGATCCGAACAGAGTCCGGTACGCCGGTCGGGCAGCCCGAGGATGTGCCCGAGTTCGTGGGTCGCGATCCGGGTCCGGTCGTACCCCTGGTTCACGGCCTGCCAACCCATGTAGACCCGTCCGGAACCGAGCCCGGTGACGTACGCCCGCGGCCAGCCGCTGTCGACGTAGATCGTCACCGTCGCCGGCGTGCCGGCGACCAGCCGCACGTTGCTGACGCTGCTGTTCCAGATCTGGGCGGCCTGGGTGAAGTTGGTGGTGAACTCCCCGGCCCGGCTCGCGTCGTAGTAGACCGTGCGCACCGGCGCGGCGGTGGCCGGCGCGGCGGCGACCTGGACCCCGACCAGCGAGGTGGCCAGGGTCAGCAGGCCGAGCGTGGCCCGGAGGAGGTGGCGTCTGAGCATGACGACTCCTTATGGGAGCGGGGAAGATGAGGATCCGACGCCCTCGATCGATGCTCATTAATCTAGGTCCCCGACCCGCCGGCCGGCGCATAGCAGTTGCCTCATACCGGGCAGCCGGGCAGCCCGGCACCGCCGGGCAGCCGGGGAGCACCGGCACGCCGGGCACGCCGCAGTGGCGACCGGGCCGGTCGCGCGGCCGCGGGAAGAGCCGTCGAGCGCCCGGGGCGAGCGCGGGGGTGGCGCGGTCCGGCGGGCCGACCTGGTGCTGCCGACCGCTCGGGGCGGGGCCGGCGGGCGGGCGGCAGGGATCGGCGGCGCCGACGACTCCGCCGGACCGGAGATCGACATCGCCCGGTGGACCCGAAACGTAACCTGGCCGAAGACGCGCCGTCGCGAACGTCGACCAGGGTGATAGGGCTAACCTGGATCGAACGTCCGGCGTCGCCGGCGGGGGTGGAAGGTGGTAGCGGGATTGTGCTGGCGGAGGAGAACCACGTGACCACGCCGTCGCGGACCGGGCGCCCGGCGGTGATGACCGACGTGGCCCGGCTCGCCGGAGTATCGCACCAGACGGTCTCCCGGGTGATCAACGGTCATCCACGGGTCCGGCCGGAGACCCGGGACCGGGTGGTCCGGGCGATGGCCGAGCTGAGCTACCGGCCGAACGCGATGGCCCGGGCCCTGGCCAGCCGCCGCTCCCGGGTGCTGGGAGTGGTGAGTTTCGACACCATCCTGTTCGGCCCGGCCTCCACACTGCTCGGCATCGAGCGCGCCGCCCGGGCCGCCGGTTACGGGGTCAGCATCGTCACGCTGGAGAAGGTCGACCGCCGGGGCGTACTCAGCGCGGTCGAGGCGCTGGACGGTCAGGGTGTGGACGGGGTCATCATCATCGCGCCGCAGATGGCGGCCGCCGCCGCGCTGCACAGCCTGCCCAAGGGCATGGCGGCGGTGGCCGTCGAGGCCGGCCAGGACAGCGGGCTGCCGTCCGTCTCGGTGGACCAGGTCGCCGGGGCCAGACTCGCCGTCCGGCACCTGCTCGAACTCGGACACCGCACCGTGTGGCACGTCTCCGGCCCGAGCGACTGGCTGGAGGCGGGTGACCGGATCATCGGCTGGCGGCAGACGCTGGAGGAGGCCGGCGCCGCCGTACCGCCGATCATCTCCGGGGACTGGAGCGCCCGGTCCGGGTACGCGGCCGGTACCGCGCTGGCCGGCAACCCGGACGTCACCGCGGTCTTCGTCGCCAACGACCAGATGGCGCTCGGTCTGCTGCGCGCCCTGCACGAGCGGGGCGTCCGGGTACCGGCCGACATCAGCGTGGTGGCCTTCGACGACATCCCGGAGGCGGAGTTCATGCTGCCGCCGCTGACCACCGTCCGGCAGGACTTCGACGAGGTGGGCCGGCGCGGCATGGCGACCCTGCTGCAACTGCTCGACGCCACCGGCCGGACGGGCGGGCCGGTCCCGGTGCTGCACAGCGCCACGCCGATCGAGCCGACCCTGGTGATCCGGCAGAGCACCGCCGCGCCGCCGGCCGGCCGGAGCTGACCGGGCGAGCCCGACCGGTCCGGACGGCAGCGCACCGACACCGGCTGGGTTGACCGTGCCGGGCCGGCCCGACCGGGCGCGCGGTCGCCCCGGCCAGGCCGGCGACATGGCCAGGCCGACGGCATCGGGGGTCACGCCGCCCGGGTCCGCGCCCCGGTCGCGGCGGCGCCGTGACAGGGGCAGCCGACCGCCGCGACCGCGCCACCCGGCGCCTCCTCGGACATCGCGGCGGCCGCCTCCTCGACCCCGCGCAGCAGACCGTCCAGCGCCGCCCGGTCGAGGTAGCGGCCCCGCACCACCACCCCGTCGATCCGCCGGGTGTTGCCGATCTCGGTAAGCGGATTCGCATCCAGCACCACCAGGTCGGCGGCGGCCTGCCGGGCGATGCGGCCGGTACGGGCACCGAGGAAGCTCGCCGGTTCGGCGGTCGCGGCGTACAGCGCGGCCATCGGGCTCAGCCCGGCCTCGACCAGGTACCGCAGTTCGTCGTGGACCGAGAAGCCCGGGAACAATCCGCAGGTGCCGACGTCGGTGCCGACCATCAGCGGTACCCCGGCCCGGTGCAGCTCGCCGACCATCCGGAGCCGGTGCGCGAACATCGCCGCCCACTCCGGGTCCTCCGCCGGAGAGCGGTCCTTGAGATACAGCTCGTCGAGGGCGTACTGCTGGCCGGCGAGCATCGGCGCGGGCAGGTAGCGGACGCGCGGATCGGCGTACAGGTCGAGGGTGCGCGCGTTGTCCAGCCCGTGGTGCATGGCGAGGGTCGGCACCTGGCGGGTACGACGAACAGCCAGCCGCGCGAACACCCGACGCGCCTTGGCCGGGCTGAACGTGTGCGCGGCGAGCCATTCCACCGGGTGGATCGCGGCGAACCAGCCGCTGTAGTCGCCGGTCTCCAGCCGGATCCGTCCGATCTGGGCCCGGAGCTGCTCCTCCGCACTCGACGTGTCGATGGCGGCCCAGAACACGTGCTCGACGCTCGCCTGCCCCAGCGTGGCCGCCTCGGTGATCGGCAGCTCGTCCGGGCAGTGGCCGGCGAACTCGACACCGAGCCGACGGCACTCGGCGGCGATCGCCCGGTACGACGACGGCGACAGCCGGGAGTAGACCTTCACGAAATCTGCCCCCTCCGCCACCACCTGGCGGACCGCCTGCCGGGCCTGCTCGGCGTCGGCCACCGAGAGCACGCTGAGCATCGTCGGATCCCAGATCGTCGGTGCACCGTCGACGATCCGGCTGCCGATCGTGTAGCGCGGGCCGAGCAGGGTGCCCGCCTCGATCCGGCGCCGCCAGTCGTGCACGGCAGCCGTACCGGACATCTCCCGGACCGTGGTCACCCCGTTGGCCACGCAGAGCGCCGGATCGATCTGTTCGGCGTACCCGTGGGTGTGCATGTCGGCCAGGCCGGGGATCAGGAACCTGCCGCGCAGGTCGACCACGGCGGCGCCGTGCGCCACCCGGACCTGGCCGGTCCGGCCGACCTCGGTGATGCTGTCGCCGCGTACCAGCACGGTCGTGTCAGGTCGGACCCGCCCGGACGCCGGGTCGATCACGGTGGCGGCGGTGAACGCGATCACCGCCTCCGGTGCGGCGGATCCGGAGTGCGCGGACTCCCGGCCCGGGCCTGCGGTCGCCGCGCCGGCGGCCAGCGAGGTACCGGCGGTGGCACCGACGGCGAGACCGGCGACGAGCACGTTGCGGCGGGAAAGCTTCGTTGTCATACCTGGAATCGTCGCGCCGACCGGGCGGCCGGTCACACGTCCTGCCACCCGGAGCGGGGTGGTCCTAGGTCCACCTCCGCCCCGCGACTGACCGCTGCCGGCGGGAGCGGGTCCAGGGCCGCCACGGCGGTCACGAGGCCACCCGTTCCGTCAACCCCGGTTGACAGAAACGATGCTGTCAATCTAGGTTGACAGCGTTGCCGGGTGCCGCTGGACCCGCGGCGCCCGACCGGACCCGACCGCCGGCGGGCGCGGCGGGCGCCTCCGGCATCACCTGTCGGGCCTCCGTCCGAGAGACCTGGAACACCCGGACCGGCCAACCCGTGGGAGCGGAACATGTTCGAGCGGTTCACCGCGGACGCCCGCCGTACCCTCTCCGCCGCCGTCGAGATCGCGGCCGAGACCGGGGCGGCCCGGGCCGGTCCGGAACACCTGCTGCTCGGCCTCGCCGCCGACGGCCGGGGCACCGGTGCCCGGATTCTGGCCGGCTACGGCGTCACCACCACCGTGCTCCGGGCGGCGGTGAGCCGACCGGCCGGCCGGAGACGGCTCACCGACGACGAGATCTGCGCTCTCCGCGCCGTCGGCGTCGACGCCGAGGAGGTGTTCCGGCGCATCGAGCAGGAGTTCGGCTCCGCCGCGCTGCTCGACCGCCCGGGACCGCCGGAGCGACCGCGCCGGCACGGCTGGCTCGCCGGGCCGCTCGACGCGGGAGCCAGGAAGGTCGTCGAACTGTGCCTGCGCGAGGCGATCGCCCTGCGGCACCGGGAGATCGGTTCCGGACACCTGCTGCTGGCGCTGCTCCGCCACGACCGCCTGCCCGGCTCGGTGTCAACGACCCTGAGCCGGGCCGGCGTCACGTACCGGGACGCCCGGCGCCGGGTGATCCTCGCCCTGCACCATCCAGGGTGACCCGCGCGTCGCCGGCGGTGGACCGGCCCGCCGGTCGTGGAGCCCGGTCGACGGTCTCCGGAGGTACCTCACCAGGTGCGCTCACCACGGCGACGCCACCGGCGCCCCCGGACACTCCTGTTACCCTCGCCCGATGTCGGAGATCGACTCGATACCGGAGATCGACCTGCGTCCGGCCACCGCCGCAGACGCCGAGGCGGTCGCGACGATCTGGGCGGCCGGCTGGCGCGACGGGCATCTGGGGCACGTGCCGGAGGCTCTCGTCGCGGTGCGTACCCCGGAGTCGTTCCGGGCACGGGCCGCGCAGCGCGTCGGCGACACCGTGGTGGCGGTCGCCGGCCCGGACCGGCAGGTGGCGGGCTTCGTCATGGTGGTCGGCGAGGAGGTCGAGCAGGTGTACGTCGCCGCGTCACATCGCGGCAGCGGTGTCGCCGGCCGGCTGCTCGCCGAGGCCGAGCGGCTGGTCGCCGCCGGTGGTCACCGGCGGGCCTGGTTGGCGGTCGTCCCCGGGAACAGCCGGGCCCGACGGTTCTACCAGCGGTCCGGCTGGATCGACGACGGGCTGTTCGACTATCCAGCGGTGGTCGGGGACGGCACGATTCCGGTCCCCTGCCACCGGTACGTCAAGCCGCTCTGAACCGGCATCCGCCGGCACCGAAGGATGTACCGGTGGGATAACCGCTCGCCCCACCGCCCCCGCGATGCGAGGATCGCCCGGGTGTCGACGTCCCGTTCCGAACTGCTGCGCTGGCAGTTCGACCTGACCTGGTCGCTGTTCGAATACCACCTGGAGCGGCTGGAGCCCGCCCACCTGCTGTGGCAGCCGGCCGCACACTTCTGGACGGTACGTCCGGACGGCGCCGGCCGATGGCGGCCGGACTGGTCGGACACCGAGCCGGATCCGGTCCCGGTTCCCACCGTCGGCTGGCTCAGTTGGCACATCGGCTGGTGGTGGAGCGTGACCGTCGACCACGCACGGGGGCGGACCCCACCGGACCGCGCCGAGGTCGACTGGCCCGGCGACGCCGTGGCGACGGTCGCCTGGTTGCGCGCCCTCCGCGCCGAATGGCTGTCGGTGCTCGACGGACTCACCGAGGCGGACCTCGACGAGACAGCCCCGTTCCCGTGGCAGGGCGACCCGGCGCACACCGTCGCGCACATGGTCGCCTGGGTCAACGCGGAGCTGATGAAGAACGTCGCCGAGCTCGGCCAGCTCCGGCTGCTGCACGACGCGCGGGCGGCGGCCTGACCCTGGTCCCTTCGTGGTCGTCGCCTGCCGGTGCGCCCGATCGGGTGACCGTAGCTCTCAGGTATGACGGCGTCTTGGCCCTTTGGTGTGACGACGTCCGGCGTGGATCGGTGGTTGCCTTCCAGGCCATGGGATCCAAGGGTGTGCTCAGTTATCTCCTCATCGCTTTCGGACTGGCGTGGGCGGCCGTCTTCGTCGCGCACGCGGTGCTCGGCTGGTCGATAGCCGACCCGGTGACCCAGCTGACCATGGGGCTTCCGATGGCGTTCGGGCCGGCGATCGCGGCCGTCGTCGTACGCCGTTGGGTCACCAGGGAAGGCTTCGCCGACGCGGGCCTGGCGCCGCGTCTGCGGGCCGCGAAACGCTACTACCTGATCGCCTGGATCGGCCCCGTGCTGGTGCTGGCCGTGACCGTCGGCTTGGCCACCACCCTCGGGCTGTACGAGCCCGACCTGGCCGACCTCCCCGGCCCCGCCACGCTGCTGGTGCTCGTGGCCCCCGTCGTCCTGACTCCGTTGTTCTGGGGTGAGGAGTTCGGCTGGCGAAGCTACCTCCAACAGCGGGTCGGTCGCAGCCCCGCCCGCGCCGCGCTCATCACCGGTCTCGTCTGGGCCGCGTGGCACTACCCGTTGGTCTTCACCGACTACGCCGGCTACGCGAGCCCGCTGCTCGGGATCGTCACCTGGACTCTCCTGATCGTCGCCCAGGCCGTGATCCTTGCCTGGCTGTTCCTGCGCTCCGGCAGCGTCTGGGTCGCTTGCCTTGCCCACGCCGGGAACAACATGGTCATCGGGACGCTCTCCGCCGCCCTGCTGATCGACGCCGGCGGCCTCGACCCGGCATCCGCCGACCTGCTGGGCCTGGTCCCGCTCGCGGCCATCTGCGCCTGGATCCTGCTCACCGGCCGGTTGTCGCCGGCACGTGTAACGGCCTCCACCACTTCCGGTGACGCCAGGCAATGACACCGATATCGATGTGAGACGCGGACCGCCAGCGTGCTCGACGCGTCCGGGAGGATGGACAGGTTGCCGATCGCCCGAGCCTGCTCGATTTGCCGGTTGACGATCCGGATGTGGGAGTCGACGTCCCAGACCTCCCACGCCGAGCTGCGCCCCGGGGCCTCGCTCGCCGAGCCGCTCGGCTCAGGAGCGGGCGAGAGTGCTTCTGATACCTGCTGGTCATCGAGTGGCCGGGTGAGTACGGTCACCACCATCGCCACGCGCGACCGGTGGCGGTGTCCTGGCCCGCCCCGGTGGCGTCGCCGGGCCTGAGGCGGGGCCGGATCAGCGGTCGGTCAGGCGTTGGAAGAGGATGTGGTCCTGCCACTCCCCCGCGATTTCGACGTGTGCCCTGGCGACGCCGATCCGGTCGAACCCGTTGCGCCCGAGTACCCGCTGTGACCCGGTGTTGTGCAGCAGTGTTCCGGCCATCACCTGGTGCAGGTCCAGTTCGCCGAAGGCGATGTCGAGGATCAGACCCACCGCCCGGGTCGCGACTCCGCGCCCGTTGACGGACTTCGCCACCCAGTAGCCGAGGTTCGCGGACTGTGCCGGCCCGCGCAGGATCGACGACAGCGTGATCGTGCCGCAGACCTGCCCGTCGTACTCGATCACGCAGCCGTAGCCGGTGCCGCTCTCCCGGTCTGCCGTCGCCTGTTCGAGCCGGGCACGCTGACCGGCGGGGGTGAAGAAGCTCTCCGGCCGGACGGGTTCCCAGGGGGCCAGAAAGCTGCGGTTGGCCAGGTACGCCTCGGCCAGCACGACCGCGTCGGCGACACCGGTGGGTCGAATTCGGATCATGGGAGGATTCTTCCAGCCGGCCCTTCGGCGCTCCGCCACGCGCAGGGTCAGCCGGACACGACCCGCAGGCCGTGCGGCCGGCCACGGTGCAGCCGGTCGAGCGCGCCGCCGGTCGCCGCGTCGGCGGGCAGGTAGACCACCAGCCGCTGGTCGTCCTCGGCGGCGAGGTCGAGCATCTCGTACGCCAGGCGCAGCTCGCCCACCTCCGGATGCACCCACCGGACGATGCCGTTCGACCTCGGCAGCCCGGGCACCGTCCCGGTCCGGCGGGTGAACGCGTCCCCGGCGGCCAGGGTCAGCTCGTCGGCGAGACCCGCGACGTGCGGGTCCGCCCGGAACGGGCCCTGCTTGAGCATCGCCACCTGCTCGTCGGCGACGTGGTCCCAGTCCGGGTACGCGGTGCGGGCCCGCTGGTCGGCGAAGACGTACCGGGCGAAGTTCGGCATGGCACCGTCCAGCAGGCCGACCGGCCCCGCCAACCGCTCGAAGCCGGCGGTCCGGCCGACGATCTCGTTCAGCCGGTTGAGCAGCATCGCCGGGGTCGGTTCCAGTCGTTCGAGCAGCGCCCGCACGGTGGGCCGGACGTCACGTCCGGGAACGGCGTCGCCCATGCAGCTGAAGCCGCCGCCGGACGCCTTGCTCAGCCGGTGGAGGTGGACCCGCTCGCTCGGGGTCAGCCGCAGCGCCTCGCTGAGGGCGGAGAGGACCTGCGGCGACGGGTGCCGGTCCCGGCCCTGTTCGAGCCGGATGAGGTATTCCACGCTGACTCCGGCGAGCATCGCGACCTCGGCCCGGCGCAGTCCCGAGGTGCGTCGCCGGGGACCCGCCGGCAGCCCCACCTCGGCCGGAGTGATCGCGGTACGGCGGGACCGGAGGAACAACCCCAGCTCGTTGTCGCTCACTCGTCGAACCTAACAGCGGTACGGCGCCCGGACGGTATCCCTGTCCCTACCACCATCGGCCCGGCCTTCCTACCCCTCGTCGCGGCCCGCAGAGTCGGTGACGCGGAGATACGACCGCGACCAACTCCCCGGAAGGTGTGCTGTGGCTCCCACTGTGGCTGTGCTCGGCGGCGGATATGGCGGAATCAGCGTGGCGAAGGCGCTCGACGACGTCGCCGACGTCGTACTCGTCGAACCCCGGGACACGTTCGTGCACAACGTCGCCGCGTTGCGCGCGGTTGTCGATCAGAACTGGACGGAAAGGATCTTCATTCCGTACGACGGTCTGCTCACCCGTGGCCGGGTGCTCCGCGACCGCGCGGTCCGGGTGCACCCGAACGCGGTCGAGCTCGGCTCCGGCCGGCGGCTCACGGCGGACTACCTCGTGCTGGCCACCGGTTCGCGTTCGCCGTACCCGGCGAAGCTCGACGTCGAGGAGGCCGCCGCGGCCACCGCCAAGCTCCGGGGCACGCGGGCGCCGCTGGCCCGCGCCGGCCGGATCCTGCTGCTCGGCGCCGGGCCGGTGGGGCTGGAGTTCGCCGGCGAGATCAAGGCGGTCTGGCCGGAGAAGCGGGTCACCGTCGTCGACCCGGCCGCCGACCTGGTGTCCGGCCGCTTTCCGGACGCGTTCCGCGCGGAACTCCGGGCCCAGCTCGACGAGTTGGGCGTGGAACTGCTGCTCGGCACGTCCCTGCGCGAGCTGCCGCAGACCCGTCCCGGTCAGGCCGGCGGCTTCACCGTGACGACCCGGGCCGGGGTCGGCATCGGCGCCGACATCTGGTTTCCCTGCTACGGCGGGACCGTCGACAGCGACTACCTCGGCCCGGAGCTGCGCCCGGCCCGGCACCCCGACGGCCGTCTCGCCGTCACCGCGGAGCTGCGGCTGCCCGGACAGGAGACGGTGTTCGCCGTCGGCGACGTCACGGCGGTACCGGAGATGAAGCAGGCCCGGGCCGCCCAGCAGCACGCCGAGGTGGTCGCCGCGAACATCCGGACGCTGATCCGGGGCGGCGGCGCCCTGGCCACCTATCGGGCGGCGGCGGACGCCATCGTCCTCCCGATCGGTCCGAAGGGCGGGGTCACCTACGACCCCGAGGTGGGCCTCCTCGGCGCCGGCCCGAGCGCGGAGCTGAAGGGCGGGCTCTTCCTCGACGTGTACCTCGAACTGCTCGGCGCGGTCGCCGCGCGTTGACCGACACCGGCGGAGCAGCGTCGACCAGCGCCCCGGGCTCGACCGGAGGGGATCGACCGGTGTTCGCCGGTGACTTCGGCCCGGTACCGCCGATGGGAGATCGGGACGTGGTTCGGGCTCGGCCGGGCAGGCCGGAAACCTCACGTCGCGACGCAACCTCCCGGGTGGGCATGCGCGTATAACCCGCATGCATTTTCGCGGAGGACCGGGTGAGTGACGGCCATGACTTCGACGACTTCTACCGGAGCACCCGGCAACGCCTGGTCGGATTCGTGTACGTCATGACCGGCGACCTCGCCGAGGCGCAGGACGTCGTCCACGAGGCATTCGTCCGGGCCTGGCAGCGCTGGTCGACCGTGGGCCGGTACGAGGACCCGGAGTCGTGGGTACGCGTCGTCGCCACCCGGCTCGCCATCAGCCGGTGGCGTGGCCTGCGCAGCCGGATCCGGGCACATGTCCGGCACGGTCCGCCCGTGCCGGTAGCCGCGCCGTCCACCGAGACCCTGGAGATCGTCGAGGCGCTGCGACAGCTACCGGAGGCGCAGCGCCGGGCGCTCGCCCTGCACTACCTGTTCGGCCTGAGCGTGGCGGAGACGGCGCGGGAGACCGGCGTACCGGTCGGAACCGTCAAGGCGCGGCTGTCCCGGGGCCGCGCGACGCTGGCGAAGCTGCTGACCGACGAGCCGGAAGGTGCGGTGTCATGACCGACAGGCTGGACGAGCTGGCGGGCCGGCTGGACCGGGAACTGTCCACGCTGTACTGGGCGGAGGCGGCACGGATCCGGCGGCGCGGTACGCGGCGGCGGATCCGTGCCGTGGCGGGCGCGACGCTTGCCGTCGTCGCCCTGCTCGGGAGCGCCTGGACGCTGCTTCGGCCGCAGCCGGTCGGACCGGACGTCGAATTCCAGGGCGACGCGATCCCGATCGAGGCGATGCTGCAACCCTCCGACGTCGGGCCGGACTTCGAGATCGACAACGCGCACACCTATCTGGCCGGGGAGTATCCGACCTGGCAGTTCGCCCAGGAGGACGCGTGCCCCCGGTACGCCTCGCTCAACATCGACGCCTACCGGACGTACCTGTTCATGCGCGGCCAGATCGTGGCCAGGAAGGGCGACGACGAGGGGCACACGTACGTCTTCACCGAGGCGCGACGGTTTCCCGGCGAGGTCGCCCGGCAGGTGATGACCGACGTGACCCGGACGGTCTCGGCCTGCGCGGTCTACCGCACCGCGACCGAGAACTCCACGCCGAGCCGCCCGGCCGAGGCGGAGCGCTCCGCGTCGGTGATCGACCGGAACTTCGCCGGTGAGGAGTCGCTGATGGTCCGAACCCAGATCGACGATCGGGACACCGCCACCGGAGAGGTGTTCGACCGGCAGGTCGTGCTCGCCGCGGTCGTCCGGGTGGCCGACCTGGTCGCGATCACGAGCTTCTACGTCGAGGATCCGCAGCGCCTGCGGGAGCTGGCGAAACGCACCGCCAGCCGGCTCTGCGTGGCCACCACGGCCTGCTGACGGACGGGGTGCTGTCCAGCCTGACGGTCAGCCGCTGCGCTGCCGGTTGGGGCTCGCCCACTGGGGTTAGCCTGACGACGTGTTGAAGGCCCGCAGGGTGAGCGCGTGGCGCAGCCGATACGAGATCAGCGTCCGGGACCGGGCCGTGACGACCTGGGATAACGCCTTCTGGCGCAACGGCGGCGACTTCGAGTTGGAGGGCCGGCGCTACGAGGTGCGCGGCAACGCCTGGGGAAACCGCTACACCCTGCTCGACGCGGCGGGCGGTGTGGTCGCCTCGGCGGACCGGGTCGGCCGCAGGCGGTGGACGGTCGAGGCCGACGGGCAGACGTACCACTTCCAGCGCGCCTCGCTGTTCAGCAGCGAGCAGGAACTGCACGCCGCCGGCCGCCGGGTCGGCTCGGTGCGGCAGACGAGCTTCTGGCGCGGTGACGTCGCCGCCGACCTGCCGGGCCTGCCGCTGCCGGTGCAGGTCTTCGTCGTCGGCGTCGTGATCACGATGTGGAACCAGCAGGCGGCCGGCTCCGCCTGAGCTCAGACGTGCTCACCCGCGAGACGCACGCAAAATCCGAGGTCGATCTGACGGAGGGCGTGCGCGTGTTCGAGAAGGCCGGCGTCGGCGGGCCGCTCGACGGGCAGCCTGTGCGGTTTCTCTCCGCTGACGTCAGAGGCGTCGCGTACGCCACGCCGGACACGATCCAGCGTGACCCGGATGGCCTCCGCTCGACGTCGTTCCTTTGTCATGCACGGTGGTCACCTATGACCGGGCCGAAAAGCGTCGTTGACGTCCATCGGTGCTCCGCCGCCGCGGTTGCCGCCGCCGGGCAGGTAGATGCTGTCGCCCACGGCGACCGCCGCGCCGCCGTGGCGGGGAATCGGCATGGGCGCCAGCCGTTGCCAGCGGTCACGGCGGGCATCGTACGCCTCCGTTTGCGGGAAAACGGTGTTGACGCCGTCGACGACGTTGCCTTCTCCGCCGAAGGTGTAGATGGTGGTCCCGATCACGGCGGTGGCGATGCCGCCTCGGGCGGTGGGCATTGAGGCCCGAGCGTTCCAGCTGCCGCCGCGAAGGTCGAGGGCGAACACGGTGTCACGGACGTTGACCTGCCCGCGGTCGCGTCCGCCGACGACGAACAAGGTGGTGCCGACGACGGCACCGCCGGCGTGGTCGCGGGCCTCCGGCAGGTCAGGCAGCCGTGCCCAGCGGCGGGTGACGACGTCGTAGGAGTTCACTGTCGCCACGGTGTCCTGCAACCCGCCTGGGCCGGGGGTCAGTGTCCGCATCCCGGCGGCAAGGTAGATCTTGCTGCCGGAGACGCCGATGGCCGCGCTGCCCCGCAGGACATCGGCCGGCATCGGCGGCAGCGAACTCCATCGGTTCGTCGCCGGGTCGAACACGAAACTGTTCCCGACCGCCTCCCAGGACGCGCCACCGGACAGCCCACCGAGGACGTACAACTGGAGGACATCTTCGCCGGTGAGGACTTCGCCCCCTCCACGACCGCCCAACTGATCAAGCTCGCGGCCTCCGACTACGCTCAGGCGGTGCTCGGGCCGGGCCTCGCCCACAAGATCGCGGCCGGCTCGCCCGGATCCACGTTGCAGTTCCACGCGTGGCACCGCGACATCCTCACCGAGGTGGAGCACGGCGCGGTCGATCTCGCCTTTCTGGGCACCCAGGCGCCGGACCAGCTACGCAGCGAACGACTCTTCACCGACCGCTTCGTCTGCATGCTCTCCGCCGCCCACCCCCTCGCCGATCGGGGAGGCATCGACTTGAAGGAATACCTCGCCTCTCGGCACCTGATCATCGACCTGGTCAACGGCCGGCAACCGGCGATAGACCGCGTCCTCGCCGCACACGGCACCCCCCGCCGGGCCGGGCTGACCCTGCCCCTCCACGCCACCGGCCCGCTCGTGCTCCCCGGCACGGACCTCATCCTGACGATGCCAAGCCGGCTCGTCGGCATCTACGCCGAGACCTGCGCGATCAGGATCCTCGACGCGCCGCCCGAGATCGACACCATGCTGTATTACATGACCTGGCATCCGCGCCTCGACTTCGACCCGGTACACCGCTGGCTGCGGACAACCATCCGGGAGGTGGCAACCGAGCTCGCCGACACCGGGGGAGTTCACCACCGTGACCGTGGCTGATCGAGTGCTCGAAGCAGACCGGCCGCCGCGGTCCCGCGGCTCTACTGGGTATCTCCGAGCTCGGCGGCCAGGGCGTCGACGGCCGCCTCGATCTGGTCGGCGGTGTGTGCCGCCTTGACGAAGAACCGTAGCCGTCCGGCGGCTTCCGGGACCGCCGGGTACACGATCGGTTGGACGTTGATCCGCCGCTCCCGCATCCGCGCGCCGAGCCGGAGGGTCCGGGCCGAGCCGCCGGTGACGACCGGGACGATCGGGGTGCCGGCACCGCCGGTCCGGACACCTCGGGCGGTGGCCCGGGCCCGGAACAGCGCGGCGTTGCGGTGCAGCCGTGCGACCGGTCCGGTGTCGGCGGTCAGCACCCGCACGGCGGCGAGCGCGGCGGCCGCAGCGGCGGGCGGGATCCCGACACTGTAGACGAAACCGGGCGTGGTGTACCGGAGATAGTCGACCAGCTTCGCGTGGCCCGCCACGTACCCTCCGCAACTGGCCAGCGCCTTGGACAGGGTACCCATCCAGAGGTCGACGTCGGTGGGCTCCACCTGCCAGTGCTCGCCGGCGCCCCGGCCGGTACGCCCGAGCACGCCGATGCTGTGTGCCTCGTCCAGATAGAGCAGGAAGCCGTACCGGCGGCGCAGCCGGACCAGTTCCGGCAGGTCGGCGAGGTCACCGTCCATGCTGTAGACGCCCTCCACCGCCACGACGACCCGCCGGTACCGGCCCGCGTCGGCGTCGAGGATCCGGCGCAGCGCGGCCAGGTCGTTGTGCGGAAAGCGCCGGCGGGTCGCACCGGAGAGCCGGATGCCGTGCACGATGCTGTCGTGCGCGAGCGCGTCGTGCACGGCCAGGTCGTCGGGTCCGAGCAGATGGCCCAGCACGCTGAGGTTCGTGGTGTAGCCGCTCACCATCGCCAGCGCGTCCTCGGTGCCGAGCAGCCGGGCCAGCTCGGTCTCGAGTTCGCCGTGCAGCGGCCGTTCGCCGGAGGCGACCCGACTGGCCGAGACCGAGGTGCCGAACCGCGCCACGGCCCGCTGTGCGGCCGCCACCACCCGTGGGTCGGTGGCCAGGCCCAGGTAGTCGTATCCGGAGAAGTCGACCAGCTCGACCCCGTCGACCGTGGTGGTCGCGCCGAGCGCACCGTCGTGCGCGACGAAGTACGGGTTGGGCAGGCCGAGTTCGTCGAGCAGGGCGCGGCGATGCGCGAGGGCGGCCAGCTCCGGCAGCGCTCCGGCCCCGGCATCGGAGCTGGGCAGTGCTCCGGCCCCGGCGCCGGAGCTGGGCGGCGGGCGGTCCCGGGCCGCCAGCGAGGCGTGCAGGTCGGCGATGGTGGTGCCCCAGCCGAGCAGTTCCGCGGGCAGCTCACCGGCGAGGTCGTACCGCTGCGCCAGCTTCTCCTCCAGCTCCACCAGCATCAGGGAGTCGAACCCGAGGTCCGCGACCAGGGACTGCCCGGCGCGCAGCGTATCGCGCGGATGGTCGCTGACCGAGGCGATCGCCGCCAGCAGGTCGTCGTCCGGCGGGTGGGCCGGGGTCGGCACGCCCGTCGCCGGAGTGGGCCGGCCCCGGCCGGGGTCCGGTCCCGGGGTCACCGCCCACAGCGCCCGCCCGGACCCACCGATGGGCGCCGGTCGGGCGGCCAGCGCACCGGGCCGGCCCTGCTCGAGTACGACGTGCACGTTGGTGCCGCCGAAGCCGAACGAGTTGACCGCGGCCCGCCGGGGAACGTCCGGCGCGGCGGGCCACGGGTGGGGCCGGCCGACCAGCCGCAGCGCGCCGAGTCCCGGGACGGGCTCCTCGCAACCGACCTGCGGCGGTACGACGCCGTGCCCGAGCACGAGGAGCGCCTTGACCAGACCGGCGATGCCGGAGGCCGACATGGCGTGCCCGATGTTGGCCTTGACCGACGACACGTACGGCTCGGCGTCCTCGCCGAACACCGCGCGCAGCGCGGCCAGCTCGACCGCGTCGCCGGTCGGGGTGGCCGTGCCGTGGCACTCGACGAACCCGATCCCGGACGGCTCGATCCCCGCGTCGTCGTATGCGTGGCGCAGGGCCGACACCTGTCCCGCCAGGCGCGGCGTCATCGGCCCGTCGGCCCGACCGTCGTTGGCGCACCCCACCCCCCGGACCACCCCGTGCACCCGGTTGCCGTCCCGGAGCGCGTCGTCGAGCCGCTTGAGCAGCACCACGGCCGCCCCTTCGCCGAGCACGAACCCGTCCGCCCGCCGGTCGAACGGCCGGCACACCCCGGAGCGGGACAGGGCGCCGATCCGGGAGAACGCGACCAGGTTGTCCGGGACGAGGTTCAGGTACACCCCACCGGCGACGGCCAGGTCGCAGCGGCCCGAGCGCAGGTGTCCGACCGCCTCGTGCACCGCCAGCAGCGACGACGCGCAGGCGGCGTCCACCACCAGGCTCGGCCCGCGCAGGTCGAAGACCGAACTCACCGTGGCCGCCGCCATGTTCAACATCGATCCGGCCATGGTGAACGCCCGCATCGGCACCACTCCACCCACCGCCGCCTCGGCCAGCGCCGGGTCCAGCGGCTCGCCGAGGTCACCGGCCGCCATCTGTCCGGCCCGGAGCCGGCTGGTCAGCAGTTCCCGGTATTCGCTGACCGAGGCGCCGACGTAGACACCGGTCCGCTCGACGGGCAGTTCCGGCAGGGCCGCGTCCCGCAACGCGGCGTCGGTCAGGGCGACCAGTAGCCGCTGCTGCGGATCGGTCACCTCCACCCGCCGGGGCGCCAACCCGTACCGCTGGCCGTCGAAGGTCCGCACGTCGGACAGGTGGGCGACCACGTCGGTGTACGCCGAGTCGGCGTGCCGCGGATCGTCGGGCCGATGCAGGTACTCGTGCCGCCAGCGGCCGGGCGACACCCGCGCGGTGGCCACCCGACCGTCCCGGACCAGCGCCCAGAACCCGTCGACGTCGTCCGCTCCCGGAAAGCGGCACGCCATCCCCACCACGGCGACTGCCGAACGCTCCCCCCAGGTCACGTCTCAAGTAGACCGCACGCGGCTTTCAGCCGGCTAACACCGGCTCGTGCCTTCGGGCGTCCGGTCGACTCGGTCGGGCGCACCGGGAGGCGGGGCCGCCCGGGTGGTCGACCGGTGTGGTGGGGTCGGCCGAAGCCACATCCGAAAACCTTTTCGGAAGACAGCGAGTAGACCGCCCGGCTGCCGACCCTTCCCACGAAGGGGCAAATTGCGGCGTAGTGGGCCTAGACTACAATCCTGGTTGCTCGGCCTTTTCGAAAGACGCTCCGAAAGGATTTCGGTGGTCAGACAACGCTCTCAATCAGTGACCCTGACCGACGTGGCGCGGCGGGCCGGGGTCTCGGTGGCCACCGCATCCAAGGCGCTGAACGCCCGGGACGAGGTCGCCCCGGCCACCCGCCGCCGGGTCCTGGAGGCGGCCGAGGAACTCTCCTTCCACCCCAACGCCCTGGCCAAGGGGCTGATCTCGGGACGCACCCGGACCATCGGGCTGCTCACCGACGAGCTCGGCGAGCGGTTCGCCTTCCCGGTGCTGCTCGGCATCGAGAACGCGCTCGGCAACGAGCAGATGTGCGTACTGCTCTGCGACGCCCGGGGGGACGTGATCCGGCGCCGGCACTACATCCGTACGCTGCTGGCCCGCCAGGTGGACGGCTTCATCATCCTGGGCGACTCGAACGACATCCGCCCCTCGCTGACCCGGGACATCCCGGTCCCGGTCGTCTACGTCTACGGCGAGTCCGACGACCCGAACGACCTCTCCGTGCTCGCCGACGACGCCGGTGGGGCACGGCTGGCCGTGGAGCACCTGGTCGCCCTCGGCCGCCGCCGGATCGGGCACATCACCGGCCCGGAGACCTACCGCGCCGCCCGCGACCGGGTGACCGGCCTGCACGCGGTGCTGGCCGAGGCGGGCCTGCCGCTGGCCGGCGGCGACCCGCTCTACGGCGAGTGGTCCCAGCGCTGGGGCCGGCACGCCGGCCGGATGCTGCTCACCGCCGATCCGGACATCGACGCGGTCTTCTGCGGCAACGACCAGATCGCCACCGGGGTCGCCGAGACCCTGCTCGACCTCGGCCGTCGGATCCCGGACGACGTGGCCATCGTCGGGTACGACAACTGGGAGGTCTTCGCCGCCGACTGCCGGCCGCCACTGACCACCGTGGACCTGAACCTGCAACAGCTCGGCGCGACCGCGGTCAAGCAGCTCTTCGCCGCGCTGGACGGCGAACGGGCCGCCGGGGTGATCCGGCAGCCCTGCCGGCTGGTCGTCCGGGAGTCGACCGGCCCGGTCGCCTCGCTCGGCGCCGCCCGCTCGGCCACCCGGACCGACGCGGTTACCCAGACCGACCGCGGATAGTCCCGCCGGGCGCCGCCGGCCCGGTCGGACGGGCAAAAACCGATAACAGGGGACCCTTCCGCACCCGTGGGGGCATGCTCAGGTGGTGGGCGGGGAAGGGAGTACGGCGTGAGGAACTACGACGACGACTGGACCGAGGACCAGCGCGCGCTGTACGACGAGTGCTACGAGCTGGGTGAAGCCTGGGCCGGTGACCCGGAGACCGATGCCGACGAGCTCCAGGACGTGATCAATCTCGCCGAGGCCGACGACGACGAACTGGCCGACCTCGACCTCAGCTATCCCCCGCTGGTGGACGCCGTCGCCGAGGCGACCGGTGAACAGGTGACAAGCGTGACCGCCGACCGGGACGACCCGGCTTTCCGGGGCTTCGTGGACGGTGTCCGGCAGGGCGCCGAGGAGGACGTCTTCGGGCTCTGAACCGCCGGGTCAACGCGGTAGCCGGGCCGGTACGCCGAGCACCGCCATCGCCCGCCGGTAGCGCCGGTACGCCTCGTCCGCCTCGCCGTACCGGCCGGCCGCGCTCAGCACCGAGATCAGCTCCTCGTGGGTCCGCTCGTCGTACGGGTCGATCTCCAGGGCCCGCCGCAAGTGGTGCGCCGCCTGCTCCGGGTCGCCCCGATGCCGGGCCAGTTGGGCCAGGGTCCGGACCGCCCGCAGGTAGAGCCGGCGCATCTCCTCCCGGACCGGCACCGCCCAGTCGTCGTACGGGTCGTCAGCCAGGAAGTCGCCCAGGTAGCGCCGCTCGGCCAGTGCGAGTACGTCCTGCGCCGAAACCCGATCCCCGCGCTCCAACCGGCGCAGCCCGAGCAGCGCCTCGGCCTGGAAGAGCTGCACGTCGAGATCGACGTGCGTGACGTCCAGCGCGAGGCTGGCCCGCTCGGCGACCACGTACCGGTCGACCGGACCGCGCCGGTCCGGATCCAGCACCCCGCGCAGCAGCGAGAGCAGCACCGAGAGTCGATGGCCGAGCCGCTCCGGCGGCTCCCCGGGCCAGAGCAGTTCGCCGAGCCGCTCCCGGGAGACCGGTCGACCCCACCGGGCGGCCAGGATCCTGAGCAGGTCCCGGGCCTTGCGGGACTGCCAGGCCGAGGTGGGCACGGGTCGACCGTCGACGCGTACCTCGAACCGGCCGAGCGTGCGTACCGCCACCGTCCCGGCGGCGACGGCCGGTGCCGGAACCACCACCTCGACCTCGACGAGCCGGGCGGCGGCGATCTCGGCGTCGATCCGCTCCTCCACGCTGGCCCCGGGCAACCGGCCGAGCAGTACCCGGACCCGGTCCGCGTCGACTCCCGCCCCGGCCTCCCGCAGGATCGCCCCGGCTTCCACCAGCGCCTGCCGGGCCGACGACGGGTCGGCGGTGGCGGCCGCTCGTAGCCGCAGCGCCTCGGCCAGCCCGGCCCGGTCCTGGTGCAGCCGCGCGTGTTCCTCGGCCTCGGCGGCGAGCAGCACCGCCCGGGGAAGGTCCCGGCCGGCCACCGCAACCCAGCCCAGCGCGCACCGGGCCGGGCCGCCGTCCGGGCCGGGAGCCAGCCGGACGGCCCGCTCGGCGAGCGCGGTGGCGCGGGCCGGATCCGTCCCGGCGGTGACCCGGGCCAGCCCGGCCAGCGCGGGTACCAGCGCGAACACGTTCCCGGTCGGCTCGCTCACCTGCACCGCCTCCTGGTAGGCGGCCCGGGCCAGACTGTCCCGGCCGCAGAGCAGGTGCACCCGGCCGAGCCCGGCCAGCGGCACCGCCGCGTACGCCGAGCCGAGCCGGTGGTGCAGGGCCACCGAGCGCTCGTACTCGGCGACCGCCTCGGCCAGCCGCCCGAGCCGGACCAGCGCGGTGCCCCGGACCGCCAGCGCCAGCGCCAGCATCGCCGGGTACTCGGCCTCCTCGGCCAGCTCGACGGCCTCGCCCGCCACCGTCGCCGCCTCCCGGTAGCGGGCCGCGCCGGAGTGGGCCACCGCCAGGTTGAGCCGCGCCCAGGCGGCCAGGCCGAGATCACCCGCGGCGTCGGCCAGCCGCACTCCTTCGGCGAGCTGTCCGGCCCCGGTCGCCCGGTCGCCGGCCAGCCGCGCGGTCAGGCCGGCCGCCACTGCGGCGGTCACCACCGCCTGTGCCGTGCGCAACGCCGACCCGACCGGTAGGTCCGGCCCGGACGGCGGTACGGAACCGGGCGGCGGTACGGAGCCGGGCGGTGCCGGTGGCCGGGCCGCTGCCGCTTCGCCCAGCCGACCCGCGCCCGGTATGGCGGACGCCGCCGCCAACGCCCGGCGGGCCCGGTCCCGCCCCGTCGCCACGTCGCCGGAGAGCGCGTACGCGCACCCGGCCCACGCCAGCAGCAGCGCCTCGTCGGGGGTCCGGCCAGCCCCGGTGGTCGCCCGGTCGAAGACCGCGATCGCGGCCAGCGGCTCGCCCCGCAGCAGGTGGACCAGGCCGTACCGCCAGGCCAGTGCCGGGGGCAGGGCGGCGCACCGGGCGGTCTGCGACCGGTACACCTCGATCGCCGACGCGGCCGCGCCGGCCATCCGCAGCGCGTCGCCGTGCAACTGGCGCAACGGCGCCGGGCACCGGGCCGGCGGCAGCGTACCGACAGCGGCGCTGACCAGGGCGGCCTCGCCGTCGGCCAGCAGCCGCGCGCCGTACCGGCGGAGCAGTCGGACGGTCGGGCCGACCCGTCCGGCCGCCCGGTAGCCGTGCAGGGCCGGTGCCGGCAGTCCGCGCCCGGCGTACCAGTCGGCCGCCCGGTCGTGCAATGCGGCGGCCCGCGCGGGCGACAGCGGGAAGTGCCGGCGCGCCGCCTCGGTCACCAGCGGAATGGCGGGATGCCCGGCGCCGTCCGGCCGCTCCGGGCCGAGGAGACCGGCGGCGGCCAACCAGCGCAGCAGGCGACCGGTGCGGCGCGGGTCGGATCCGGCGAGGAGGTCGGAATGCGCCGGGTCGACCCGGGCCGCCTGCCGGAGCACCCGGGCGGCGTCGGCGGGCAATTGCCGGAAGACCTCGCCGGCCAGGTACGCCACGGCTCCGGCAGCGGCGGCGGCAAACCCGGGCGGCCCGTCGTCCCGGTCACCGAGGTCCCGCAGCGTCTGGGCCAGCAGGTGCACCAGTACCGGCCAGCCGGCGGTGGCCCGGTGCACCGCCCGGGTCAGCGCCGGATCCGGCAGGTCGTAGCGGTCCCGCAACAGCGCGGCCACGTCCACCCGGGACAGCGCAAGGTCCACCGGCCCGAGCAGGCCCAGGTCGCCGCGGCGGAGCCCACCGCCGACCAGGGCCGCCGCGGGCGGGCGACGGGTGATCACCACCAGGCGGACCCGGTCGGGCAACCGGTACGCCGCGGCCAGCAGCGCCCGCAGCCGTGGCGGAGGCAGCGGGTCCACGCCGTCGAGCACCAGCCACCGGTCGTCGCCGGCCGGCCCGTCGGTGGACCCTGGCAGCCTGCTCAGGTCGACCT
Source organism: Plantactinospora sp. ZYX-F-223 (assembly GCF_039649625.1). Classification (NCBI taxonomy): domain Bacteria; kingdom Bacillati; phylum Actinomycetota; class Actinomycetes; order Micromonosporales; family Micromonosporaceae; genus Plantactinospora; species Plantactinospora sp. ZYX-F-223. The sequence goes on along the minus strand of NZ_JBDJAV010000006.1, from coordinate 238,023 downwards.
GGAGCGGCCCGCCGTCGGTACCGCAGAGCACGGGCGTCCACTCCGCCCTGGTGTACCAGCGGCTGGTGTCCGGGGCGAGCATCCGGCGTACCGCCGTGGTCTTGCCGTAGCCGGCCGCCGCCGCGACGAGGACGCAGCGCCAGCCCGGCGACCATGGCGGAGGTGGCGCCGTCCCCCGGGCCGGCGGCTGGCCGGCGGTCGGCGGCCAGATCGACGGGTGGCCGGCGGGCAGCGGACGGATCGGCGGTTGCCGGGGCGGCGTACGCAACCCTGCTGCACCTCCCCCGGTAACCGGACGTGACACGGTCGGGGGCTCCGGGCGCCAGCATGTCGGCACAGAGCGGGCATATGCCAGCGAAAGTCGGAATCCCGACACGGACCCTCGGGGCGCCGGGTGCGGCCGTGGCCGCCCCGCACGGACGTCGCGCCCCGGTGACCGCCCGCCCTGATCCGGCCCTGATCGGACCCGGACCGCACCGTGACGGGTCTGACCAGGCTGGACCGTGCGCCACCGCCAGCTCAGGCGGCGGGCGACGAAGGGAGATCCGCAGCGATGGCTGTCAATAACACCAGGGTTCGGCGCGGTGTCGTGTCGACCCTTGCCCTGATCATGGTGGCGGGCGCGATCAGCGCCGCCGGTCCGGCCCGGGCGGCCGACTCCGGCACCCGGGTGGCGGCCCCGGTCCGCATCGCCGTCACCAGCGCCACGAACTCGATCGCGAGCAAGAGCGTCGTGGTCAACTGCCCGGCCGGGCAGCGGGTCTACGGTGCGGGTGGCGAGATCACCGGTGGTGGGGGCAACGTGACCCTGGACGACATCACCCCGAGTCTCACCCTGACCAACGTGCTCGTGACCGGCGTCGAGAACGGCGCCTTCGCCGGCAACTGGAACGTCACCGGCTACGCGATCTGCGGCGTCAACACGCTCAACCTGCAACGCGTGCACTTCACCAGTGCGACCAACTCGGTCAGCCCGAAGTCGGTCTTCGCCGGTTGCCCGGCCGGCCTGCGGCTCTACGGCCTCGGTGCCGAACTCAACGGTGCCGGCGGCAACGTCTTCCTCGACGATCTCACCCCGAACGCCGCACTGACCGGGGCGACGCTGACCGGGTACGAGAACGGCGCCTTCGCCGGCAACTGGAACATCACCGGGTACGCGATCTGCGGCAACGCCTCGGCCAACATGGTGCGCAGGGTCGCGACCAGCGCGGCCGGGTCGCCGGTCGCGGCGTCGGTCACCACCGCGGCCTGCCCGGCCGGTACCCGGGCACACGGGGTGGGCGCCGAACTCAACGGGGCGGTCGGCGCGGTGGTCATCGACGACCTGCGCCCCAACGTCGGCCTGCCCACCGCCACCGCGACCGGCGCCGAGAACGGCGCCTTCGCCGGCAACTGGACCGTCACGGCGTACGCGATCTGTTCGGCGTGACGCGATCCGATGGCGGACCACACCTCCGCTGCCCCCGGCCTACGGCCGGGGGCAGCGGCCCACCGCTGCGGCGCCGTCGCGCCGCTGGGCGACGGGGCAGACAGGGCGGGCGCCGACCGGTAGACCTATGGCATGCGGTACGCGATATCCCTCCCGCCCGCCGGATCGCCGGCCGACCTGATCGACGCCGCGGTCGCGGCCGACCGGACAGGCTGGCACGGCTTCTTCCTCTGGGACCACCTCGGTGCCGACGGCACGCCGATGCACGATCCCTGGGTACTGCTCGGCGCGATCGGCGCCGCCACCGAACGGGTCCGGATCGGTGCGATGGTTACCCCGCTGGCCCGGCGGCGTCCGTGGAAGGTGGCCAAGGAGGTGATCACGCTCGACCAGCTCAGCGCGGGCCGGGCCGTGGTCGGGGTCGGCCTCGGCGTACCGGAGACCGACTTCACCGGATTCGGCGAGTCGGCCGACCCGCGGGCCAGGGCGGCCGCACTGGACGAGGCACTGGTGGTGTTGGACGGGCTGCTGCGCGGCGGCGAGGTGGCACACGACGGTCCACTGTTCCGGGTCCGGGCCCGGCTCGGCCCGGACACCGTGCAGCGACCCCGGCCGCCGATCTGGGTCGCCGCGACCTGGCCGCACCGGCGCCCGCTCGACCGGGCCGCCCGGTACGACGGGGTGTTCGCGCTCGGCCCCGACGCGGTCGGCGGGCTGACCCCGGCGCAGGTGGTCGAGGTGCGCGCCGTACTCGGGCCGGACCGGGACATCGTGGTGCCGCACGATCCGGCGGTGCCGGTCGAGGAGTACGCCGCCGCCGGGGTCACCTGGTTGGTGGTCGGCCCGGAGAGCCCGGACGGTGACTGGCTCGCCCGGCTACGCCGGCAGATCGAGACCGGTCCACCGGTCTGATCCGGCACCCGCCGCGCCCGGTGCGGCCGGGCCGGCCGCCAGCGCCGCCGGGAACTCCGCCCGGCTGATCCGGACCGGCAGGCTGGAGAGCACCGCGACAGCGGCGGTGTAGTCCGGACCGGCGTCGAGGTCGTGCAGTTGCACCGGGCCGTCGAGGGGACGCTCGGCGGCCCAGTCGACCAGCCGGGCCGGCTCGTCCGGCGGCGTCAGCGTGATCCGGTTCATCGGTACGGCCAGCCCGTGCCCGGTCGCCTTCAGCAGCGCCTCCTTGCGGGCCCAGTACCCGAAGAACGCCCGTCGGGCGGACTCCGCCGGCTGCTCGGTCCACCAGCGCAGTTCGGCCGGCGACAGCACGCTACCGCTCAACGCGGCCACGTCGGTACCGTCGGTCAGCTCCTGCACGTCCAGGCCGACCGGGTCGGTGGCCACCGCGACGGCGACCCACTGGCCGGAGTGGGTGAGTGAGAAGTCGAGTTTGGTGGCGGGACGGTCGACCACCGGCTTGCCGTGCCCGGCGCCGCAGTGCCGGCAGTGCCGGGAGAAGCCGAGCTGCCCGGCCGGCACACCGAGGTAGTGCCCGAGCAGCATCCGCACCCCGACATGGGCGGCCTGGTAGCGGTCCCGGTCGGCGATCCGCCGGAACCGGGCGTGCCGCTCCCGCTCCTCGTCGTCGAGCACGTCGAGCCCGGCCCAGTGCGCCGGACCGATCGGCAGCCGCCACACCTGGCACTCCCCCGGCACCGGCGGCACCGGGACGCCCGCCCCGGCAGGCGTCGGGGCGACCGCCCCGGGCAGGTCGTCGGACGGGCGACGGGATCCGGTCAACAGGCACCACCAGGGGTCGCGGGTGGACGGCGGGCACGGGCGCGCCCGCCCGGGGAACATTCTGGCGCGAGCATGCCAGTCCGGCGGCCGGCGCACCAGCCCGGGGCGGGCGCGACCGCCCCGGACTCCGCCGCCGCCCGGACGTCAACGCTGACCGTAGACCCCCTGGTAGCGCTCGTAGAGGGCGTCGATGTGCCGGGGCTCGATCGGCACCAGCGGGCCGCCGGCCCGGGCGATGTGCACGGTACGCGCGACGTCCTCGCACATCACCGCCGCCTTCACCGCCGCCTTGGCGCTGGCCCCGATGGTGAAGACCCCGTGGTTGCGCATCAGCACCGCCGGTGAGCGGTGTCCCTCCAGGGTGGCGACGATGCCCTTGCCGATGTCGTCGCCGCCGATCAGCGCGAACGGGCCGACCGGGATCTCCCCGCCGAACTCGTCGGCCATGGCGGTGAGCACGCACGGGATCGCCTCGTCCCGGGCCGCCCAGGCGGTGGCGTACGGGCTGTGCGTGTGCACCACCCCGTTGACCCGCGGCATGTGCCGGTAGACGTACGCGTGCGCGTCGGTGTCGCTCGACGGCGAGTGGTTGCCGTCGACGACGTCCCCGTCCAGGGTCGTCACCACCATCGACTCCGGAGTGAGGTCGTCGTACGACACCCCACTGGGCTTGATCACCATCAGGTCGGCGCCCGGCACCCGGGCGCTGACGTTGCCGCTGGTCCAGGTGACCAGCTCCCAGCGGGTGAGCTGTTCGTGCAGCCGGCACACCTCCTGACGGATCCGGGCGACGGCGTCGCTGATCGTGCCGGTGAGTCCGCCGCTGGTCATCGGCGCGCCTCCTCGCGTAGCGCGTGCAGCCGGTGCAGCACGTCGTTGCCGCCCCGGCCGAAGTAGTCGTGCAGCCGCTCGTACTCGGCGTAGAGCCGGTCGTACACGTCGGCGCTGGCCGGGTCGGGCTGGTAGACGCCTCGCCGGACCTTGCCCATCGCGGCGGCCGCGGCGGTGATGTCCGGGTACGCCCCGGCGGCCACCGCGGCGTGGATCGCCGAGCCCAGCGCGGGCCCCTGGTCGGAGTCGATCACCGACAGCGGCCGGCGCAGCACGTCGGCGTAGACCTGCATCAGGAAGGCGTTCTTGAGCAGGCCGCCAGCGACGATGAACTCGGTCACCGGCACCCCGGCGTCGACGAAGGCGGCGACGATGGTTCGGGTCCCGAAGGCGGTCGCCTCGATCAGGGCGCGGTACTGGTCCTCCGGCCGGGTGGCCAGGGTCTGCCCGACGATCACTCCGGAGAGGTCGTGGTCGACCAGCACCGAGCGGTTGCCGTTGTGCCAGTCCAGGGCGACCAGACCGTGCTGGCCGGGGCGCTGCGCGGCGGCCAACTCGGTCAGGTACTCGTGCACCCCGATCCCCCGCCGGGCCGCCTCCTCGGCGTAGCCGGCCGGTACGCAGTGCTCGACGAACCAGCCGAAGATGTCCCCGACGCCGCTCTGTCCGGCCTCGTAGCCGAGCCGGCCCGGCACGATGCCGTCCTGCACCACGCCGCACATCCCGGGCACCTCGGCGAGGGTGTCGGCGACCATCACGTGGCAGGTCGAGGTGCCCATGATGGCCAGCAACTGGCCGGGCTCGACGGCGTTCGCGGCGGCGGCGGTGACGTGCGCGTCGACGTTGCCGACCGCGACCGCGATCCCGGCCGGCAGCCCGGTGGCGGCCGCCGCCTCGGGGGTCAGCCGGCCGGCCAGCCCGCCGAGCGGGGCGAGCGGGTGGGCGAGCCTGGTCTCGGCGAAGTCGGCGAAGTCGGGGTGCAGTGCGGCGAGGTAGTCCCGGGACGGGTACTGCCCGTCCTGGTGGATGCCCTTGTAGCCGGCGGTACAGACGTTGCGGGTCTCCTCGCCGCAGAGCTGCCAGATAATCCAGTCGGCCGCCTCGATCCACCGCTCGGTCCGGGCGTAGACCTCGGGATCCTCGGTGAGCACCTGGAGGGCCTTGGCGAACTGCCACTCCGCGGAGATCCGGCCGCCGTACCGGGGCAGCCACGGCTCGCCGCGCTGCTCGGCCAGGTCGTTGATCCGGTCGGCGTGCCGCTGCGCGGCGTGGTGCTTCCACAGCTTCGGGTACGCGTGCGGCCGGTCGGCGAGCCCGGGGACCTCGTTCAGCGGGGTGCCGTCGGCCAGGGTCGGCAGCACGGTGCAGGCGGTGAAGTCGGTACCGATCCCGATCACCGCCTCCGGGGCCACCGAGGCGGCCGAGAGCGCCTTGGGCACCGCCTCACGCAGCACCGACCGCCAGTCCTCCGGCATCTGCAACGCCCAGCCGCCGGGCAGTTGGGCCCCGGTCTCCGGCAGCCGGTCGTCGATCACCCCGTGCTGGTACTCGTGCACCGCCGAGCCGAGTTCGGCGCCGTCCGAGACCCGGACCACCACCGCCCGGCCGGAGAGCGTGCCGAAGTCGACACCCACCACGTACCGGTCCGCACCGTTAGCGCTCACTCGTGTCCCTCCTGGACGTTCCCTGTTCTCCCTCACCGGCCGCCCGCGCCCGGTGGACCGGCTCGCTGCGCCCCACCGGAGCCCCCGCTACCCGCCAGCCAACCATGGTGTTAGCGCTACCACCAGGCCGGGTCGGGTCGGCCGGCGCCCGCCGGGCCGGGCGGGTCACACCTACGTCTGCCGCCGGGTCACGGTGCGCTGCAGCACGATGAACACGAACAGCAACACACCGATCACGATCTTGGTCCACCAGGAGCTGAGATCGCCCTGGAAGGTGACGATGGTCTGGATGAGCCCCAGCACCAGCACCCCGAGCACCGTGCCGACCAGGTAACCCGAGCCGCCGGTCAGCAGCGTGCCGCCGATCACCACGGCGGCGATCGCGTCGAGTTCCAGGCCGACCGCGTGCCCGTTGTTGCCGGAGAGCATGTAGAAGCTGAGTAGCAGCCCGCCGAGCGCCGAGCAGAACCCGCTGATCGTGTAGACCGCGATCCGGGTACGCCCGACCGGCAGGCCCATCAGCAGCGCCGACTGCGGGTTGCCGCCGATCGCGTACGTGTTGCGGCCCAGCCGGGTGTAGCCGAGCACGTAGATGCCGATCGCCACCACCACCAGCGCGATCACCACGCTGATGGAGATGAAGAAGCCGCCGAACCGGATCCGTTGCTGGGCGACCGAGGTCCAGAACGGATCGTCGATGGTGATCGACGAGGTGCTGATCGTGTAGCAGAGCCCACGGGCCAGGAACATGCCGGCCAGGGTGACGATGAACGGCTGGATCTCGAAGTAGTGGATGATGCAGCCCATCGCGAAGCCGAGCAGGGCGCCGAGCAACAGCACCAGCGGAAGCACCAGATAAGGCGACCAGCCCCGCTCCTCCAGCAGCGAGGCGGAGAGCATCGTGGTCAACGCCACCACCGAACCGACCGAGAGGTCGATGCCACCGGTCAGGATCACGAACGTCATGCCGACCGCGACCACCAGCAGGAACGCGTTGTCGACGAAGACGTTCAGCACCACCTGGGTGTCGGAGAAGCCCTCGTAGCGCAGCACCCCGGCGCTGTACATCAGGATCAGCAGGGCGGAGGTGGCCAGCAGCGGAAGGTACTTCTGCTGCGGCCGCAGCATCCGCGCCCGCCCGTTCGGCACGGTACCCGGAACGGCGGTCATGCCGGCACCTCCACCTTCGGTTGCGACTCGCGCTCCGGAGCGGGTGGCAGTGGTGGTCTCCGGCGCCGGCCGAAGACCTTGGCCCGGAAGGCTGGCGACTGGAGCAGGCAGACGATCGTCACGACCAGCGCCTTGAACAGCAGGGTGGTCTCCGGCGGGATGCCGATGGTGTAGATCGTGGTGGTGAGGGTCTGAATGATCAACGCGCCCAGCACCGTACCGCCGAGGGAGAACCGGCCACCGGCCAGTGACGTACCGCCGATCACCACCGCCAGGATGGCGTCCAGCTCGATCCAGAGGCCGGCGTTGTTGCCGTCCGCGCTGGAGACGTTCGAGCTGATCATCAAACCGGCGACCCCGGCGCAGAAGGCGGCGAAGACGTACCCGGTGAAGATGATCCGGCGGGCGTGGATGCCGGCCAGCCGGCTCGCCTCGGCGTTGCCGCCCACCGACTCGATCAGCAGGCCGAGCGCGGTACGCCGGGTGAGCAGCAACGCCAGCCCGAAGACCAGCAGCGCGACCAGGATCGAGAACGGCACGGTCAGCCAGTAGCCGCCGCCGATCAACTTGTACGGCGAACTGTTGATCGTGATGATCTGCCCGTCGGTGATGAGTTGGGCCAGCCCCCGGCCCGCGACCATCAGGATCAGGGTGGCGATGATCGGCTGGATGCCGAACTGGGCGACCAGCAGGCCGTTCCAGGCACCGAGCAGCAGGGCCAGCCCGAGGGCGAGTCCGACTGCGGCCAGCACGCCGAGCACGCTGTTCTGGTCACCCAGCTCGCTGATCCGCAGGCAGGCCAGCGCGCCGCAGATGGCCACGACCGAGCCGACCGAGAGGTCGATGCCGCCGGTGGCGATCACCAGGGTCATGCCGAGCGAGACCAGGATCAGTGGCGCCCCGAACCGCACGATGTCGACCAGGCTGCCGTACAGGTGCCCCTGGCGGACGTCGACGGCGAAGAAGTCTGGGGTGAAGAACAGGTTGCTGACCAGCAGGACCACCAGGGTCAGCACCGGCCAGAAGAACCGGTGCCGTACGAGGTTGGCCATCACACCTCCTCCCGGACGACGGTCACGTCCGGATCGTGCGGTTGGCCAGCCTCGTCCGGTGGCGCCGAACCGTGGCCACTGGCGATGATCGCCATGATCCGGTCGGCGGTCACCTCGTCGTCGTTGGCCAGTTCGTCGACCATCCGCCGGTCCCGCAGGACGGCGATCTTGTGGCTGAGCCGGAGCACCTCCTCCAGCTCGGCGGAGATGAAGAGCACCGCCATCCCGCCGTCGGAGAGCGTGACCACCAGCCGCTGGATCTCGGCCTTGGCGCCGACGTCGATGCCCCGGGTCGGCTCGTCCAGGATCAGCAGCCGCGGTTCGGTGATCAGCCAGCGGGCCAGCAGCACCTTCTGCTGGTTGCCGCCGCTGAGCTGACCGACCAGCGCCTCCGGGTTGGCCGGCACGATGCGCAGCGCCTTGACGTACTTGTCGACCAGTTCGTCCTGCCGGCGCCGGGGCAGCGGACGGGACCAGCCCCGGGCGGCCTGGAGGGCCAGGATGATGTTCTCCCGGACGGTGAGGTCGGCGACCAGCCCTTCGGTGCGCCGGTTCTCGGAGCAGAAGGCGATGTCCCGGGCCATCGCGGTGCGCGGGCCGCGCATGGCCACCGGTTCGCCGTCCACCTTGAGTTCTCCGGCGTCGGCCCGGTCCGCGCCGAAGAGCAACCGGGCCACTTCGGTACGCCCGGAGCCGAGCAGCCCGGCCAGCCCGACCACCTCGCCGCGGTGGATGGACAGGCTGAACGGGGCGATCGCGCCGCCCCGGCCGAGCCCGGCCGCCTCGACCACCGGCTGACCCCGCTCCAGGACGGCCAGCGAGCGCCGGGGCTGCTCCTCCAACTCCTCCAGCGCCGCGAGTTCCTTGCCGATCATCGCGCTGACCAGGTCGAGCTGGCTCAGCTCCCGGGTGGCGTACTCGCCGACCCGGCGACCGTTGCGCAGCACGGTCATCCGGTCGGAGATCTCGTAGACCTGGTCGAGGAAGTGGCTGACGAACAGGATCGCCATGCCCTCCCCCTTGAGTTGGCGCATCACCCGGAAGAGCTGCCCGACCTCGTCGGCGTCCAGGCTGGAGGTCGGCTCGTCCAGGATCAGCACCTTGGCGGAGATGTCGATGGCCCGGGCGATCGCGACCATCTGCTGCACCGCCAGGGAGAGGCTGCCGAGCGGGGCCGTGACGTCGATGTCCAGCCCCAGCCCGTCGAGCAGTCGCCGGGAACGACGCCGCAGCTCGCTCCAGTGGATGGCGCCGAAGCGGCGCGGTTCCCGGCCGATGTGGATGTTCTCCGCGACGGAGAGGTTGGCGCAGAGGTTGACCTCCTGGTAGACGGTGCTGACCCCGGCCTGCTGCGCCTGCAACGGGCCGGCGAAGCGGACCGGGGTGCCGTCGAGGACTATCTCGCCCTCGTCCACGTCGTACACCCCGGTCAGCACCTTGATCAGTGTCGACTTCCCGGCGCCGTTCTCACCCATCAGCGCATGCACCTCGCCGGGGAAGAGCCGGAAGTCGACCTCGTCGAGTGCCCGTACGCCGGGGAACCGTTTGCCGATGCCGGCCATGGTCAGGATCGCCCGGGGCTCCCCCGACGTCTCCATCCGCCCTCCTCCGTCCGTCGCGTCGTCGCGGTGCGGGATCCTCGGCTAGTACTGCCGGCTCGGCAGCGCGGCCTTGGCCTGCTCCTGGGTGAAGGTGGTCTCCTCGGTGACCACCCGATCCGGCACGGTCTCACCGGCGACGACCTTCTTCACCAGGTCCATCAGCTGTGGGCCGAGCAGCGGGCTGCACTCGACGATGAAGTTGATCTTGCCGTCGGCGAGCGCCTGCATGCCGTCCTTCACCGCGTCGACAGTGATGATCTTGATGTCGACACCCGGCTTCAGGCCGGCGCCCTCGATCGCCTCGATCGCACCGAGACCCATGTCGTCGTTGTGCGCGTAGAGCACGTCGATGTCCTTGTGCGCCTTGAGGAACGCGTCCATGACCTCCTTGCCCTTGGCCCGGGTGAACTCGCCGGTCTGCGAGGCGATCACCTTGAACTTCGGGTCCGCCTTGATGACGTCGGCGAAGCCGGACTTGCGGTCGTTGGCCGGCGCCGATCCGGTGCTGCCCTGCAACTCCACGATGTTCACCGGCTCGGTCTTGCCCTGGTATTCGGCGACCAGCCACTCACCGGCCTTCTTCCCCTCAAGCACGAAGTCGGACCCGATGAAGGTCTTGTACAGCGTCTTGTCCGGGGAGTCGATCGCCCGGTCGGTCAGGATGACCGGGATCTTGGCGTCCTTCGCCTCGCGGAGCACGGTGTCCCAACCGGACTCCACCACCGGCGAGAAGGCGATCACGTCGACCTTCTGGGTGATGTACGACCGGATCGCCTTGATCTGGTTCTCCTGCTTCTGCTGCGCGTCGGAGAACTGGAGGTCGATCCCGGCCTCCTTGGCGGAGTCCTGGATGGACTTGGTGTTCGCGGTACGCCAACCGCTCTCGGCGCCCACCTGGGCGAAGCCCAGCGTGATCTTGCCATCGTCGTTTCCGGAGCCGCTGCCCGCGCCGCCGTCGCCTCCGCAGGCGGCCAACGCGGTCACCATCAGTCCGCCGAGTACAACGGCGGAGATCTTTTTCAGCACCGTTTCCTCCTCGCCTGGGAACATCGTTGTCTGTCGTAGTTACCGTTCACACGCAAGACCGACCGGCACCCCTCGCCACCACCTGCGCGATGCCGGAGTTTGCTGGATTCGGCCCAGTCTGCCACGGAGAACGCCGACCTTCAGGGCACGCCGGACGATCCACAGGGCTTCCTGTTTCGTGAGTGTTAACGTTCTCATGCCGGCCGTCAAGGGGTACTTCCGGCGACGGTATGGATCCGTGATGCTGGACGTCGCCGGACCTACACCGCCAGACGGCCGGCCGAGACGAAGGAGCGGCCGTTGACAGCTGACCGTATCGACGCCGGTGACCAGCCCGGCGGCCCGCCGCCCCGTACCCGGGGCTCGGTGATGCGCGACGTCGCGCGCCTGGCCGGGGTCTCCCACCAGACCGTCTCACGGGTCCTCAACGACCATCCGAACGTCCGGCCGGAGACCCGCGACCGGGTGCTCGCGGCGATGCGGGCACTGAACTACCGGCGCAACTCGGCGGCCCGCACCCTGGTCACCCGCCGGTCCCGCACCCTGGGACTGATCGCCTACGAGACCACGCTCTTCGGCCCGGCCTCCACTCTGTACGGCCTCGAACAGGCCGCCCGGGCCGCCGGCTACTTCGTCAGCGTGGCGAGCGTACGGGCGCTGGACCGGGAGTCGGTGCTGGACGCGGTCGACCGGCTCTGCGAACAGTCCGTGGAGGGGATCGTGGCGATCGCCCCGCAGAGCAGTGTGGGCACCGCGCTGGCCCAGGCACCGGCCGGGCTGGCCGTGGTCGGGGTGGGTGGCGGCGGCGAACACGTGCCGATGGTCTGCATCGACAACGCCACCGGCGCCGCGATGGCGACCCGGCACCTGCTCGGACTCGGGCATACCACCGTGCAACACATCGCCGGCCCGCCCGACTGGCCGGAGGCGCGGGACCGGACCGACGGCTGGCGGGCGGCGCTGCACGCCGCCGGCGCCCCGGTGCCCGCACCCCGAACCGGTGACTGGAGCGCCCGGGCGGGCTACGAACACGGCCGACTGCTCGCCACCGATCCGACGGTCACCGCGATCTTCTGCGGCAGCGACCAGATCGCCCTGGGCGCGCTGCGGGCGCTGCACGAGGCCGGCCGCCGGGTGCCGCAGGAGGTCAGCGTGGTGGGCTTCGACGACGTACCGGAGTCGAGCTACTTCCTGCCGCCGCTCACCACGGTCCGGCAGGACTTCGCCGAACTCGGCCGGCGCAGCCTGGAGCTGCTGATCGAACAACTCGAAAGCGGCGTCCGGACCAACCGCCGGATCTCGTTGACTCCCCGGTTCGTCGCCCGGACGAGTTCCGGACCGGCGCCCGGCTGAGCGGCGCGCCGGCAGCGCCGGCACCCGGAATGCGTACGGCCGGATTAATCGACATAGCGCGCCCGGCCCGCAATGACAGGGCTCCCACCTGCCGCGACGGTGCTCCACCGGTATACCACGGAAGCCTTCCCGGGCGGGATACCGCGCGCGTCACGCCAGAACTGAAGTCCCGGCGGTCGCCGCCGACGCGCGAGAAATAGCCAATGTCTTGCAGAATTGGCATGCGATCAGTCAAACTCGACTCCTAGCAATAAATGTTCACGAGGAGTAATCGACCATGGCGAAGCAGGTAATCACACTTCTGACCGACGACCTCGACGGCGGCGAGGCCGACCGCACTGTCGAGTTCGGCCTGGACGGCGTCAACTACACGATTGACCTGTCGGATAAGAACGCCGGCAAGCTCCGGAAGGCGCTGGACGTTTACATCCACGCGGGCAGCCGGGTTGGACGCGGCTCGGTCGAAAGCCGTCGGTCGGGTCGGCGTGGCGCCGCCACGAGCCCGACGCGAAGTGACCGCGACCTGAACCGCGCCATCCGGGAATGGGCCGTGCAGAACGGCTACGAGGTTTCCGAGCGGGGTCGGATTCCGTCGAACGTGGTGCAGGCGTACAACAGCCGGTGAGCGGGCGGGGGCCGGGTGCGGCGTCCCGATTCCCGCCGGTACGCCCGGCCGGAATGGGCACCGCCGACCCGGCCACCCGCCGGAACGTCGGGTGCCACCGACGACGACCGTCGTCGGTGGCGCCCGGGTTGCTGCCTCGGCCGGATTACCGGCCGCCGCTGCTCGACGACGGGGTCGGCGACGCGGGCGGCTTGTCGGCGGCCGGCGGTCCACCGTTCGCCGGTCCCCCCGGAGCCGGTGACGCCGGCTTGAGGTCGGCGGGGACCGGCAGGGCGCTGCCCTTGACGAACTCGTCCCAGCTCACGTTCCAGGCGGTCCAGCCGTTGCCCTGGTCGAGGGTGACCTCGGTACCTTTGATCGTCACCAGGTCACCGATCCTGGTCGTCTCCATCAGCCACTCCGCGTTCTCGTCCGACACGTTCGTGCAGCCGTGCGAGACGTTCCGTTCCCCCTGCTCGCCAACGGACCACGGGGCCGCGTGGATGAACTCGCCACCCCAGGTCAGTCGCTGCGCGTTGGAGACGGTGACCACATAGGGGTCCGGGGAACCCGTGGTGTCGAAGACCGTCGACTCGTGCTTCTCCATGATCACCATCTTGCCGCTCGACGTCGGGGTGCTGCTCTTGCCGAGGCTGACCGGGATCTTCTTGACCAGCACGTCGTCCTTGAACACCGACATCTGCTTGGTGGCGTTGTCGATCTCCAGGAAGACCCGGTTGCCGATCTTCGCGGTACCGGAGCGGTCGGTGTCGCCGAAGCTCCCCCCACCCATCGGTACCCCGTCCAGCGCGGCCCGGACGGTGACCGTCGTCCCCGGGCGCCAGAAGTCGGGAGCGCGGTAGGAGACCTGCCGGCCGTTCTCGTCCCACGACCAGACGCCCGGCTGCGGCGGGTCGGTGCTGACCAGCAGCCGTCGCTGGATCCCGGCACGGGCGTCCTTCGGGACGTCGGAGTCGAATGACACCGTTATGGGCATCGCCACGCCGTAGGTCTGGTCACTCTGCAGATTAAGGTTGGTCACGGTCCGCTTAGCCGGCTTGTCCATGGTGCTGAAGGTCGTCTTCTGGGTGACCGCCTTCCCGGCGTCATTCTTGGCGGTTACCTCGGCGGTGTAGGTCTGCTTGTTCGCCAACGCCTTGCTCGGCATCCAGCTCGTACCATCGGCGCGCATCGCGCCATCGACCCGGGTGCCGGCGGCATCGGTCACGACCACGTTGGCGACCTTCCCGTCCGTCACCGCCGTACCGATCTCGACGCTCGTCGGCAGATCCCGGCTATCCGGTGCGGGGGTAATCGCCAGCTTCGGTGGTGGCGGTGCCGGCCGACCGACCCGCTCAAACGGATTGCCCGTACAGCCCGCCAGAACCAGTGGTATGGCGGTCATCACGAGCATCACCAACAACACCGCTCGACGCCTCAGTACCATGCTCCCCCCACCCCATTCCCTCCGCTCCTGTCCCGAGACTTTCGCCCTGGATGGTCACGCCGCGTCGCGGCGAGAACCGCCATTACCCGGGGAATCGCCGCTCAACCAAGGGGTAAACCCTGGCGGAGCGGTGGTTTTCCGCCGACCCGCACCCGCCCGGGCCCACCAGGTGGGTGGTTTCTGGCATCCTGCTCGGATGCAGCAGATCGACCTCGGCTTACCGACACCGCTGGACTGGGAGGTCGCGCCGCCTGACTGGGCACGCGACGGCATCACCGGGCTCACCGTCAGCGCACCGGCCCAGACCGACCTCTTCGTCGACCCGGCCGGCGGCGAGCCCGTGCTCTCCGCTCCCCGGTTGCTGACCGCGGCGCCCGAGGGCGACTTCCAGTTCTCGGCCCGGGTCAGGGTCGGCTTCGCCGACAGCTACGACGCCGGCTGCCTACTGCTTTACTCCGGGCCCCGGCACTGGGCCAAACTCGCGTACGAACGCTCACCGCAGGGCGCCGCCATGGTGGTGTCGGTGATCAGCCGCGACGTCTCCGACGACGCCAACGGATTCGTGGTCGACGACGCCGCCCCGCTCTGGCTGCGGATCTCCCGACTCGGCCCGGCCTGGGCGTTCCACGCCAGCACCGACGGGACGTGGTGGGAGTTCGTCCGGCATTTCCGGCTTGACCCGGCAGCGACACCGCTGCGGTTCGGCCTCTCGGCGCAGTCGCCGACCGGCGCCGGCTGCCCGGTCTGGTTCGACCAGATCAGCTTCTCCGCCACCCGCCTGGCCGACCTGCGGGACGGCCGCTAGCGCAGTTGACCGCCCCGCAGGTCCTCCTCGATCCGCTTCGCGGTGGCGAGCAGCGGCGGCAGCAGTTCCTTGCGGATCACCTCGGAGCTGCCCCGGCTGGCGTGTGCGGAGACGTTCAGCGCCGCGATCACCGCGCCGTCGGCGTCCCGGATCGGCGCCGCCAGGGACCGCAGCCCCTCCTCCAGTTCCTGGTCGACGATCGCGTAGCCCTGGTTGCAGATCCGGTTCAGGATGGTCCGCAACCGCGCCGGATCGGTGACCGTACGCCGGGTGAGCGGGCGCAGCTCGGCGGTGTCGAGGTAGTTGTCGAGCCACTGTGCCGGCTGGGCGGCCAGCAGTACCCGCCCCATCGAGGTGGCGTACGCCGGGAAACGGGTGCCGACGCTGATCGCCACCGTCATGATCCGTTTGGTCGGCACCCGCGCCACGTAGACCACCTCGTCGGCGTCGAGCACCGACATCGAGCAGGATTCGTGTACCTCGGCGACCAGGCTCTCCATGTGCGGCTGGGCCACCTCGGGCAGGCTCAGGCTGGACAGGTAGGCGTACCCGAGTTCGAGGATGCGGGCGCGCAGCGAGAAGAGCCGCCCGTCGGTACGCATGTAACCCAGCTCGACCAGGGTGAGCAGGAAGCGTCGGGCCGCCGCCCGGGTCAGTCCGGTCGCCCGGGCCACCTCGCTCAGGGTCAGCTGCGGATGGTCGGCGTCGAACGCCCGGATGACCGCGAGTCCCCGCTCCAACGACTGGACGAATTCACCGGTCCGGGCCGTCTCCTCGGTCACCTCGGTCACCCGTCCTCCTGCCGCAGAGTCTCCTGGGCGACCTTGAATGCCCGGTTCGCCGCTGGAACGCCAGCGTAGACGCTCACCTGGAGCAGGACCTCGCGGACCTCCTCCCGGGTCAGCCCGTTGCGCAGCGCGGCCCGGACGTGCATCGCCAGCTCCTCGTCGTGGTGCAGGGTGGCCAGCACGGCCAGGGTGATGCAACTGCGGGTGCGCCGGTCCAGCTCCGGCCGGGTCCAGATCTCGCCCCAGGCGTACCGGGTGATCAGGTCCTGGAAGTCCGCGGTGAACTCGTCGGTGCCGGCGACGGCACGGTCCACATGCGCGTCGCCGAGCACCTCGCGCCGGACCGCCATGCCGGCCGCGTGCCGGTCCCGGTCATCCATCCGCCCGCTCCTTCCACCCGCTCCGCTCCGGCTGCTCGACCCCGTTCCGGTCCGCCCCGCTCCGGTCTGCCCCGGTCGGGTCCGACGCGGTCGGCACCGTCCCGACCGCGTCGGCACCGGTCGACGCGATCCCGGTCGGCATGGCCCCGGCCGGGTCGGCTCCGCCGCCGAGGTGGTCGAGGATCAGCCGGCCGACCCGGTCCGGCTGCTCCACATTGGCCAGATGGGCGGCGTCGCCGACCACCCGCAGCCCGGCGCCGGGAATCCGGTCGGCCAACACCCGGGCGTGCTCGATCGGAGTCGCCGGATCGTTCGCGCCCGCGACCACCAGGGTCGGCGCGGTGATCCGGGCCAGGTCGTCGCGCAGGTCCATCTCGGCGATCGCCTCGCAGCAGCCGGCGTACCCCTCGGCCGGAGTCGCGGCGAGCATCGACCGGTACGCGGCGACCACCTCCGGCCGGATCGCGGCGAAACCTCTGGTGAACCAGCGCCCCACGACCGTGTCGGCGACCGCCTCGACCCCGCCGGACCGGGTCGCGGCGGCCCGGTCCCGCCAGCCCTGGGCCGGGCCGAGCCGGGCCGAGGTGCAGAGCAGCACCAAACGGTCGATCCGGTCGGGCGCGTTGGCGGCGAGCCACATCCCGACCATCCCGCCGAGGGAGAGTCCGGCGTACGACACCCGGGGCAGGTCGAGGTCATCCAGCAGCCGGAGGACGGCGTGCCCGAGATCCGCGATCGTGTACGGGCCGGCCGGCACGTCGGAGTCGCCGTGCCCGAGGTGGTCGTACCGGACCACCCGGTGCTGCCGGGTCAGCGCCGGCAACTGCGGCTGCCACATCGCTCCGGAGGTGCCGAGCGAGCTGCCGAGGACCAGCACCGGCGCGGCGGCCGGCCCGTCGACGCAGGCGTGCAGCCGGGATGTCATGTCGAATTCTCCGATTTCCGGTCCACCCCGGACGCCCGGTAATCCTGGAGCGCCCGGTCCACGAAGGTGCCGGCCGAGCCGAGCCAGTTGGTCGGGTCGAGCGCCTGGTCCAGCTCCCGCTCGGCGAGGTGGGTCCGGACGGTCGGGTCGGCCAGCAGCGCGGCCTTGAAGTCCGGTGCGGTGACGGCCCGGGCCACCACGTCGTGCGCGTCGGCCCGGCCGAGCGCCGGGGCGAGCCGGGCGGCGACCGCCTCGGCGAGTACCCGGCCGCCGAGCGCGTCGAGGTTGTGCCGCATCCGCTCCGGGCGCACGTCGAGCCGGGACAGCAGCCGGGCGGTCCGGGCGGCCGACCCGCCGGCCAGCCGGAGCAGGTCGAGCAGCGGCTCCCACTCGGCGTGCCAGCCGCCGGTGGCCCGCTCGTGCTCCTGGACGGCGGCGGCGAAGAGCGTGCCCACCAGGTGCGGCCCGCGCCGGGCGGCCGCGCCGAGCAGCACGGCATCCACCGGGTTGCGCTTGTGCGGCATCGCCGACGAGCCGCCCCGGCCCGGGCCGCCGCCCTCGGCGACCTCGGCCAGCTCGGTCTGGGCGAGCAGCCCGACGTCCAGGCCGACCTTGCCGGCGGCGGCAAGCAGGCTGCCGAGCGCGGCGGCGAGATCGAGCAGCGGTTGCCGCCGGGTGTGCCAGGGCAGCCGGGGCGCGGCGAGGCCGAGCCGGGCGGCGAGCCGGGCGGTCACCTCCGGCCCGGCCGGACCGAGCGCGGCGAGCGTGCCGACCGCCCCGCCGAGCTGTGCCGGCAGCGCGGACCGGGCCGCGGCCAGCCGGGTCCGGGCGTCCAGCAGGGCGAGCAGCCAGCCGGCGGCCTTCAGCCCGAAGGTGGTGGGCGCGGCGGCCTGGCCGAGGGTACGGGCCAGCAGCACGGAGTCCCGGTGTCGGTCGGCGAGCCCGGCGGCGGCGTCGAGCGCGGCGTCGAGCTGACGCAGCAGCGGCTCACCGGCCCGGTTGGCGAGCAGGACCAGTCCGGTGTCCAGCACGTCCTGGCTGGTCGCGCCGTGGTGCACCCAGGGCCGGGCGGCGGCCGGTACCGCCTCGGTGAGCTGGCGGACCAGCGGCACCACCGGGTTGCCGGCGGCGTCGGCCCCCTCGGCGAGCGCGGCGAGGTCGAACCGGTCCGGATGGCAGCACCGCGCGATCGCCTCGGCGGCCGGCTCCGGCACGACGCCGCACTCGGCGCCGGCCTCGGCGAGCGTCCGCTCCACGTCGAGCAGCGCGGTCAGCAGTGCCCGGTCGGTGAGTTCGGCGTCCACCTCGGCGGCGCCGGAGAGCCCGCTGAGCAGCCCGCCGCGCGCCCAGGTCACCGAGCCGCTGCCGGCGACGGGCGCCCCGATCGCCGAGCCGCTGCCGGCGCCGTGCGTCGGCTCCGGCTCAGACCGCGAAGAAGACGGTTTCATCCGGGCCCTGAAGGTGGATGTCGAAGCAGAGCCCGTCCGGGGCCGGCCGGGCCACCAGGGTGGCGCGGCGGGCCGGGTCGATCGTGCCGAGCACCGGGTCGGCGGCGTTCGCCGCTTCCTCGTCCGGGAAGTAGAGCCGGGTCACCAGCCGGTGCAGCAGGCCACGCGCGAAGATCGACAGGTTCAGGTGCGGTGCCTCGGTCTCGCCGTCCGGGCCGGGCAGGGCGCCGGGCTTGAGGGTACGGATCTCGTACCGGCCGTCGGCGTCGGTGGCGCTGCGGCCGAAGCCCCGGAATCCGGGCACTGCCGGCGGCCGGGCTCCCCGGGGATCGTCCGGATGGTCGAACCGGCCGTCCGGGTCCGCCTGCCACGTCTCCACCAGGGCGTCCGGCACCACCGCCCCGGCGCCGTCGAAGACCTGGCCGCGGATCCAGATCGCTCCCGGGGTACCCTCCGGCACCACGTCCGGGCCGTCCGGCCAGAGCAGGCCGATGTGCAGGTACGGCCCCACCGTCTGCGCGGGTGTCGAGCCGAGCGGCGGCGCCGGGGCGAGTGCTGCCGTGGCGGCCGGCGCCGCAGTGGTGTCGACGGCCGGGCCGGTGCCGAAGGTCGGGGTCAGGTCGGTGTGCTCAGTCATCGTCGTCGCCGTCCTCGAAGGGTGTGGCCTCCCGGCCGCGCAGCACCAGGTCGAACTCGAAGCCGAGCGCCCACTCCGGCTCGGTCACCGAGTGGTCGTACCGGGAGATCAGCCGTTCCCGGGCCAGCGGGTCGCGGACCGAGTTGAAGACCGGGTCCTGGAAGAAGAGCGGATCGCCGGGGAAGTACATCTGGGTGACCAGCCGCTGGGTGAACGCCTGGCCGAAGAGGGAGAAGTGGATGTGCGCCGGCCGCCAGGCGTTCGGGTGGTTCCGCCAGGGATAGGCGCCCGGTTGCACGGTGACGAACCGGTAGTGCCCGTCGGCGTCGGTCAGCGTCCGACCCACCCCGGTGAAGTTGGGATCGATCGGTGCCGGCCAGTTGTCGCCCGCGTGCCGGTAGCGCCCAGCGGCGTTCGGCTGCCAGATCTCCACCAGGGTGTGCGGCACCGGACGGCCGTTGCCGTCCAGCACCCGGCCGTGCACGATGATCCGCTGGCCCAGCGGCTCCCCGGCGTGCTGCCGGGTCAGGTCGTGGTCCAGCTCGCCGAGCCGACCCTCGCCGAGCAGCGGACCGGTGACCTCGGTCAGCCGCTGCGGCAGCAGGGCCAGCGGCTGCTTCGGGGCGCGCAGGTTGGTGGAGCCGTAGTCCGGGAAGAGCATCGGCGGGTGGGTGTCCGGGTCGTCGTGCCGGTAGCGGGGCAGTACCAGCCCGCCGGGGCTGGTCGGCCCGCCCGCCGGCAGCTCGGGCTCGGCGGAACGGATGTGCTCGGTGGTCATGGCCGTCCTCCCGTCAGGCTTCCAGTACGACGGCCAGGCCCTGGCCGACGCCGATGCAGATGGCGGCAAGGCCCAGCCCACCACCGCGGCGGTGCAGTTGCCAGGCCAGCGAGCCGAGGATGCGCGATCCGGAGGAACCGAGCGGGTGGCCGAGGGCGATCGCCCCGCCCTGCGGGTTCACGATCTCGGGGTCGAGTTCCTTCCACTGCGCCAGGCAGGCCAGCGACTGGGCCGCGAACGCCTCGTTCAGCTCCACCACCGCCAGGTCCGACCAGCCGACGCCGGCCCGCCGCAGCGCCTCCTCGGCGGCGCGCACCGGGCCGATGCCGAACAGTTGCGGTTCGATGCCGACGACCGCGCGGGAGACGATCCGGGCCAGCGGGGTCCGGCCGGCCGCCTCGGCACCGGCCCGGTCGGCGAGCAGCAGGGCACTCGCCCCGTCGTTGAGCGGGGAGGAGTTGCCGGCGGTCACCGTGCCGTCGGGCCGGAACACCGGCTTGAGCCGGGCCAGCGCCTCGGTGCTGGTACCCGGGCGCATGCTCTCGTCGGTCTCCACCTCGGTGCCGGGTACCGCGCTGACCTCGTCGGCGTACGCCCCGTCGGCCCACGCCCGCGCGGCGAGCCGCTGACTGCGTACCGCGAAGGCGTCCTGCTCGTCGCGGGAGATGCCGTACCGCTCGGCGAGGATCTCGGTGCACTCGCCGAGCGAAGCGGTCCACTCGGCCGGCATCGCCGGGTTGACCATCCGCCAGCCGAGCGTGGTGGAGTGCAGGGTCTCGTGCCCGCGCGGGTAGCCGGATTCGGGCTTGGGCAGCACCCAGGGGGCCCGGGTCATCGACTCGACGCCACCGGCGACGCAGATCGAGGCGTCGCCGACCGCGATCGCCCGGGCCGCACCGATCACCGCCTCCAGGCCGGAGCCGCAGAGCCGGTTGACGGTCGCGCCGGGCACCGTCGGCGGCAGCCCGGCGAGCAGGACCGCCATCCGCGCCACGTCCCGGTTCTCCTCGCCGGCGCCGTTGGCGTTGCCGAGCAGTACGTCGTCGATCCGGGCCGGGTCGAGGTCGGGGCTGCGCCGGGTCACCTCCCGCAGCACGTGCGCGGCGAGGTCGTCGGGGCGTACTCCGGCGAGGCCGCCGCCGTACCGCCCGATCGGGGTCCGTACGGCGTCGAGGACGTAAACGTCGTTGGTCACCATGTCTCCTTACTGCCGCCGATCGCCGGGCCGACCCGACGCTACCGGCGGCGGGACGGCGGGTCGTCAGGTGCCCCTCGTCGCGTCCGGTCCACCAATCAACACACGTTCGATATGCGGACTCCCGTGCTTATGACGAACGTAATCCCCGTCCCCCGATCCGTCAACGAGGTCCCGGTGCCGCTCGGCGCACCGCTCGGCGACGTTGCGGAGAAGTTGCGGGGCGCTTGTTGACGTGAACTCGGTCACTGTGCCAACGTTCC
Organism: Plantactinospora sp. ZYX-F-223; assembly: GCF_039649625.1. Lineage (NCBI taxonomy): Bacteria > Bacillati > Actinomycetota > Actinomycetes > Micromonosporales > Micromonosporaceae > Plantactinospora > Plantactinospora sp. ZYX-F-223. The sequence goes on along the minus strand of NZ_JBDJAV010000006.1, from coordinate 216,890 downwards.
AAATGAGAACATTCGTTCGGCTAGCGACCACACCACCCCCGAGGCTCCGCCGTGAGCCATTCAGCCCGGTCCCGACAGGACCGCCGGACGCCGGGAGACCCGATGCGCCGTCTCGCCGCCACCACCACCGCCCTCGCCGCCCTGCTCGCCGTCGCCGCCTGCGGCTCCTCCGACGACCCGTCCGGTGGCGGCCCCGGCGGCGTGGACAGGGTGAAGGTCGGGGCGATCCCCATCGTCGACGTCGCCCCGCTGCACCTGGGCAACAGCAAGGGCTTCTTCAAGGAGCAGAACATCGAGGTCGAGGTGGTCAACACCACCGGCGGCTCCTTCGCGGTGACCGGCGTGGTGAGCGGGCAGTTCGACTTCGCCTTCGGCAACGTCGTCTCGCTGATCACCGCCCGCTCGCAGAAGATCCCGGTCAAGGCGATCACGGTGGGGAACTCCTCCACCGGAAAGCCCGGCGCCGACTTCGGCGGCGTCGTGGTGCCGCCGGACAGCCCGATCACCGACGCGGCCGGCCTGGCCGGCAAGAACATCGCGATCAACAACCTGAACAACATCACCGACACCACCACCCGGGCGTCGATCCGCAAGGCCGGCGGCGACCCGTCGAACATCAAGTGGACCGAGTTGCCGTTCCCGGAGATGCCGGCCGCGGTGCTGGGCAAGCGGGTCGATGCGGCGATGGTCGTCGAGCCGTTCTTCACCATCGCGCAGAACCAGGGCGCCCGGGTCGTCGCCTACAACTTCGCCGAGGCCATCCCGAACATGACGGTGGCGGCGTACTTCTCGACCGAGCAGACCATCAACCAGAAGGCCGACCTGACCAAGCGGTTCAAGGCCGCGATGGACAAGTCCCTGAAGTACGCCCAGGAGCACCCGGACGAGGCCCGCCAGGTGTTGCAGACGTACACCCAGATCGACCCGGCGGTGGCCGCGAAGATCACCCTGCCGGCCTGGCCCGCCGAGATCAACCGTGACTCGGTGCAGACCCTGGCGGACCTGATGCTGAGCGACGGGCTGATCAAGGAGAAGGTCGACGTCTCGGAACTGCTCCCGTGACCCGAGCCGCCACCGTACCGCCGCCCGCCGCGACCGCACCGGCCCCGGCCGGCCGGTCCGGCGGCACCGGTCGGCCGCGCGGCGACACCGCCCTGCTCGGGCTACTCGGCTTCGCCGCCTTCCTGCTCGTGCTGGAGGCGGTGCCCCGGCTCGGGCTGGTCTCGGCGAACTACCTGCCGCCGACCAGCGAGATCGCGGTCGCCCTCGGCGAACTGCTCGGCGAGTCCCGGTTCTGGACGGCGGTCACCGACACGCTGCGCGGCTGGTTCCTCGGCCTGGCGATCGCGATCGCGCTCGGCGTGCTGGTCGGCTTCGTCCTCGGCACCGTACCGGTGCTGCGCGAGTTCACCGCCTCGACCGTCGAGTTCCTCCGGCCGATCCCCTCGGTCGCGCTGATCCCGCTCGCCGTGCTGCTCTTCGGCACCGACCTGCGCTCCGTGCTGCTGCTGGTGGTCTACGCGGCGTTCTGGCAGGTGCTCGTCCAGGTGCTCTACGGGGTCCGGGACGTCGACCCGGTCGCCCGGGACACCGCGTACACCTTCGGGCTGGGCCGGTGGGCCCGGATCCGGCACCTGCTCTGGCCGACCGCGCTGCCGTACCTGCTGACCGGGGTCCGGCTCGCCGCCGCCGTGGCGCTGATCCTGGCCATCACCGCCGAGCTGATCATCGGGGCGCCGGGGCTGGGCAACGAGATCAACCGGGCCCAGTCCGGCGGCGCGGTCGACTCGATGTACGCCCTGATCATCGTCACCGGCCTGCTCGGGGTGGCGGTCAACGTACTGGCCCGGCAACTCGAACGCGCGGTGCTCTCCTGGCACCCCTCGGTACGCGGCGAGGGCACCCGGTGAGCGGTGGCGCGTTCGGACGGCAGCGACCGGGCGCCGGGCGGTGGATCGTGCTGACCCTCGGTCGGGCCCTGTGGTGGACCGCCGCCGTCTTCGGCCTGCCGTTCGGGCTGCTCGCTCTCTGGTGGGTGCTCTCGGCCGACAGCGAGACCTTCTACCTCCCCCCGCTGTCGGAGATCCTGGCCAGCTTCGACGACGTCTGGTTGCGCAGCGACCGGCTGCGCGCGGACGTGCTGCCGAGCCTGCTGCGGCTCACCGCCGGATTCCTGCTCGCCGTCGCCGTCGGTGTCGGGCTCGGCGTCCTGATCGGCTCCTTCCGGCGGGTCCGGGCATTCTGCGAACCGGTGCTGGAGTTCCTCCGGGCCATCCCGCCGCCGGTGCTGGTGCCGGTGCTGATGCTCTTCGCCGGCTTCGGCAACACCATGAAGGTGCTGGTGGTGCTCTCCGGCTGCGTCTGGCCCATCCTGCTCAACACGGTGGAGGGGGTGCGGGCGGTCGACGAGGTGCTCACCGAGACCTGCCGCTGCTACGGCATCCGCGGTCCGGCCCGGCTCTGGCACCTGGTGGTCCGGTCCGCCTCCCCGCAGATCGTCACCGGGCTACGCCAGGCCCTGTCGGTCGGCATCATCCTCATGGTGATCAGCGAGATGTTCGCCGCGAACAACGGGCTGGGCTTCACCATCATCCAGTTCCAGCGCACCTTCGCGGTCACCGACATGTGGACCGGCATCCTGTTGCTGGGTCTGCTCGGCTTCCTGCTCGCCATGCTGCTGCGGCTCTTCGAGCGGTCGGCCCTGCACTGGTACCTCGGCCTCCGGCAGTCACAACGAGACGATGGGCAGCGATGAACTCGACAGACCTCCCCCAGGGTGACACCGCACCGCTGCTCGACATCCGCGGGCTGCGCAAGGTCTACACCGGACGCGGCCGGTCGGTCGAGGCGGTCCGGGATCTCACCTTCTCCGTCGGTGCCGGAGAACTGGTCTGCGTGGTCGGCCCCTCCGGCGCCGGCAAGACCACCCTGCTCAAGTGCATCGCCGGCCTGCTCCCGCCGACCTCCGGGGAGCTGGTCCTGGAGGGTGCCCCGGTGCAGGGTCCGCCGCCGGGCATGGCCGTGGTCTTCCAGGAGTACGGCCGCAGCCTCTTCCCGTGGATGACCGTGCAGCGCAACGTCGAGCTGCCACTGAAGCAGAAGAAGAGTCTGAGCCGGTCCCGCCGCCAGGAACTCGTGCACACCGCGCTCGCCGCCGTCGGCCTCGCTGACGTGCCGGGCGCCTACCCGTGGCAGCTCTCCGGCGGCATGCAGCAGCGGGTGGCGCTGGCCCGGGCGGTGGCGTACGAGCCGCACATCCTGCTGATGGACGAGCCGTTCGCGGCGGTCGACGCGCAGACCCGGGCCGACCTGGAGGACCTGGTCCGGTCGTTGTGGCAGCGGCTCGGCGTGACCATCCTGTTCGTCACGCACGACATCGACGAGGCGGTCTATCTCGGCCAGCGGGTGCTGGTGCTCTCCGGGTCGCCGACCGTGGTACTCGACGACGTGGCGATCGACCTGCCGGCCGAGCGGGACCAGCTCGGCACCCGGTCGTCGGCCCGCTTCGCCGAACTGCGGGCCCAGGTGTTCGGCCAGATCCAACGGGCCAAGAGCGGCTGGACCACCGGCCCCGGCCCGGTGGACGCCCCGACCGGCACGCCAGCACGCCAGCCGACCGGTACCCGATGACCACGGTCCGGGACGCCACCCTGGCGGTGTTGCGCCGGTACGGCGTGGACCGGGTCTTCGGCAATCCGGGCTCGACCGAGGTGGCGTTCCTGGCCGACCTGCCCGACGACCTGACCTTCGTACTCGCCCTGCACGAGGGTTCCGTGGTCGGGATGGCCACCGGCTACGCGCTGGCCACCGGGCGGCCGGCGGTGGTGAACCTGCACACCACGGCGGGACTCGGCAACGCCGTCGGGGCGCTCGCCACCGCCCGGGTCAACCGGGCGCCGCTGGTGGTGCTCGTCGGGCAGCAGGACCGCCGGCACCTGGCCGCCGAGCCGTTCCTCGCCGGCCGGCTCGACCAGCTCGGCACCCCGTACCCGGTGTGGGTGGAGCAGCCGGTGCTGGCCCAGGACGTGCCGGCGGCGGTACGCCGGGCCTGGCACGAGGCGACCCTGCGCCGCGGCCCGGCCCTGGTGGTGGTGCCGATGGACGACTGGACCGCCGAGGTCGACCCGTCGCTCGGCCGGGCCGCACCGGAGCAGGTCCGCGCGCCGGCCCCCGCGCCCGGTCCCGCCGTCGACGAGCTGGCCCGGCTGGTCGACGCGGCCACCGCCCCGGTGCTGGTGGTCGGCGCCGGAGCGGACGACCAGGCGGCCTGGGACGCGCTGACCGCACTGGCGGAGCGGATCGGCGCGCCGGTCTGGCAGGAGGCGTTCGGCGCCCGGGCCGGATTTCCGCAGCACCATCCCCGGTTCGCCGGTCACCTGCCGGCCGCCCGGTCCCAGCTCCGCGCCACGCTGGCCGGGCACGACCTGGCCCTGGTGGTCGGCGCCGCCGCCTTCCGGCAGTACGTCTACGAGCCCGGCCCGCTGGTGCCCGCCGGCCTGACCGTCGCGGTGGTCTCGGCCGAGCCGGAGGAGGTGCACCGCAGCGAGGCGGACCTCGCGGTGCTGGCCGACCCGGCCGTCTGCTGCGCCGCGCTGGCCACCCGGGTGGCGCAGCGGGACCGTCCCGCCCCGGGCCGCCCGGACCCGGCTCCGGTCGCGCCACCGGCGCCCGGCGAGCCGCTCCGGGCGACGCACGTCTTCGCCGCGCTGGCCCGGCGGCTGCCGGCCGACGTCGTACTTGTCGAGGAGACCCCGTCCACCCGGCCGGACCTGCACCGGATGCTGCCGGCCCGGCAGCCACGCGGCTTCGTCAGCGCGGCGATGGGCGGCCTCGGGTTCGGGCTGCCCGCCGCGGCCGGGCTCCGGCTCGGCGACCCGACCCGCCCGGTGGTGGCGATCCTCGGCGACGGCGCCTCGCTCTACGCCGTCCAGGGGCTGTGGAGCGCCGTCCGGTACGGCTGCGGCGTGCTCTACGTGGTCCTCTCCAATGGCCGGTACGCGGTGCTGGACGAGCTCACCGAGCAGTACGGCGGCAAGCCGCCCTGGCCGGCGTTCGACGAGGTCGACGTGCACGGCCTGGCCCGGTCGTTCGGCTGTCCCGCCCGGCGGATCCGGACCCACCCGGAACTCCTCGCCGTGCTGGACGAGGTGGTGCCGACCCTCGCCGACCGGACCGAACCGCTGCTGCTCGACATCGCCATGAGCCCGAAGCCGCACTTCGCGCCCTGACCCCCTGTCCGCCCGACGAGGCGGCGCACCGCCACCACCCCAAGGAGGTTTCCCGTGACTCTTCTCGACTCGGCCGACTGGCACGGCAGGATATACAGCGACGGTTGGGTCCGGGCCGACGGCGGCGACGCGGCCGTACGGGAACCGGCCACCGGCGACGAGATCGGCCGTACCGGCATCGCCAACGCCGCCGACGTGGCCCGGGCCGCCGCCCGCGCCGCCCAGGCCCAGCGCGACTGGGCCGCGACCCCCTACGACAAGCGCGCCGCCGTGCTGCGCCGGGCCGGACAGTTGTGGGAGGAACACGCGGCCGAGGTCGGTGACTGGATCGTCCGGGAGACCGGTTCGGTGCCGCCGAAGGCGACCCTGGAGACGGACACCGCCGCGCAGGAGTGCTACGAGGCGGCGGCGCTCGCCTCGCACCCGCTCGGCGAGATCATCCAGAGCGCACAGCCCCGGCTCAGCCTGGCCCGCCGGCTGCCGGTCGGGGTGGTCGGGGTGATCTCCCCGTTCAACGTACCGATCATCCTCGGGGTCCGCTCGGTCGCCCCGGCCCTGGCCCTGGGCAACGCGGTGGTGCTCAAGCCCGATCCGCGGACCGCCGTGACCGGTGGGGTCGCGGTCGCCCGGATCTTCGAGGAGGCGGGCCTGCCGCCGGGGGTGCTGCACGTACTGCCGGGTGGGCCGGAGGCGGGCGAGGCGCTGGTCGCCGATCCGCACGTACGCCTGATCAGCTTCACCGGCTCGACGTCGGCCGGCCGCCAGGTCGGGCAGGCCGCCGCCCGGCACCTCAAGCGGGTACTGCTGGAACTCGGCGGCAACTCGGCGCTGGTGGTCCTCGACGACGCCGACCTGGACCTGGCGGTCTCCGCCGGTGCCTGGGGTTCGTTCCTGCACCAGGGACAGATCTGCATGACCACCGGCCGGCACCTGGTGCACGAGTCGCTGGCCGACGAGTACGTCGACCGGCTGGCCGAGAAGGCGGCGCAGCTGCCGGTCGGCGACCCGGCCCGGGAGCATGTCGCGCTCGGGCCGATCATCGACGAGCGGCAACGGGACAAGATCCACTCTTTGGTCACCGGCAGCGTCGACGCGGGGGCGACCCTGGTGACCGGCGGGACGTACGAGAACCTCTTCTACCGGCCGACGGTGCTCTCCGGGGTCACCCCGGCCACCCCGGCGTACGCGCACGAGGTCTTCGGTCCGGTCGCCCCGGTACTGCGCTTCGGCGACCTGGACGAGGCCGCGAAGCTCGCCGCCGACAGCGAGTACGGCCTCTCGCTCGGCATCCTGAGCCGGGACGTGATGAAGGCGATGGCGTTCGCCGAGCGGGTACCGAGCGGCATCGTGCACATCAACGACCAGACGGTCAGCGACGAGGCGGTCGCCCCGTTCGGCGGGGTTGCCGCCTCCGGCAACGGGCCCCGGCTGGGCGGGCCGGCGGCCAACCTCGCCGCGTTCACCGAGACCCAGTGGGTGACCGTGCAGGGCGACATCACGAGGTACCCCTTCTGAACCACGAGTCTCCGGTCCCCGGCACCCGGGCCGCCGAGCCAGGCGGCGACGCGGGCTCGGCCGCCCGGGGCAGCGACGCGGGCTCGGCCGCTCCGGCCGGCGGCCGGTTCGGGCTGGGCCGGGGCGGTTGGCTGACCCTGCTCGGGGTGGTGCTGCTGGCGCTGAACCTGCGGGCGGCGATCGCGGCGGTCCCGCCGCTGCTGCCCGAGCTACAGGTCGACCTCGACCTGGGCCGGGGCGCGGCCGGGCTGCTCACCGCTCTGCCGGTGCTCTGCTTCGGGCTGCTCTCCCCGCTCGCCGCGCTGCTCGGCCGCCGGATCGGCATCGAGCTGGCGCTGCTCGCCGCGATGCTCGGCATCGTGCTGGGCAGCCTGACCCGGACGCTGCCGCACGCCGGCTGGATGCTGCTCGGCACCGCGATCGTCGGCGCCGGGATCACCGTCGGCAACGTCCTGGTGCCCAGTGCGGTCAAGCAGCACTTTCCGAGCCGGCCGGGCCTGGCCACCGGGTTGAGCACCGCCTCGCTGACCACCGGGGCGACGCTGGCGGCGGCGGTGAGCGCGCCGCTGGCGTACACGGTGGGGTTGGGCTGGCGGGGCTCGTTGCTCGCGCTGGGCGGGCTGGCCGCGGTCGCGGCGCTCGGCTGGCTCCCCCAGGTACGCCGCCGGCACACCGCGCCGGTCCCGGAGCCGCCCCGATCCCGGCGCAGCGTCCTGCGGTCCCGGGTCACCTGGCAGCTCGCCGTCTTCATGGCTACCCAGTCGATGCTCTACTACGCGCTGCTCACCTGGCTGCCGAGCATGCTGCGGGACCAGGGCGTCGAGCCGACCCGGGCGGGGGCGGCGCTCGCGATGTTCAACCTGCTCGGGATCGGCACCGCGCTGGTGGTGCCGACCCTGGCGGTCCGCCGGCCGGACCAGCGGGGGTTGGCGCTGGTGATCTGCGCCGGCTGGGCGGTCGGCGTGCTCGGCCTGCTCGCCCTCCCCTCGCTGTATCCACTCTGGACGGTGTCGGCCGGGCTCGCCCAGGGCGCCGCGATCAGCCTCACCCTGACCCTGCTGGTGCTCCGGGCCCGCACCCCCGGGTCGGCCCGGGAACTCTCCGGCGCGGTGCAGTCGGTCGGCTATCTACTCAGTGCCACCGCTCCGGTGCTGGTTGGCGCGCTGCGGGACGTCGCCACCGGGTGGGGCCTGCCGCTCGCCGCCCTGGCGGTGGTGACGGCGGTGATGACGGTGAGCGCGCTCGGCGCGGGCCGGGACCGGCAGGTGTGACGTGCCGGCCCGGTGGTTCGGAAAAGTCGCGAGAGGTCAGGGAGTGAATGATGCGTACCCAGGTCGGGATCGTCGGGGCCGGGCCGGCGGGTCTGCTGCTGTCGCACCTGCTGCACCGGGCCGGCATCGAGTCGGTGGTGCTGGAGTGCCGCAGCCGGGAGTACGTCGAGCACCGGATCCGGGCCGGTGTGCTGGAGCAGGGCTCGGTCGACCTGCTCCGGCGTGCCGGGCTCGGTGCTCGGCTGGACCGGGAGGGGCTCCGGCACGAGGGCATCGAGCTGCGCTTCGGCGGTGCGGCGCACCGGATCGCGATGACCGAGCTGACCGGGCGGGCGATCACCGTCTACGGCCAGCAGGAGGTGGTGAAGGACCTGATCGCGGCCCGTACGGCCGCCGGCGGCGACCTCCGGTTCGAGGTCTCGGACGTACGCCTCGGCGGGCTCGACTCCGACTCGCCGGTGATCCGGTTCCGGCACCAGGGCCGTGCCGAGGAGTTGTACTGCGACTTCGTCGCCGGGTGCGACGGCTCGCACGGGGTGAGCCGGCCGAGCGTACCGGCCGGCGAGCTGACCGAGTACGACCGCGACTATCCGTTCGCCTGGCTCGGGGTCCTGGCTGCGGCCGCCCCGGCGACCGAGGAGCTGATCTACGCCCATCACGACCGGGGGTTCGCGCTCTACAGCATGCGCTCTCCGGAGATCTCCCGGCTCTATCTCCAGGTCGAGCCGGAGACCGACCTCGCCCAGTGGCCCGACGAGCGGATCTGGTCGGAGCTGCGCACCCGGCTGGAGACGGTCCCGGGGTGGACGCTCAACACGGGGCCGATCCTGGAGAAGAGCCTCACCGGGATGCGGAGCCTGGTGGTGGAGCCGATGCGGTGGCGACGGCTCTTCCTGGCCGGCGACGCGGCGCACATCGTGCCGCCGACCGGCGCCAAGGGGATGAACCTGGCGCTGGCCGACGTCACGCTGCTCGGCGACGCGTTCGCCGCCTTCTACCGGGAGGGTCGGGACCACCTGTTGGACGCCTACTCCGACACCGCGCTGCGTCGGGTCTGGCGGGCCCAGCACTTCTCCTGGTGGATGACCTCGCTGCTGCACCGGCTGCGGACCGACGACCCGTACGAGGCGAAGTTGCAGCTCTCGACGCTGCGCTACGTCACCTCGTCCCGGGCGTACGCCACCAGCCTGGCGGAGAACTACGTCGGTCTCCCCGAGGTCTGATCGGTGAACCTTTTTCAACCTGAACCGCGCGGCGCTCACGCATCGCGTCCGACCTTGCGGTTCGTGCGACCGCAAGGGGAGGTTGAAAAAGGTTCAGCGGGTGGCGGCCACCGTGGCCGGCTCCTGGGCCACGCCCCGACGGCGGGCGAGCGCGGCGTCCAGCGACCACCGTCCGGCGCCGAGGGCCGCGACCAGCAGGAAGGACCAGCAGAACAGGGCCGCGGTCTCGCCGCCGTTGTTCAGCGGCAGCAGCGCGTCGGGCTGGTGCACCACGAAGTACGCGTACGCCATCGAGCCGGAGCAGATGATCGCGGCGGGGCGGGTGCTCAGGCCCACCAGGACCAGCAGTCCGCCGACGAGCTGGATGAGGGCGGCGTACCACCCGGGCCAGGTGCCGATCGCGACCGCCTCGCCGCTTCCCCGGTTACCGCCGAAGATCCCGAAGAGGGAGGCGGCGCCGTGCATGGCGAACAGCAGGCCGAGCACGATCCGGAACAGCGTGGTGACGACGTCGGTGACTCGGGCATTGGACATGGGACTCTCCTTGCGACTGGCAGGAATAGCTGTTGGGTCCCACGGCAGAGTCACGCTATCCATTTACATTGATGTCTGTCAATAGGCTTCCATTGGGCCTTTCTCGGCTTCCCTTGCGGTCCGTCCCGACCCGCAGGTGAAAGGCGCGGTAAACGCGCCGCGCTGCGCAAATTGGAAAAGTTCCATTTCAGCCGGTCGGCGATACGACCGGTCCGGCACCCGTGACGTGAATGGTAACCTCGAACCGCCGCGCCGCGCGCTCCCCCGGCTCCCAGCCGCGCAGCAGCACCAGCCGCAGCGCCGTCCGGCCGGTCCCGGTGGCGGTGAACCGCAGGTGCCGGGTCCCGGCCCCACCCAACCCCTGCTGCCCCGGCCGGAACGCGTCCCCGGCCGGCGCGAGCACGGCGGTGTCCACCGCGTCGAGCTGCCATCGGTAGCCCGAACTGGGCGTCTCGGTGAGCTGGACGACCACCAGGTCCCCCGGCGCCGCCGGGTACGACCGGCCGCCGTCCGCCTCGGTCAAGTCAACGCGCGCCATGCCAGTCTCCGATCCCGGGTGCGGTGGGCGGCCCGCCCCGGCCGGTCAGTGCGGCAGCTCCACCGCACAGCACGCCTCTCCCTCGTTCTGAAGCAGGCCGTCAAAGTCGCCGCGCTTCATCTTGAACCGACCGCCCCAGCCCCACGCCGCACCCCAGGAGTTCTGGAACAGGTACGCGTCCTCGGACTCAATCCGGTCGAGCATCAGATAACAGTGCCCGCCCGCTCCCTGGCCGGTCGGCTTGACGAACCCGTTCTCGTCGGGGTTGAACATGTCGGCGGTCCACGCGGTGCCCACCACGACCGAACCCTGGTTGTCGATCCACTCGTCGATCTCCGCCGTGGTGTGCGCGAACGCGAACGCGGCGAGCCGGCCCCGCTCCCGGACGGCGAGCGCTCCGGACCGGACCGTCGAGCCGTTCTCCTTGCCGGGCTCGCCGTCGATCACCTTGGCCTCGTAGTAGAGGGCGTGGCCGTCGGCGTTCTGGTACGTGCCGGCCACCGGCATCGCGTCCACCCAGCCCGCCCAGCCGAACCCGACGCAGTGCCCGGTCTGGCCCTGGTCGAGCTGGACGGTCAACTCCCAGGCCGGCGCCCTGTCCCGGGCCGCCGCCGGGGCCACCGTCGGCTGCCGCTGGCTGCGCAACCAGCGCCAGAAGACCAGGTATGCCCGCCAGTCGGAGAAGTACGGCGTCTCGGTGAGCACCTGTTCCACCGTCATCTGCCGGATCGACTCGGCCGGCTCGGCGATCTCCAGCAGGCGCGGGATGTCCCAGTCCCGGGGATCGGGCCGGTAGAGCCGACCGAGCAACTGCGGACCGGGGATGCTGCTCGCGCTCGTCTCCGGCGGATCCACCGCGAAACGTCTCTGCTGCTCCATCGACTCGCCTCCGGCCGGGCCCTGACGGGCGGGTGGACACCGACGGCGTCAGGCCCAGCCCGGACATCGCCGCAGAACCCGTCCCGTAGCCGCCGCGGCACCCATTGTGCGCCCTGGGCACAATTCCGTGGGTCCGATCCGGCGAGTCCGCCGGCCTGACGGCGTGTCCACGGGCGTCGTCGTCAGCCCGAGGCGAGGTCGTATCGTCGGAGAGGGCCAGCCCGACGTGCTGGCCGCCCGCCGACCCGTACCCCGCTGGACACCGTCGTCCACGCCCGGCCGCCGGGCCGACATTCCGCCGCCCCGCACGGGCGCCGGTTCGGCATGGCCGCCCGCTCCGCACGACCACCGGAGGTAGTTCCCGCGATGTCCGTCGCCGTCCGCACCGCCAGCCCTGTCGACTTCGACGAGTTCGGTCCCTACCTGCCGAAGAACCGCGCCGGCCAGCCGCTGCAACGGGCCGAGCCGGCATTTCGCAACCGGATCACCACGGACGGATCGAGCGGGTTCCGCGCCGAGCCGGGGCGCTACCACCTGTACGCGGCGGCGCCCTGCCCGTTCTCCCACCGCTCGACCATCGTCCTGCGGCTGAAGGGCCTCACCGACGTCGTGTCGGTCTCGCTGGTGGATCCGATCCGGGATGGCCGGGGCTGGGCGTTCCGCGAAGGGGAGCGACATGGCCCGGACGAGGTGAACGGCTTCGCCTACCTGTCGGAGGCGTACGAAGCCACGGATCCGGAGTACGACAGCCACGTGTCGGTACCCGCGCTCTGGGACCGGAGGACGGGCCGGATCGTCTGCAACGACTACCGGGTGCTGAGTACGGATCTCGCCACCGCGTTCGACGAGTGGGCGACGGAGGACGTCGACCTCTACCCGGCTGGGCTGCGTACGGAGATCGACGAGTTGCACGAGTTCCTCTACACCCGGGTCCACGACGGCCCCTACCGGTGCGGGTTCGCCCCCTCACAGGAGGCGTACGAGCGGGAGGTGCGCGACCTGTTCGAGGCGCTGGACGTCCTCGACGCACGGCTGGCGGGGCAACGCTACCTGTTCGGCGACCGGCTCACCGAGGCCGACGTACGACTCTGGGTCACCCTGGCCCGGTTCGACGTGGTCTACGCGACCCACTTCAAGGCGAACCTGCGCCGAATCGTCGACTACCCCCACCTGTGGGCGTACGCCCGCGACCTCTACCAGCGACCGGCGTTCCGCGAATCCACCGACTTCGCGCAGATCAAGCGCCACTACTTCGTCACCCACCCCTGGCTGAACCCCACCCGGATCGTTCCGGCCGGACCCGACCTGGACTGGACGGCGCCACACGGCCGGGCCACCCTGACGGGTGGCCGGTGACCGGAGGCGCCGGGACAACCGCCCAAGGCCGACTCCCAGACGACTCCCCGCCGGGGTGGCCCTAGTCGACGGCGAGGTCGGCGCAGCCGGTCTCGTCCGGCAGCAACGGCCGCAGGCCCACCTGCCAGCGCTCGCCGCCGGAGGTCCACGGGGTACGGGCGTTCGCCTTGGTGGCGGCGCCCAGCAGCGCGGTTGCCTCGGCGCCGCGTACCTCGACGCAGCCCTGGTCGAGGCCCGACGACGGCGGCGACCCCGGCAGCGCTGGACCCGGCCAGGCGATCTCCGGTGGGGCGGCCAACCCGTTGTCGTCCGGGCGCCACGGGATCGCCACCGCCGCGACCGCCTCCGCCCGGTACGGCTGCGGCTGGTCGACCTTGTCCTGGCCCAGCGAGCCGGCCAGGTCGGTGAGCGCGGCGAGCAACTTCTGCAACTCGGCCCGGGCGGCCCGCTGCGCCTCGGTCAGCCCCGACGCGTTCTGCCCGCCCTCGGAAAGTGCGTACACCTCCAGCTCGTCCGTGTCGGCGGCGGACGACACGGTGAACCGGGTCGACGGGACGTCGGTGACGGAGGGTCGGCCGAGATCGGTGGCGGTGCCGACCCCGGCGGCCCGGGCCTGCTCGACCAGCCGGTCGACCTGCTCCGGCGTGAGGCGCTGCTGTTGGAGGTTCGGCAGCGCCGGCCCGGGATAGATGGCGAGCTGGGGACCCTCGGTGATGACCCGGCCGTCCGCGTAGATGGTCACCATCGGCACCCGGGTCAGCCGGGAGGCCGGCGCCAGGAATCCGCCGACCTGTTCCACCCGGAGCACTACACCGTTCGGGTCGGCGGGACCCGAGTCGCCGCCCGACCCTCCGCCCGGTCCGTCACCACCCGAGCCGGTGCCCTCGCGGGCACAGGCGGCGGCCAGCAGGAGCAGTGCGCCGACACAGGTTATCCGGACACCTCGCCACGTTCTCATGCCCATAAGACGGGCCGGGGTACCGGTCGGTTCCACGCCGCCGGCCGTCCCACGATCAACAGCCAAGCCCCACTTCATGAAGCTATCTTCGTCGTGGGTGGCGGGCGTCGTCGGCGGTTCGGGGACGAGGATGGCCTGCGTGATCGCCATGACACGGCGCCCGTGGTCACCACGAGGAGGACGAGTCGGTTGGAATAACGCAGACCTCGTCGACCGGCTGAGCCACATCCGCGCGGATCTCTCGACAACCAGCGCGGCAGGCATCTTCTCGACAAGAAGGTCCCGGATATGGACTGCGCGCCAATGCGGAACGGCCTCCGCTGCGGGCAGCGGGGCTACCAGCCCCGGCAACCCGGCGGAGGCCGATCAGGTTGAAACTTGATCAGTCGACGCACATCGCTTCGTGGGTCGACCTGAAAACCCATGTGCCGCCACCCGGAGACATGTAGATCATAAAGGTGTTGTAGGTCCCAGGGGTGCAGTCTCGTCCGACCGCGAGGACGGCGGCCCGGGCCCGCTGTTCGGCTGCACTGATCCCGGCAGCGTAGCTGTTGCCCGCCCCATCGGCAGTGGCGCTGCGGGGAGTGTCATATTCGTCGGCGTGCGCGGCCACGGGCGCGGTTGACAGGCCGACCGCCACCGCCGCTGAGACGACACCGAGCCGGCGGAGCCAAGTGACTTTTCGCATGCTTCTCCTTGCGGCGACGGGGCGATAAATCGACTGACGTAAATCTTCAGCTACGACGATGCGTGCTGGCATTGGCCAGTCGGACACCAAAATCTGGCCACCATACCGTTGTCCATGGTGGAGCACACGGCTAGGCGCCGATCCAACGTCTGCGGGCAGTACGCCTAGCCCTCCCGGGCAGCGAGGCTGACGAAAGCTCGCCACGCCTCCGGCCCGAAGGTCAGCACCGGACCCGCCGGGTCCTTGCTGTCGCGTACGGCAACCACGCCAGGCAGGTTGTCGGCCACCTCGACACACCCGCCACCGTTGGTGCCGCTGTGGGTCGACTTCCTCCACCGGGCGCTACTGAGGTGCATGTTGGCTCTCCACTTCCTTCAACAGGGCGAGCGACAGGCTCTCCGGCAAGGCTACGCCGCGCACACCCTCCCACCGTGTAAGGAGCGTAGCGATGCTCTCCTCGTCGTCGGCGACGAAATCGGTGAGCTGGTTCTCGATGTTCCCCACCCAGTTGCCGTCGGCGGACCTGGCCAGGGAGAGCTGTCCGTTGAGGCCGACGTGCAGCCCAGCGTCGGCGGGAATCAGGTGCAACTGGACGTGGGGCAGTTCGGCCATCCGCAGCAGGTGCCTGTACTGCTCGGCCATGATGGCGTCCCGGACACGCAGCGCCGATTCTTCGAGCACGGCGATCAGCAGGGGTGGCTGGTCGCGGGTCAGGATCTCCTGCCGTTCGAGCCGGGACGCGAGCAGCTTACCCAACGCCGCCTCGGGCCGGGTGGGTTCGAGGCGAAGCACCGCGCGGGCGTAGTTCTCGGTCTGGAGCAGTCCGGGGATCAGGCTGGGGTGGTAGCACCGGAGCTGCGTGGCGGTGCGCTCGGCGTCCAGCCAGCGCTTGAACCAGGTGGGCTCAGCGTCCCGCTGCGCCGCTTTGAGCAGGGACACGAACAGGCCGCCGGTCTCCAGGATCTCGTCGGCCCGGGTGGCGTACGGCATGTCGATCGCTCGGGTACCGGTCTCCACAGCGGACACCGTCGAGGCCGAGTAGTTCGTCCGCTTGCCGAACTCGTCCTGCGACTGGCCGCGCAGGGCTCGCTGCCGGCGGAGCTGGTCGCGGATGAACGCGAATGCGTCCTCGTGTTCCATCGGACCTCCAGAAAGCCTGTCTAGATCACCAGGTGGTCACCAGGCGTCGCCGGCGGCTCAGCAGACCTACGCCGTGACCTGCTCGATCGCCTTCCGAGCCTAGTGCCGTCCACAGCAGAGTGTCACTCAGCAGAACTGCTCGGTGACCGCCACGCGCCCGGGTGGAACTCGCCCCGGGAGCCGGTCTCGCCCCCCCACCGGGACCGGCTCCCCTCCAACTCCCCGAGGAGGTTGTGATGAAGAGGCTGCTCCGGCACCTGACCGGACCACGGCCCTACCACCGCCGGGACTGGCGCCGGCTCTGGCGGTACTGCCGCTGCGGTTGGCGCTGGCGCTGCCCGGATTCCCTCGAACTGGTACCCACGCCCTACCAGCCACCGCCCCCGGTCGAGTTGACCGAGGTGGAGCGGGCCGAGATCCGTACTCTGTCGGCCACGCCGCCACCCGTCACCCCGGACCCGCCGCCGGCCCGGGCTCGGGCCAGCAACCGTCGGCCCCAATGGGACGCGCCCACCTGGTCGTACCTGGCGAACGGTCGCCCGGGCGGGCTGACGCCCGCGCAGGAGTACCGCGCTCGGCAGGGCGCGCGGGTGTGACCGGTGATCGGCCCGCAGGAGCGTTGGCGTAAGCACATCCCGACGCACCCGTCGTACCGCTGCCGCAGGTGCACCGACCCGTGGCCCTGCCGGCCCGCCCGGCTGGCGCTGGTGACCGCGTATCGCCACGACCGGGTGGGCCTGATGGTGTACCTCGGCGCGCATCTCGCCCGCGCGCTGCGCGAGCTGCCCGACACGCATCCCGCACTGCTCGCGGGGCAGATCCTCTACTGGGTGCCCCGCCGCCGCTGACCACCTCGTCACCCGACCGACCCGCCTCGGGTCGCCGCTTCCCCTTCGGCGCCCCGGGGCGGGCCTCTGATCGGTGACAGTCGGTGCCACGCAGACCCGGGTGCACAGGCGGGGCAGCTCGACAGCCTGCGAAACAGTACCTCGGTCCGGAGCGCCTCCGCCCTCAGCATTCCTGGAGGATCCAGCACTCCTGGAGGGCGGTGGTCCGGCGGTCGACCGTAGCGCTCCGGTCGACCGCCGGACCGGCCAGCCGGGTCGGCGGGTCCTGCGGTCATGCCGCCGGGGAGGGAGCGGCCGCCGTCGGCCCCGACCCGCCGCCCGCTGGCGCGGAAAGATGCTCAGTTCACACAGCCCCGGCCCGGCCGCCGGCCCCGGGTGGAGACGAACTGGTACGACAGCGAGGCGAAGGCCGGGTCCTTGGCGAGTTCCCGGAACCCCTCCAACTGGTTCGGGGAGAGCCCGGTGGCGAGCAGCCGGGGTTCGAGCTGTCGGGAGTTCGTCTCGTGCAGCGACGCCCCGGTCGACCCGCCCGGCCAGCTCTGCGAGTGGGTGATGGTGTCCACGTCGGTCAGCCCGGCCAGCACCATCTCGGTGTGTACGTCCTGCGCCCAGGCCAGGTCGGCGCCCCGATCCTGGAGGATGTCGAGGGTCGCCTCCATCACCTGCTGGAAGAGCTTCGCCGCGTCGTCGGTCGGGGCGGCCAGCACCCGCAGTCCGGCGGTGCAGTCGAACTCCTCGACCACCAACCAGCCGCCCGGCGCCAGCGCACCGATCAGCTCGGCGAGTACCCGCCGCCGCTCGGGCAGGTGCAGCAGGACCAGTCGGGCGTGGATGACGTCGAACGGGCCGCCCTCCGGCGCTCCGGTCCGCACGTCGTGCTGGCGTACCACGAGGTTGCCCTCCGGCTCCAGCCGGGACGGTTCGATGTCGGTCGCGATGACCAGTCCGGTCGGGCCGACGACCCGGGCCATGTGCCGGGCGATCGAACCGCCGCCCGCACCCAGCTCCCAACACCTCGCCCCGGGGGTCAGCACCGGGGCGAGCCGCTCCGCCGTTATCGGATCGAGAAACGACTCCAGCGCCCGCATCTGCGCCTCGGCCTCCGGAGAGCGGTTGTCGAACGCGTAGCTGCTCTTGACAGGGGTGGCAGTCACGATCGGTACCTCCTTCGTGATGATCTGTGACGACTATCCGGGCACACGTCATCGCGCGTCAGCACCGGAGGAACATGGGGGTACCGGTGCCGACACGGAGTCAGCGGTGCGACGAACGTCGGGATCCGACGGTTCTCAGGGTGCGGATGAGGAAGAGGATGTGGTCGGGGCGGACCTGGGGTCTGCCGAGGGGTCGGAATCAGGCACGAGCGTGCCCGGGCCTCCCGTTGGCCCGGAGCGGGCGGAGTCCGGCCCGGTCGGGGCCGTCGACTCCTGGCCGGACGGGACCGGTCCGGTCCCTGCCGGCGTGGCCGCGCCCGCCACACTGAGTACCGCCTCTACCGGGGCGGGGTCGGCGCGCACGGCGGCCGTCGAGTCCGCGAAGACCAGCCGGCCGTAGTCCAGCACCGCGATCCGGTCGGCGACCTCGATCGCGTGCTGGAGCTGTTGTTCGACGAGCAGGATGCACAACCCGGCCCCGGCGAGCCGGGTCACGAGTTCCCGGACCCGGGCCGCCAGATCCGGGGCGAGCCCCTCGCCCGGTTCGTCGAGGAGCAGCACCCGGGGCTGGGTGAGCAGGGCCCGGGCGATGGCGAGCATCTGCTGCTCGCCGCCGGAGAGCTGGTTGCCCCGGTGGCCCAGCCGCTCGGCCAGCCGGGGCAGCAGTTCCAGCACCCCGGGGACCGTCCAGTTCGGACCTGATTGCGCCGTGCCGCGGCGGCGCAGCGAGGCGGCCAGGGTCAGGTGCTCGGAGACGGTCAACCGGGGAAACACCCGGCGTCCCTGCGGCACCAGGCCGACGCCGGCCCGGGCCACCCGGTGCGCCGGCTTGCCGGCCAGGTCCGCGCCGTCGACCGAGACGATTCCCCGGTACGGCCGCAGCAGGCCGGCGACGGCGTGCACCAGGGTGCTCTTGCCGGCGCCGTTGCGGCCGACCAGCGCCTGCACCGTACCGGCCGGCACCTCGATGTCGACGTCGTGCAGCACCGTACCGCCGTCGTAGCCGGCACGCAGGCCCTGCACCCGCAGCATCACCGCACCGCCTCGGCGTATGCCCGCCGGACGGCGGGTGCGTGGCGGATCTCGTCCGGCTCGCCGCTGGCGACCAGCCGGCCGTCGTGCAGCACGGTGACCGTGTCGGCCAGCGCGTACACCAGGTCCAGCCGGTGCTCCACCAGCAGCACCGACACGTCCCGGGGTAGTTCCGCCAGCAGCTCGGCCAGCCGGTGCACCTCCACACCGGAGAGTCCGGCGGCCGGCTCGTCGAGCAGCAGCAGGCGGGGACGACCGGCCAACGCCATGGCGATCTCCAACTGGCGCCGCTCGCCGTGCGACAGGTGCGCCGCCGTGGTCGACGCCGTGCCGGCGAGTCCGACCCGGTCGAGCAGGGACAGCGCGGGCTCGCGCAGCCGCCGCCGGAACCGGTTCCGGGTGCGTACGCCCCAGAACCCGCCGGCCTGATGCCAGCCGGCGACCACGACGTTCTCCAGTGCGGTCAGCGACGGCCAGACGGCCGGCCGCTGGTGGATCCGGCCGATCCCGATCCGGGCCCGCCGGGCCGGGCCGAGCCGGGTGATGTCCCGGCCGGCAAAGCGGATCCGCCCGCCGTCGACCCGGGTCGCCCCGCCGATCAGGTCGAGCAGGGTGGTCTTGCCGGCACCGTTCGGCCCGATCAGGGCGTGCCGCTCGCCGTCGGCGACCCGGAGGTCCACCCGGTCCACCGCGACCAGCGAGCCGTACCGGCGGATCACCGCCTCGGCGCTCAGCAGTGTCGTCATCGGGTCCCCTCCCCCGCCGCCGCGACGGGTTCGCCCCGGGACGGGCGGCCCTGGATTCCCGTCCCGGGGCGATCCCCCGGCCCGGTCCGGCCCCGCGAACGGGACCTGACCAGGTTGGCGAGCTCGGTCGAGAAACCGGCCACGCCACGGGGGAAGAGATAGGCGGTCAGCACGAAGAGACCGCCGAGCAGCAGCGGCGCGTACCCGGGCAGCAGGCCGGAGAGCCAGTCCCGTACCGCGATCACCAGGGCGGTGCCGACGATCGCGCCGCCGATCGACGCCGCACCACCGATCACCACGCCGAGCAGCAGCAGTGCGGAGACGTCGAAGCCGAAGTCGGCCGGCGAGACGTACTGCTGCGCGGTGATCAGCAGGGATCCGGCGACCCCCGCCACCGCGCCGGCCCCGACGAAGGTCACCGCCAGGTAGCCGGTGACCCGGTGTCCGGAGGCGCGGGTCCGCGCCTCGTCGTCCCGACTGGCCCGCAACAGCAGCCCTGCCGGCGTACGCAACAGCATCACCATGGCCGCTATCACCACCCCGACGACGACCAGCGTGTACAGATAGCGTGCGCGGTCGCTGGCCAGCGGAGCCATGCCCCAGACGGGCTGGATCGCCGGGATTCCGGCGAGCCCGTCGGTCCCTCCGGTGACGGACGTCCACCGACCGGCGGCGGTCACCGTCAGTTCACCGATGGCCAGGGTAATCATCAGGACGACCACGCCTCGGGCGTACACCACCAGCGGCACGGTGAGAAGGGCGAACAGCGCGCCGGCCGCCGCCCCGGTGAGCACCTGCACCACCCCGACCGACGAGACGTGCATCGCGACCAGGGCGCTGGCGTACGCACCGGCGGCGTACGGCCCGGTCTGGCCGAGCGTGGGCAGCCCGGCCAGCCCGGTCAGCAGCGCCACGCTCACCCCGACCAGCCCCAGCACCAGGGTTCGGGCGAGGAGTGAGGTGGTGTAGGCGTCCACGGACCAGGGCACCGCGACGGCGACGAGGAGCAGTCCGGCTCCCCCGGCCCGGAGCAGCCACCGCCGGGCGGCCGGGTTCACGTCGTACCCCCTGGGCGCAGCCGCAGGAACCGGCCGGGCAGCCCGCGGGCCCGGACGGCGAGCACCAGGGCCATCGCCGCGAAGAGCAGGAACGGCGCGGCCGTCGGCGCCAGCGCGACGCCGAGACTCTGGATCTCGCCGACGGCGAGGGCGGCCACCAGGGTGCCCTGGACCGAGCCGAGGCCGCCGAGCACCACCACGACCAGGGAGAGCAGCAGCACGGTGTCGCCGGTGGTCGGCGCCGGGCCGATGATCGGCGCGCCGAGCACCCCGGCGGCGCCGGCCAGCGCGCCGGCCGCGGCGAGCACGCCGAGCCGGATCCGGGCCGGGTTCACCCCGAGGCAGGCGACCATGTCGGCGTCGTCGACCGCCGCCCGGACCAGCATCCCGGCCCGGGTCTTGGCCACCGCCAGCCAGAGCAGCACCGCGATCAGCGCGGCCACCCCGATGAAGACCAGCCGGTACGCCGCGTACCGGTGCCCGGCCACCTCCACCGAACGGTCCAGCGCGGCGGGGATGTGCACCGGAAGGCTGTCCGGACCGAACGCGGTGACCAGCAGGGCGCCCCCGGCCAACGCGACCCCGAAGGTCAGCAGCGCCTGGGTCAGGTGGTCACGCCGGGCGACCGGCGCGAGCAGGCCCGCGAGCAGACCTCCCGCACCGGCCGCCGCCAGCGTCCCCACGCCCAGGGCGAGCAGCAGGCTGCCCCAGCCGCCGTCCAGCAACGCCGCGGCGAGGTACGCGCCGATCGCGTACAGCAGCCCGTGCGCCAGGTTGAGGATGTTCGCCACGCCGAAGCAGAACACCAACCCGGACGCCGCGACGAAGAGCAGCAACCCGTAGGCGACACCGTCCAGAGCCGGGATCAGGTACGGGTCGACCGGGCCGAGCACCCGCGCCGATTGGAGCATCATCCGCCCACGGTCGCCAGGTCACCGACGACGGTGTTGGAGAGTGCCCGCCCGTCCTGCCGGACCTGCCGCAGATACCACTTCTGCACCGGCGAGTGTGTCTCCTTGGAGAACTGCCAGGTGCCGCGCGGGCTGTCGATCTGGCCGAGCCCGGCGATCGCCTTGTTGATCTCCTCCGGGGTGGGGTTGTCGCCGGCCGCGCCGATCGCCTTGTCCAGCACCGCCGCCGCGTCGTACGAGGCCATCGCGTAGGTGGTGGGCGAACCGTCGTGGTTCTCCTTCCAGGCCGCCACGAAGGAGCGGTTCTCGGCGTTGTCCAGGTCGGGCGAGTAGTTGAGTACGGAGTAGATGTTCCGGGCCGCCTCGCCCTGTGCGTTCAGCACGCCGCCCTCGGTGAGGAAGCCGGCGGCGTAGAGCGGCAGGTCCTTGATCTCCGACTGGGCGTACTGCTTCACGAAGTCGACGGCGGCGGTACCGGCGTAGAAGGTGAAGACCGCCTCGGCCCCGGATGCCTTGATCTTCGCGAAGTACGGCAGGAAGTTGGTGGTCTGCGGGAACGGCGTCCACAGTGTCTTGCCGTCCGGGTTGGCGAGCTTGCCGCCGATCTCCTTGAAGGTGTCGGTGAAGCCGCGCAGCTCGTCCCAGCCGCCCTGGTAGTTCGGGCCGATCGCGAAGACCTCGCCCTTGACGTTGTCCCGGACGTACTCGGCGATCGCCGCGCCCGGCTCGTCGGAGAGGTAGGAGGTGAACCAGGACCGGGAGACGTCCTTCAGCCCCGGGTTGCCGTTGGAACCGACGAACGGGATCTTCGCCTCGGCGAGCACCGGGGCGACCCCGGCCACCGAGCCGCCGCCGACGATGCCGGTGAGCGCCTGCACCCGGTCCTGTTTGATCAGCTTCGTGGCGGCCGGTACGGCGGTCTGCGCGCCGTTGCCCTCGTCGGCGACGATCAGGTCGACCTTGTGGCCGCCGAGCTTGCCGTCGTGCATCCGCAGGTAGAGCTCGAAGCCGTCGCGGATCTCCGTGCCGACCGCCTCGTAGGTGCCGGACAGTGAGGCGAGCAGACCGATCTTTATCGTGCCCGGCGTGCCGCCGGCGTCGTCGCCGCTGTTGCAGGCGCTGCCGGCCACGGTCAACCCGAGGGCGAGCAGCGCGCCGGTCAGGGCGCGACGCCGGCTCGTACCGGTGGGGAAAGGCATGACTTCTCCAGTCGAGGGGTGAGGGAAGGTTGTGGGGAAGGTGTGGTCGTGGGGTGGTGGCCGCCGGGTTGGCGGAGCCGGCCGGAGGGGGTGCCGGGACGACGACTTCGCGGGAGGCCGACCCGGCCACCGGGCGGTGCGGCGGCCCGGTGTGTCGGAACTGGCTCCGCACACCGGGCGCCGCGCCGCCGTCAGCGTCCCTGCGCCACCGCGGCGCGGGCGGCCGGCGTCAGTACGTCTCCAATCCGGTTCGCCAGTTCCGTCATCTCGTAGGAGACCTTGCCGACGTCGCAGGTGGGCGCCGCGAGGACCAGCAGCGAGGCACCGTCGTTGAACGCCATCGAGAACATGAAGCCGCCCTCGAGCTGGGTGACGTTGGAGATCACCGCGCCCGCTTCGAAGAAGCCCGCGGCGCCCCGGAGCAGGCTGACCAGGCCGCTGCCGGTGGCCGCGAGCTGGTCGGCCCGGTCCGGGGGCAGGTTCCGGGTGGACGCCACCATCAGGCCGTCGCTGGAGATGGCGATGGCGTGACTGACCTCCGGGGCCCGCTCGACGAAACTGTCCAGCATCCAGCCGAGATCTCGTTGGTTCACGTAGTACTCCCTGTCGCGTCGCTTGTCGCCGAGGCGTTCACCAGCTTGGGACGGCGGGCGGCCACGCCCCGGGCGTAGGCGGCCATCGCGTTGGCCACCTCGGCCGGGTCGCGGTGCTCCGAGACCGGCTGCTGTTCGGGTGGCGGGGCGACGCCACCCGGCACGAGGTGCCGCTGCGGCTGACGGATCGGGAGCCCGGACGGGGTGGTCCCGGAGATGTCCGGGTTGGCCAGCCCGGTGGCGGCCCGCCATCCCTCGTCGCCCCGGGTCTGCCAGCCCGTCGTGGCGTAGCCACCGTTGGATCCGCCGGTACCCTTGGCGGCACCGACCGGCGGGCCGACCGGTTCGGGACTTCCCCCCACTGGGCTGCTCGCGCCGTTGCCCGCACCGTTGCCCGGGGGCGCCCCGACCGGGGTGCCCGACCGGTCGGTGCGGAACCAGTTGTTGACCTGCTCGAAGATGACCAGTTCCTGGGTCGGGTCGTCGCTCCGGTCGGCCCGCTGGGTCGGCCGGAAGACCGACCCGGACGGCAGCGCCCGCTCCGAGGTCGGCCGCCGGGCCGGGCCGTTCGGGGTGACGGTCGACGAGGAGACCGGTACGGCGGTGCCGCGTACCCGGCCCTCCGGCATCGTCGACAGCCGGCCGGGCGCCAGCAGTTGGGTCTCCGGCGGGACGGGGCGGATCAGCGTCGCCGGCAGCGAGATCTCGGCGATGGTGCCGAGCTTGGGGCCGGGCCGCAGTTCGACCGCCACCCCGAGCCGACCGGCGAGCTGGCCGACCACGACCAGACCCATCGCCCGGACCGCCGCCACGTCGGTGGCCGGCGGCCGGGCCAGCAGGTCGTTGAGCTGTGCCAGCCGTTGCAGCGAGAGCCCCACACCCTCGTCGCTGACCTGCACGATGACCCGGTCGCCGAGGCTGCGCGCGGTCACCCATGCCTCGGTCTCCGGCGGCGAGTACGCGGTCGCGTTGTCCATCAGCTCGGCGAGCAGGTGCACCACCTCGTCGACCTTGTCGGCCGCGACCGCCACGTCCGGGTCGACGACGCCGATCCGGACCCGGGTGTAGTGCTCGATCTGCGACAGCGCCGCCTGCACGACCTTCTGCATCGGTACGTCCTCGTGGCGTACCCGCCCGACGCCCACACCGCCGAGCACGAGGAGGCTGGCGTTGATCCGTCCCATCCGGGTCGCCAGGCTGTCCAGGGTGTAGAGCTGCTGTAGCCGTTCCGGGTCGGTCTCGTCCTGCTCGACCTTGTCCACCTGGGCCAGTACCGCATCCACCAGCCGCTGCTCGCGGCGGCTGAGGTGGACGAAGATGTCCGCCGTGTTGGCCCGCATGACCGCCTGCTCGGCGGCGGTACGCACGGCCGCCTGGTGTACGGCGGCGAACGCCTGGCCCACCTCGCCGATCTCGTCACCGCTGGACGCCTCCAGGGTGGAGCCGGACGCCCGGGCCAGGGCCTCCGGATGGATGCCGGCACTGTCCAGGCTGCGCAGTTCGGCGACCATCGCCGGCAGCTCGGTGTACGCCACCGAGTGCGCCGCGTCCCGCAGTCGGCGCAGCCGCCGGGTGATCTGCCGGGCGACCGCCCAGGTGACCAGTACGGTCAGCAGCAGCGCGACCGCCATCGCGGCGCCCTCGGCGACGGCCCGCCAGCGTTGCTCCACCCGGGCCGCGTCCACCTCGGCCAGCACGGCGGAGTCGACCCGCTGCTGCACCTCGAACAGCCGGGCGGCCCAGCCCTGGGTGGCACCGATCCAGGCGTTGGTCTCGACCTCCAGCGGGGCGCCGATCTCGGCCCGGGAGACCTGGTCCTGGAGGCGTTGCAGGGTGAGCGCCTCCTTGCCGCTGCCGGCCTGCTCCCACCAGACCTGCCACTGGCCGGGGGCGAGACCGAGGAAGGCCAGGCTGGATTCGGTGAAGCCGGTCCGGGCGGCGGTGATGTCCTGCTGCATCGCCGGGGTGAGCTGGCCGGCGGCGATCGCCCGCAGCACCGCCACCTGTTGCTGGCCGAGCGCCTCCGCGGTCTTCGACAGCGCGGCGGCGGCCCGGATCCCGTCGGCGACCTCGGCCGAGACGACGCCCTGGGCGATCGACTCCCGGTACGCGAGCAGGTCGGCGATGATGATCCGGTAGCTGAACGTGGTGGCGGAGACGGCCGCGTGCGCGGCGGTACGCACCTGGGTCCGCAGCGGCGACAGGTCGGCCAGTGCGTTGTCGATCCGGGCCAGTACGCTGCCCGGCCCGGCGGCCGGCTCGGGGGCGAGCGCCCGTTGCCGCTGGTAGCGCGCGACGATCTCGTCGGTGGCGGCTGCCTGCCGGGCGTAGGTGTCCTGCTGCCGGGGCGTGGCGGCGGTCAACAGGTCGGCCGCGGCCGCCCGTTCCCGCTGGAGCTGGTAGGCCAGCCGGCCGGCCTCGGTGCCCAGTTGGGCCAGTACGCCGAGGTCGCTGGCCTGCTCGGCCTGCCGGGCGCTGTCTGCCAGCGCCAGTCCGGCGAACCCGACGACCGCCACCAACGGCGCGGCCACGATGATGCGCATCCGAGAGGCGATCTTCCAGCCGCGCCGGCGTACGGGCTGGGGTCGGGCCGCGTGGGATCGGGTGGTCGAGGCCAAGACTGACTCCCACGGCTCGTCATCGAGGAGATCTGCATCTTGCAGTTAGCAAGTCCCATTGCGCCGGACCGGCGGGGCCGAACAACAGGGTTAACCGTGGTACAAACAGCTCGTACCACTATCTGTACCCGCCGATGAACAGGCAGTTACTTCCGCAGGAAGCGATACCCGGGAGGTCGGTCGACGCGCTGGCCGACCCGCGTCTGGTGGTGCACGACAGTCAGGTGGGAGCGGTTCAGTGCCGGCGGCGCAGCGCGCCGACCCGACCTCGCCGGTGCGACTCGGCAAAGGGCCGCCGGGCCTCGCCGGCCGGTCGGTGGCCCTCGGCCACCGGCGGCCGGGGCTCCTCTGTTGGCGGCGGGGCGTCGGGATGACCGGCGTCGTCGCCGTGCAACCGGTGCACCTGCGCCGCGAGGCGGTGCGCCTCCTCGGTGAGCCGGTGCGCCTCCTCCGGCCGCCGGTCGGACTCCGCCGGGAAGTGCACCCGCAACATCTGGTCGATCAGGTCCCGCAGCTCGTCGATCGCGTCCACCACGGACTGTCGCTCCCCGACGGTGGGCTCGGGGTCGGCCCCGGCCGGCTCCGCGCGGACGGGCGCGGCGCCGCGCGGCCCCCGCCGTCCGTCCGCGGCGATCTGCTCGACCGCCACCTGCGGCCAGAGCGCGGTGAGCAGACCTCCGGTCCCGAGTACGTCGTCACAGCGCACGGCGAGCTCCTGGCTGCCGTACCGGCGACCCGCCTCCACCGCCGCCACCGTCTCCCGGCTGAACCGTACGCGGTCGGCGAGGGCGCGCTGGGTCAGCCCCTTGCGGGTGCGCCAGCGGCGCAGTTCGCGCTGGAACTGTCGGGTGGCCATCGACTCGGCGGTACCTGACGACGCAGCGTCCATTTGCTCACCTTCGTTGGTCAGCGATCCGATCACTCGCACCAGATCATGAGACGCGCGGAACAGATCATGACCCGGCATTTGCCGGGGCCAATTCTTACCTCCGGAGCGACGAGTGTGAAGCCTTACGCGCCACCTATCGTTGACGGTAAGTGAAAAACCTCGCACGCTGATCTACTTGACGGTACGAAAACGATCTACAAGGGAACGGACCACCACCGGTTGCCCGGATTCATCCCTTCCGCCGCGAGCGGCGAATGGCGACACTC
The DNA here is from genome assembly GCF_039649625.1 of Plantactinospora sp. ZYX-F-223. Lineage (NCBI taxonomy): Bacteria > Bacillati > Actinomycetota > Actinomycetes > Micromonosporales > Micromonosporaceae > Plantactinospora > Plantactinospora sp. ZYX-F-223. The sequence goes on along the minus strand of NZ_JBDJAV010000006.1, from coordinate 190,246 downwards.
CGCAATCATCGGTCGGAGACCGGAGACTCCGGTCATCCGTCGATGTGACGACGTCGATCGATCCCTCGCGGCTCATTGACAGAGCGTGATCCGGGCCGGCCGGCTCCGACGCCCCCGGTCCGGCGTACCCGGATGCCCTGAACCGACCCTGCCGTCGAGCGGGGTCGGTATCGGCGGGCCGGACTCGGGACGCGAATTAGCCGGTCGGCACGGGATCGGCTAGGCGGCGCGGGCGGTAAGCGTGTCCGGTGGATCTTCCTGCCGTTCCCTCGGCACACTGCCGATATCGACGACCGCGGGCAGCACCCGGTGCGCACGGAACGCGACATTGGGCTTGTAGGTACTTACGTGCCCCGGCACCAGACGCAGCCCGGGAATTGCCTCCGCGAGCCGTACGAGCGCGATCCGGGCCTCAAGGCGGGCGAGTGCGGCACCGATGCAGAAATGCGGACCGTAACCGAAGGAGAGATGATCCTTCACGTCGTCCCGGTCCGGATCGAACCGATCCGGACCGGTGAACGTCGCCGGGTCGCGGTTCGCGGCGCCGATGAGGAGCAGGCACCGTTGCCCGGCGGGGATGGTGACGCCGTCGATGGTGACCGGTCGCAGGGTCACCCGCAGCCAGCCGTCGATGGCGGGGCCGAACCGCAGCGCCTCTTCCAGCAAGGCCGGGACGCTGGCCGGGTCGTCGGCGATGCGTTCCCACCGGCCCGGCACGGACAGTGCCTGTTCCAGGCCGTGGGCGAGGAGTCCGGCGGTGGTCTCGTGGCCGGCGACGAGCAGGTTGAACGCCATGGAGGCGACCTCGGCGACGGTGAGGATCTCGTCGTCGCCGTCGCGGTAGCGCAGGGCCCGGGAGATGAAGTCGTCGCCGTCGAGGTCGCCTTCGGCGCGCTGGTTGACCAGGTCCTGGCAGTAGTGCCAGAAGTCGAGCAGGCCCTGGGCGAGACGTACCTGCTCGGCGGGTTCGGGCTGGCCCCAGACGAGGGCGATCTGCCCGTCGGCCCACTGCCGGATCCGGGCGGTGTCCCGGTCGGGTACCCCGAGGATGTCCAGCACCACCAGCAGGGGAAGCAGGGCGGTGAACTCGCCGATCAGGTCGACGACCTCGCCCCGGCGGGCGGTGATGGCGGCGACGAGTTCGTCGACCCGGCGCCGCACGATCGGCCCGTACTGGGCGGCGACCCGGGGGCCGGTGTTGGCGAAGGTGGCCCGCAGTGCCCGCCTGGTGCGGGTGTGCACCGGGGAGTCGGCCGCGGCCGTCGTCGGCGGCACGTCGAGCCGCATCACGATCGCGAGGGCTTCGGGACACATCTCGTAGACCGGGGCCAGGGTGAGGGCGTTGCCGAAACTGTCCGCGTCCCCGAACGCCTGCCGGACGTGCTCGTGCCGGCTGATCAACCACATGCCCAGGTCCTCGGCGTAGTGCACGCTCTCCGGGCGGTCCAGCAGATCTCGCCACACCGTGGCCGGGTCGGTCAGATAGGTACCAGCGAACGGGCTGAGTTCCATGGCCGCCTCCTGGCCCACGCTCGGGCGCTGTCGCAGGGTTCCGATGGCAGGGCCCCGGTGGCAATAGTTGGCCCACTGGGAATGAGCTGTCCCGTAACTCTCAACGACATCTGGAATCTCACGATGCGCTGCGGCAGACGGTAAGTCAAGGTATCGGTTTGTGCCATTGTATTGGCGCTCCGGCGCGACGTCGGCCACCCGCGGCCGGAGGCCGGCAAGATGCCAGATTGCAAGTTGCCACCTGCACCTTGCCGCCTGGTCACAGCCGCTGGCAGACCGTCACGCCGCGTCACCGACCCCGATCCGGGCCGCGTCGCGCGGCGAGGTCTCCGCGTCCGGTCCCGGTAGACTGCGACGTCCCCAGCGGACCGGATAATTGCGGTGAAAGGGTGCCAGTTGAGCGCTCGTTTGGGTAGATCCTCGCCAATACTAAATGTTCACTGATGTGTAACCACTCACCTCGACGACCCGCCAGGAGGTCCCGTTGGCCAGCCGACGAGCCTTTTTCGGCCTCCCCTTGCGGTCCATCCTGACCAGCGCCGCTCCTGAGCTCGATCCGGTCGAGCCGGCCCCCTGTCCGTCGCGAGCTGATGGCCGGGGCCCGACCGTGTCCGGGTCGACGCGTGTGAGGATGATCGACATGCGGGCAGTGGTCTTCGAGGAGTTCGGCGGGCGACCAGAGCTGCGTACCGTGCCCGATCCGGTGCCGAGCCCCGCGGGCGTGGTGATCGAGGTCGGGGCGACTGGGCTGTGCCGGAGCGACTGGCACGGCTGGCAGGGGCACGATCCGGACATCCGCCTGCCACACGTGCCGGGACACGAGTTCGCCGGTGTGGTTGCGGCGGTCGGTCCGGCGGTGCGCGGCTGGCGGGCCGGTGACCGGGTCACCGCCCCGTTCGTCTGCGCCTGCGGCACCTGCCCCGCCTGCCTCGCCGGGGACCAGCAGGTCTGCGAGCGGCAGACCCAGCCCGGCTTCACCCACTGGGGCTCGTACGCCGACCTCGTCGCGGTCGAGCACGCCGATGTGAACCTGGTCCGGCTCCCCGACGAGCTGAGCTTCGCTGCTGCCGCCGCGCTCGGCTGCCGGTTCGGCACGGCGTTCCGGGCGGTGGTCGCGCAGGGCCGGGTGGCCGCCGGCGAGTGGGTGGCGGTACACGGCTGTGGTGGGGTGGGACTCTCCGCGGTGATGATCGCGGTGGCCTGCGGCGCCCGGGTGGTGGCGGTCGACGTCAGCCCGGCCGCGCTGGAGCTGGCCCGCCGGTTCGGTGCCACCGCCTGCCTGGATGCCGGCACGCTGCCCGGCCCGCGGGCGGTGGCCGGGGCGGTCCGCGAGCTGACCGGCGGCGGCGCGCACCTGTCGCTGGACGCGCTGGGCAGCGCGCCGACCTGTGCCGGGTCGATCGAGAGCCTGCGGCGCCGGGGCCGGCACGTACAGGTCGGGCTGCTACCGGCCACGAACGGGCACCCGGCGGTGCCGATGGACCGGGTCATCGCGTACGAGTTGGAGCTGCGCGGCAGCCACGGGATGGCCGCGCACGCGTACCCGGAACTGCTGGCGCTGGTCGGCGCCGGGGTGCTCCGACCGGCGGAACTGGTCACCCAGACGATCGGGCTGGCCGAGGCACCGGCGGCGCTGGCCACCCTGGACCGGCCGCCGGTCGGCGGCATCCGGCTGATCCAACCGAATCGGGACTGACCGCCCGACGCTACCGACGGGTCGCTATCGACGTTCGTCAAGGCCCGTTCCGGATGCTTTCATTGGTGCCATGGCGAACCCGGTGATCTTGACGGTCGACGACGACCCGGCGGTGTCGCGCGCGGTCGCCCGGGACGTACGGCGGCGCTACGGCGACCGGTACCGGGTGGTCCGCGCCTCCTCCGGCGAGGAGGCGCTCGCCGCGCTGCGCGAGATCAAACTCCGTGGTGACCAGGTCGCGGTGCTGCTGGCCGACTACCGGATGCCGCAGATGAACGGCATCGAGTTCCTCGAAGCGGCGATGGACCTCTTCCCGACCGCCCGCCGGGTGCTGCTGACCGCCTACGCGGACACCAACGCGGCGATCGACGCGATCAATGTCGTCGATCTCGACCACTACCTGCTCAAGCCCTGGCATCCGCCGGAGGAGAAGCTCTATCCGGTGCTGGACAGCCTGCTGGAGGCCTGGGCCGCGACCCCGGAGGCCGCCCCGGACGAGGTACGGGTGATCGGCCACCGCTGGTCCGCGCCGTCGTTCGAGGTCCGCGACTTCCTCGCCCGCAACCTCGTGCCGTACCGCTGGCTGCTGGCCGACGAGCCGGAGGGCGGGCGGCTGCTGGCCGCCGCCGGAGCCGACCCGGCCGACGTGCCGGTGGTGATCACCACGGACGGCACCGCGCTGGTCAAGCCGACCGAGGCCGAACTGGCGGACCGGTGCGGGCTCTCCACCACCCCGGCCGCCGACTTCTACGACCTGGTGGTGGTCGGCGCCGGCCCGGCCGGGCTCGGCGCGGCGGTCTACGGCGCCTCCGAGGGGCTGCGCACGGTGCTGGTCGAGCGGCAGGCGACCGGCGGTCAGGCCGGGCAGAGCAGCCGGATCGAGAACTACCTCGGCTTCCCGGACGGAGTCTCCGGATCGCAGCTCGCCGACCGGGCCCGCCGGCAGGCGCTGAAGTTCGGCGCCGAGCTGCTGGCCGCCCGGGACGTGATCGGGCTGGAGGCGGCCGGCGCGACCCGGCTGCTCCGGTTCAGCGACGGCTCGTCGATCGCCGCCCACACGGTGGTGCTGGCCACCGGGGTCTCCTACCGTCAGCTCACCGCGCCCGGACTGGCCGACCTGACCGGTCGTGGCGTCTTCTACGGCTCGGCGTCGACCGAGGCACCGAACTGCGCCGGTCAGGACGTCTACATCGTCGGCGGGGCGAACTCGGCCGGGCAGGCGGCGGTCTACTTCGCCCGGCACGCCCGCCGGGTGCACCTGCTGGTACGCGGCCCCGACCTGCACCGCTCGATGTCGCACTATCTGATCGAGCAGATCGAACGGATCGACAACATCGAGGTGCACCCGCACTCCGAGGTGGTCGGCGGCGAGGGCACCGACCACCTGGAGCAGCTTGTCATCTGCGACAACCGGGCCGGGCAGCGGAGGACCGTGAAGGCGTCCTGGCTCTTCGTCTTCATCGGCGCCGAACCGCGTACCGACTGGTTGGCCGACGTGGTGGCCCGGGACGCCCGGGGCTACGTACTGACCGGGCTCGACCTGAGCAGCGACGGCCGGCGGCCGGCCGGCTGGTCGCTGCCCCGCGACCCGTACCCGCTGGAGTCGAGCCTGCCCGGGGTCTTCGCCGCCGGGGACGTCCGGGCCGACTCGATCAAGCGGGTCGCCTCGGCCGTCGGCGAGGGTGCGATGGTGGTCTCCCTGGCCCACCAGTATCTGGCGGCACAGTGAGCTATCTGGCCGCGCGGTGAAGCTCTTTCGGGCGGGAGACGGCTCACGAACACGAATCGGGTGACGAGATGACCGGATCGGACGAACGGCTGGCGATCGAGGAACTGCGTACGCTGTTCCTGTTCGAGTCGCTGGACGAGGAGAAGCTCGGCTACATCCACGAGCACGGCCGGGTGCAGCGGCTGCCGGCCGGGGCCGACGTCTTCGTCGAGGGCGCCGAGGCGAACTGCTTCTACGTGCTGCTCGACGGCACCGTCTCGCTGATCCGGCTGGTGCAGGGCGACCAGGTCGAGATCACCCGCACCGACCAGCGCGGCGTGTACGGCGGGGCGACCCAGCCGTACCTGAACGAGCAGCGGGTGCAGACCTACCTGAACGGGATGCGGGCGATCACCGACGTGACGCTCTTCGTGCTGCCGGCCGAGGTGATCAGCACGGCGATGCGGCGCTGGTTCCCGATGGCGATGCACCTGCTGGACGGGCTCTTCATCGGCATGCGGACCACCCAGACCGTGGTGGGCGAGCGGGAACGGCTGCTGGCCCTCGGCTCGCTGTCGGCGGGGCTGACCCACGAGCTGAACAATCCGGCCGCCGCCGCCGTCCGGGCCACCTCGGTGCTCCGGGACCGGGTCGCCGGAATGCGGCACAAGCTGGCGATGATCGCCGACGGCCGGCTCGACGGGGAGCGGCTGCAACGCCTGGTCGAACTCCAGGAGGCCGCCGTCAAGCAGGCCGCCACCGCGCCCACCCTCTCCCCGCTGGAGACCAGCGACGCCGAGGACGCCCTGGCCGACTGGCTGGACGAGCACGACGTCACCGGCGGTTGGGACCTCGCCCCGACGCTGACCGCCGGCGGCATCGACGTGCCCTGGCTGGAACAGGTCGGCACGGCGGTACGCCCGGACGACCTGGAACCGGCGATCCGCTGGCTGACCTACACCGTCGAGACCGAACTGCTGCTCGGCGAGATCGACGACGCGCTGAGCCGGATCACCGGGCTGGTCGGGGCAGCGAAGCAGTACTCGCAACTGGACCGGGCCCCGCACCGGACGGTCGACGTGCACGACCTGCTCGACGCCACGTTGGCGATGTTCAGCGCCAAGGTCAAGCCCGGTCTCCAGGTGGTGAAGGAGTACGACCGCAGCCTGCCGGCGATCCCGGTCTACGCCGCCGAACTCAACCAGGTGTGGACCAACCTGGTCGACAACGCGCTCTACGCGATCGGCGAGGAGGGTGTGCTGACCGTACGCACCGGGCGGGACGCCGACTCGATCGTGGTGGAGATCGTCGACACCGGACCGGGCATCCCGGCCGCCGTCCGGTCCCGGATCTTCGAGCCGTTCTTCACCACCAAGCCGATCGGCGACGGCACGGGGCTGGGGCTGGACATCTCGTACCGGATCGTGGTCAACAAGCACCACGGGGACATCCGGGTCGAGTCCGAGCCGGGGCGTACCACTTTCCGGGTCTGCCTGCCGATCTCCGGACCCGAGCCCGGCGCGGTGGAGGCCGCGCTGTCCTGATCCGGTGGCCGGCACCCCGCCGGTTACGGCGGCGGACCGGGCGGTCGCGTGAGCGGGTCAGCTCGTCGAGCGGAGCCGGCGGCCGGAGCCGTCGGCGCGCATGGCCGCGACCAGGTCCTCCCGGGCCCGCGCCACCCGGGAGCGGATCGTGCCGACCGGGCAGTCACAGACCTCCGCCGCCTCGGCGTAGCTCAGTCCGGCCACCTGGGTGGCGACGAACGCCTCCCGGCGGTCCGGCGGCAGGTCCGCCAGCAGCCGGGCCAGTTCCACGGCGCCCTCGAAGCCGGTGCTGCCCCGGGCCAGCTCGGCGTCGGCGGCGAGTTGCCAGTCCGGCAGCGACGCGACCCGGGGACGGCGCATGGCGGTCCGGACGTGGTCGACGCAGGCTCGCCGGGCGATCGAGAGCAACCACGTCTTCGCCGACGACCTGGCCGCGAAGCGGGGCAGTGCGCGCATCGCCCGCAGGTAGGTCTCCTGGGCCAGATCCTCCGCCTCGCCGGCACCCACCAGGTGGGAGACGAACCGCTGCACGTCGTGCTGGGTCGCCCGGATGAAGGCCGCTGCCGCCGAGCGGTCGCCGGCCTTGGCGGCCAGCGCAAGCCTGGTGATCTCGTCGCTCTCGACGCCGGGGGGAGGCATGCCCCAAAGCTACCGGTACCGGTGTCCCCCTCGAATACCCCCGGTGGGCATCTGATCGCCGAACGGGTCGATCATGCTGCTGAGGCCCCGGTCGAGCAAGGTCGGCGGCGGAATGCTTACCCCCGGGGGAACCGGCGGACCGTCAGGCCCGACTATGAGTGTGTGCGGTGCGAACAGTATCGAGAAGCCCTGTCGGCCCGGCTGGACGGCGAGGAAGATCCGGTCGAGCGGGCCGGGCTGGACCGCCACCTCGCCGGCTGCACGGAGTGCCGGAGCTGGTGGGAGAGCGCGACGGCGCTGAACAGGCTCGCCCGGACCAGCGTCGTACCGCCACCGATGGAGATCGACGACCGGCTCCTCGCGGCCGCTCCCGGGCCGGGTCGGGCGACCCGGCTGGCCAGTACGCTCCGGCTCGCGCTCGGGGTGGTGGGCGTCGCCCAGTTCCTGCTCGGCGCGGCCCAGATCGCCGGCATCGGCTCGACCGGGCATCCGCACGGCCTTGAGGTCGTGCTCGGCGGCGGCCCCGACCACCTGTGGCACGAGTCGGCAGCCTGGAACGTCGCGCTCGGCGCCGGATTCGCCTGGATCGCGCTGCGCCGTACCCGGCCGCTGGGCCTGGTACCCACGCTGACCGCGTTCGTCGCCGTGCTGACCCTGCTCTCGGTCAACGACGCGATCGCCGGCCGGGTCGACCCCAACCGGATCCTCAGTCACGGGCTGATCCTGGCCGGCTATCTGATCATCCTCGGTCTGTCCCGCCCGGCGATCGAGTCGGGCGAGCCGCCGACCCGGCACGAACAGCGGACCGGGCCGGGCTGGCGGGCGACGTTCGAGGAGGAGCCGGCACCGGCACCGCCGCGCCTGCGGCTGGTCCGGGCCCGGCCCGGGACGGCTCAGGCGCGCACCCACCACCGGGCGGCCTGACCGCACCGGGCGATGCCCGCGCTGCTCAACCGCGCGAGCTGCGTCCGCCGTGTGCCGGGTTCGGCGTGTGCGGACGCGTGCCCAGTTGCCGCCAGTCGGACTCGGCGACCTGGATGTCGTAGTGCTTCGCCGCCGCGAGGATGTTCGCGAACGCCTGGTCCCGCTCGGCGTCGCTGACGTCGTGCGTCTGGTCGAACCGGGCGATCGCGTTGCGCACGTGCGACGCGTCGGTGAGCGGCTCCTTGCGCTTGCCAGGGAAGGCGAACGCGCTGTCCGGCAGTTCCCGCGACTGTTTGCTGCTGATGACTCCGTGCTGGTCGACGGGCTTCCAGGTGGTCTTCATGGCTTCCTCCTGACCGAGGCGTCTCCCCCCACCGAAGTTCTCCTACCCCTGCCCTGGACCGATAACCGGCCGATCAGACCAGCGTCGCGCGAGGGGGCTGACAAAATTTGGATTCTGTCATCCGTTAGTCCATACTTGCTGAAGCGGCGGCGCCCGGCCCGGTCACCGGCCAGCCTGGAGTCGCCGCACCCAGACATCGCCGGAACCCGGCAGCCGGCCCGCCGGAGCAGCGGCCGGCAACCACGGACAGGAGCAGAACATGGAGAACCGGACACTCGGCAGCAACGGCCCCACGGTCTCCGCCCTCGGCCTCGGCACCATGGGGATGTCCGACCTCTACGGGCCCGCCGACGAGACGGAGAGCGTCGCGACGATCCACGCGGCCCTGGACGCGGGAGTCACGCTGCTGGACACCGGCGACTTCTACGGCGCCGGGCACAACGAGATGCTGCTCGGTCGCGCGCTGCGCGACCGCGACCGCGACCAGGTCGCGATCAGTGTCAAGTTCGGCGCGCTGCGCGACCCGGAGGGCGGCTGGGGCGGCATCGACGGCCGCCCGCAGGCGGTACGGAACTTCCTCGCGTACACCCTGCGCCGGCTCGACACCGACTACGTCGACGTGTACCGGCTCTCCCGGCTCGACCCGGCGGTGCCGATCGAGGAGACCGTGGGCGCGATCGCCGAGCAGGTGACCGCCGGCCGGGTACGCCACATCGGCCTCTCCGAGGTCGGCGCGGCGACGATCCGGCGGGCCCAGGCCGTACATCCGATCGCCGACCTCCAGATCGAGTACTCGCTGTTGTCCCGGACGGTCGAGGCGGAGATCCTGCCCACCTGTCGCGAGCTGGGCATCGGCGTGACGGCGTACGGGGTGCTGTCCCGAGGGCTGCTCAGCGGGCACTGGACCGCCGACCGCCAGCTCTCCCCCGGCGACTTCCGCTCGTTCAGCCCCCGGTTCAGCGGGGACAACCTCCAGGCGAACCTGCTGCTGGTGGACGCGCTGCGCGAGGTCGCGCAGGCTCGCGGGGCCACCGTCTCGCAGGTCGCGATCGCCTGGGTGCTCAGCCGGGGCAACGACATCGTGCCGCTGGTCGGGGCCAGGCGCCGGGACCGGCTGGCCGAGTCGCTCGGTGCGCTCGACCTGAAGCTCGACGCCGACGACCTGGCCGCCATCGAGCGGGCCGTACCGGTCGACTCCGCCGCCGGCGCACGCTACGCCGCCCCCCTGATGGAGCACCTGGACAGCGAACGGTGAAATAGTGCCCATGGCCGACTCGACGCTGACCCCGGAACGGATCCTCGAAGCGGCGGAGGAGGTCCTCCGCCGCTTCGGCCCGGCCAAGGCGACCGTGGTGGACGTCGCCCGGGCGCTGGGGGTGAGCCACGGCAGCGTCTACCGGCATTTCGCCAGCAAGACGGCGTTGCGCGAGGCGGTGGCCGACCGCTGGCTGGACCGGGTGCACGCCGAGCTGCCGGGGGTGACCGCCAGCACCGCGCCGGCGCCCGAGCGGCTGCGGTCCTGGCTGCACACGCTGCACGGGGCGAAGCGCGTGACGGCGCTCGACGACCCGGAACTCTTCGCCACCTATATCGTGCTGGTCGGCGAGGCCAGCACGGTGATCGCCGCAGCGCTGGACGGGCTGGTCGCGCAGCTCTCCCGGATCATCGCGGACGGGGTCGCCGGTGGCGACTTCGCCGTCGACGACGTGCCGCGGGCCGCCCGGGCGGTGCTGCACGCGACCGTACGGTTCCACGATCCGACGCACTGCGCCCAGTGGGCCGACCCGGACATCGAGCGGCAGCTCGACGCCGTCTGCGACCTGCTGCTCGACGGCCTCCGCCCGCGCTGAACCGCCGCCCGGCCCGGCGTCCCCGCCCCGGTGCCGAACCTGGTAGGCACACTGTCGAGCTGCCCCGTCCATGCGCCCGGCAAGGAGCACGGCGGGCCTCGGGCGCACCCAGACACTCACCACGGGCCGGACGGGGTGAGTGTCTGAGCGACGGCGGGACGGATGCCCGCCGAGCGACGCGCAGCGGTCCCCAGTCACCCGACCAGCCGAACGCCCTCGGCTCACCTGAAACGGTGCATTGACTTTATTAGTTAACTTTCCTAATGTTTCAGCAACTCAGCAACATCGATCCCGATCCCGCTTCGCCCGGTGCCGGCGCCGCATCTCGCTGCCGCCCCGCCGGTGTCGCAGCGACCCCACCCCCACCAGGTCGGATCGAGCCGCTGAGGCGCCTGCGACAGAAGGGAACGTCGATGTCACCTACCCTGAGCGCCGAGCGGGTCCGCCCGCCGGGACGCCGCCCCGGCATCCGGTCCAGGTTGTTCACCGGAGCACTCGCGCTCGCCACCGCCGCGACCGGCACGGCCATCGCGCTCGCACCGCTCGCCCCCGCCGAGGCCGTCGTGCTGCCCAACAACTTCAAGAGCGTCGGCTACCTGCCGAGCTGGGCCGGCGACGTCAACGCCATCCAGTACAACAAGCTGACCCACATCAACTACGCGTTCGTACTGCCGAACGCGAACGGCACGCTGCGGGCCGTGGAGAACCCGAGCAAGCTCTCCTCGCTGGTGTCGCGGGCGCACAGCAGCAACGTCAAGGTGTCGATCGCGATCGGCGGCTGGAACAACGGGGACGACTCGGCCTTCGAGGCACTCGCGTCCAACGCCTCCAGCCGGACCACGTTCGTGAACAGCGTGATCAGCTTCGTGACACAGTACAACCTGGACGGTGTCGACATGGACTGGGAGTACCCGGACTCCGGCACCTCGGCGAACAACTTCACCGCGCTGATGCAGCAGCTCAGCGGGCAGCTCCGCAGCCGGGGCAAGCTGCTCACCGCCGCGGTGGTCTCCGAGGGCGGTACCGTCAACGGGGTGCAGCCGGCCGTCTTCGGCTACGTCGACTGGCTGAACATCATGGCGTACGACGGCGGCAGCCCGCACGCCAACTACGACTGGTCGATCAACGCGGTGAACGGCTGGAAGTCGCGCGGCCTGCCGGCCAGCAAGGCGGTGCTCGGCGTACCGTTCTACAGCCGGCCCGGCTACTACACCTACTCCGCTCTGGTCGCGATGGACCCGGCCAACGCCAACCGGGACTGCACCACGGCCGGCGGGGCGCAGCAGTGCTACAACGGCATCCCGACGGTGAAGCGCAAGACCCAGTGGGCGATGGCCAATGCCGGCGGGATGATGAACTGGGAGTTGTCCCAGGACACCAACAACGCGACCTCGCTGGTCAGCGCCATCTACGACACGGTGATGGGCGGCGGCGACCCGCCGCCGAGCGGCCGGACCGGCCAGATCACCGGCATCGGCGGCAAGTGCGTCGACGTCGCGGCGGCCTCCACCGCGAACGGCACGGCGATCCAGCTCTACACCTGCAACGGCAGCGACGCCCAGCGCTGGACGGTCGGCACCGACGGCACCCTGCGGGCGCTCGGCAAGTGCGCCGACATCACCGCCGCCGCGACCAACAACGGCGCGAAGGTGCAGCTCTACGACTGCAACGGCACCGGCGCGCAGGTCTGGCAGGCGCAGAGTAACGGCACCCTGCGCAACCCGGCCTCGAACAAGTGCCTGGACGCCACCGACAACAGCTCGGCCGACGGCACCCGGCTACAGATCTGGGACTGCTTCGGCGGCGCCAACCAGGTCTGGCGGCTTCCGGCCTGATCCCGGCACCGCATCCGGCCCGGTCGCCACAAGCGGCCGGGCCGGATGGTGTCCAGCCGGTCCTGTCCCGCGCCGCCGCAGGTTCACCGCCAGAGGTCCACCGCCCGACTTCACCGCCCGACTTCACCGCCAGACGTTCACCGCCAGCCGGCCGGTGCTGCCCAGGTCGATCCCGCCCCGCGGCGCGACGAGCTGGGCCGGTGAGCCGGGTGCGGGCGTTATCTCCAGATAGCTCGCGTTCGTGGCCGGCTCGGTGGACTCGGTGACGGTGTTCCGCCAGAGCACCCGGGCCCTCGCCGTCTCGCCGGGCCGCAGCACCACCGGCCGGGGTGGCACGTCGTAGCTGTCCGGGCTGCTCACCGGCGCCGACCCGTTGCCGACCGTGACATCGAGCGCCCGCCGCTCCTGATCCAGCACCCGCACCGCCGGATAACCGTCGAGCCGGTACGGAGCCGTGCCGCAGTTGCGCAGCTCGATCCCGAGCGCCCGCAGGCCGAGCGCGGGTTCCACCTCACCGGCGGTGATCAGGAAGCCGTCGGGACACTCGACGGCGGTCGGCGACGGATCGGCGGTCAGGGTCGGCTCCGGTATCGGCGGCCTGCTCGGCGTACCACACGCGGCGAGTAGCGCGGCCGCGCCGAGCAGTGTGCCGAGCCGGCGCATCCGCCCGGGGTGGGACGGCGGGACGCCGATCGTCATGCGCTGCCTTCCTGACCCCTGCGGGGTCTCGTCGAGTACGCCGCCGGGCTCCTGTTTCGGTGCGGGCAGGCTGCTGAGCAGGAACAATATCAATCCCGATATCGCGGATGGGCGGGTGCGTGCGCGCGGCACCGGTCAGCCGAAGGTGTAGCCGGTCAGGTACTCCGGAACGACGATCCGGCTCCTCGGCGCCGCCCTCCGGATCGCCGTGAGCATCGCCTCGAACCGCGGCCGGTCGGCCGGCGCGATCGGCGGCGGATTCCGCAACTCGGTCTCGAAGTTGTCCCAGTGCACCGGCACCACGATCTCGGGATAGTCCAGCGCCGCGAGCAGCCGGGGCAGGTACTCGTGCGTGGAGGTGCTGGCGGCCATCGCGATCATCGCGATGTCGGGCCGCAGCCCGGTCACGTTGCGTTCCACGAAGTCGCTGGCGCCCAGGAAGAAGACCGCCGGACCGTCCTTGACGGTCAACTGATAGGCGAGGGTGTCGCCCTCCGGCAGGTCGGCGACGGTGGCGGGCTTCGGCGGCCGGCTCAGTCGCAGTCCGGGGATGCCGATCGAGTACGCCGCGTTCCGGCTGTGCAGCGAGGCGACCACCTCGACGGTGTAGTCACCGAAGTCGAGCACCTCGCCGCCCTTCACCAGCCCCAGTTGCCCGGACGGGATGCCGGAGGCCAGGCCGAGCTGGTACGTCGTCATGGTGCCGAGCACTCGCGCCCCGGTCGTCGTCGCGATGTGCGGTACGTCGTTGAAGTGGTCCCAGTGCGAGTGGGTGACCAGTACCGTCTCGGGCCGGCCCACGTGTTCGTCGACGGTGGCGGTGGCGACGGTCAGCGGGGTGGCCAGGTCCGCCCCGCCCTCGAAGAGTCCGGTCTTGTACCGGCTCAGGTACGGGTCGACCAGTACCGTCCGGGTGCCGATGTCGATCCGCCACCCGGCCGTACCGAACCAGCGGAACGTCGCGGCGGCGCGGGCACCCCGCGACCTGGTGCGACCGGCCGGAGCCGGGCGTGGCGCGGCGACGGCGGCCGTGCCGAGTCCCGGCGAGGCGGTGGCGGCGAGCCCGGTCGCGGCGGCACCGACGGCGGCGGTCCGGAGCAGGCCCCGGCGGTCGAGTCGAGTTTCGGGCATGAGTTTCCCCTCCGATCGGGCCCGGCCGGGCGTGCGTGCGCCTGGGCAGCGCGGTCACGCCCCGACCGGGCGGTCGAGTGCGGAAACCCAATCACCGGCCGACCCGCGCCGTCCAAGACCATCGGGCGATCCGCCGATATCTGTTCGGATATCAGCGCTGGTAGCGGCGGTGTGGAAAGCCGTCAGCGGCTCGGAAGATCGTCGGAGGGTCGCGCCGATCCGGCACGCCCGGCCAGCCCCGGAACGGAACGTCGTCGATCCCTCCGGGCCGACCCGCCGCGACGGCGCTGTCGAAGTCTCGGCGGCGGGATCCCATTCCTGGATGTTGATGTGCATGATTGCGGTTGGCTGACGCCGGACGAGGACTCCGGCCACGGGGAAGGGACGACATGACATCCGCGAGAACAGAACCGGGGGCCGTGCTGCGCGAGCAGGGCCTGATCCGCAATCCGGTGTTGCCGGGCTTCCACCCGGATCCCTGCATCCTGCGGGTCGGTTCCGACTACTACATCGCGACCTCGACCTTCGAGTGGTATCCGGGGGTACGCCTGCACCACTCCACCGACCTGGTGCACTGGCGACCGCTCGGCGGCATCCTCACCGAACGCCGGCTGCTCGACCTCGGCGGTGCCGGCGACTCGGCCGGGGTCTGGGCACCCGACCTGAGCTATCGGGACGGCATGTTCTATCTCGTCTTCACCGACGTGTCGAGCTTCGCCGGGGGGTACTGGGACTCGCAGAACTACCTGACCACCGCCACCGACCTCGCCGGGCCGTGGTCCGACCCGGTGGCGTTGCACGCGCGCGGCTTCGACCCGTCGATGTTCCACGACGAGGACGGCAGCAGTTGGCTGCTCTCCATGGCCGCCGACTGGCGCCCGGGGCGGAACCGGTTCGCCGGCATCCAGCTCCAGCGGTACGACCGGGCGGCCGGCAGGCTCGTCGGCGAGGAGCGGATGATCTTCGAGGGTACCGCTGCCGGGCTGACCGAGGCGCCGCGGATCTATCGCAAGGACGGCTGGTACTACCTGGTCACCGCCGAGGGCGGCACCAGTTGGACGCATCAGGTCACCGTCGCCCGGTCCCGGGCGCTGACCGGCCCCTACCAGGTGGCACCGGGTGGACCGCTGCTCACCTCCGCCGGGCGCCCGGACCTGGAGTTGCAGAAGGCCGGGCACGGCAGCCTGGTGTGCACGCCGGACGGGCAGTGGTTCATGGCGCACCTGGTCGCGCGGCCGTACTCGCCGCTGGGCCGGTGCGTGCTCGGGCGGGAGACGGCGATCCAGTCGGTGACCTGGGACGAGGCCGGTTGGCCGCGCATCGACGGTGGCATTCCGGCCGAGACCGTGCCGGCACCGGTCGGCGCGACGACGTCCGGCCACCGTCCGGCTGGGACCGCCGGGGACCGGCCCGAGGGGTACGTCGCGCGCGACGACTTCGACGCTGCGGTGCTGGGACCCGACTGGTCGACCCTGCGCCGCCCGGCCACCCCCGACTGGGTACGGCTCGACGCCCGGCCGTCGCACCTGCGCGTCTACGGCGGGCAGTCCCCGGTGGGCCGGCAGCGCCCGAGCATCGTCGCCCGCCGGGTAACCGCCAAACACTGCGTGTTCGACGCCACCATGGAGTTCCGGCCGCGCACCTTCCGGCAGCTCGCCGGCATCACGGCGTACTACAACAGCGGCAACTGGCACTACCTCTACCTGAGCGTGGCCGACGACGGCCGTCGGGTGCTGGACGTGCTCTCCTGCGACACGGGTCGACTGGTCGAGCACCCCGGATGCCGGGTCGACGCCACCGGGGTCGACCGGGTACGCCTGCGCGTGCACCTCGACGGCCCGCTCGTCAAGTTCGGCTACTCGTTCCGCTCCACATCGGAGGGGGCCGAGCCCGGCGACGAGTGGCAGGGACTCCCCGTCGCGCTGGACGCGACGATCCTCTCCGACGAGTACACGTCGAGGAGCACCGGGGAGGGCGAGCCGGAGGCGTGGGGTTTCACCGGCGCCTTCGTCGGGCTCTGGGTGCAGGATCTGGGTGCCGACGGGGCGTACGCCGACTTCGACGACGCGACGTACCGGAGGGTCGTCGAGCCTGGCTGATCCTCGCCGACAACGCCAGCGAGCACGGGGACCGGCGCACCCCCGGTGCGGTCAGCGCGCCGACAGGCCCTGGACGAAGCCGCGCCAGGCCGCCGACCCGAACACCAGCGCCGGCCCCTGCGGGTCCTTGCTGTCCCGTACGCCGACCACCCCGGGCAGGTTGCGGGCCACCTCCACGCAATCACCGCCGTTGTTGCCGCTGCGGGTGCTCTTGCGCCAGACGGCGCCGGTCAGCTCCATGACGTCGCTACCTTCTTGATCAGCTCTAGTGACTGGTCCACCGGGAGCGCGTAACCCCGGATCTGCTCCCATCTTCCGACGAGGGTAGCAATCTCGTCGGCCCCGTCGACGATTCGCGCGGCGAGCTGGTTGTCCGCGTGACCCACCCGCCGGTTGTCCGGCAGGTCGGCCAGGATGAACGGCCCGCCGTAGCCGGGATACATGCCGACCCGGGTCGGCACCACCTGGAGCTGCACGTTCGGCAACTGCGCGCAGGCCACGATCCGGGCCAACTGCTCGGCCATCATCGGCCTGGCCTCTTCGGCGCCCCGCTCGATCACCGCCTGGTCCAGGACGGCGGTGATCAGCGGCGGGCGCTCGTTGGTGAGTATGGACTGCCGGTCCAGCCGGGCGGCGACGAGCTGGTCCACCTCGTCCGGGGTGAGTCGCTCGCCGGCCAGGGTGGCGCGGGCGTACGCCTCGGTCTGGAACAGTCCTGGGACGTACGCCGGTCCGAACCAGCGGAGGGCGATGGCGCGGCGCTCGATCTCCAGCCAGTCGCGGAACCAGGCCGGTGCCGTGCCGTCCCGGACCAGCTCCTCCCACATCTCGACCAGCAGCCCGCCCGCGCCGAGTTCGGCGTCGACCGCCCGCAGGTAGTCGGGCTTGAGCGGCTTGGTGCCGGTCTCCACCGCGCTCACGTGCGTGTCGGAGAAATGGACCCGTTCACCGAGTGCGGTCTGGGTCAGGCCGGCGGCCACCCGACGCCGTCGCAACTCGCGGAGCAGAAATTCCAGCGGCGACATTCCCATGATTCCCCCAGGATTCCCCGATCGGGAGGCGCGATTCCCCGCAGGTTGTCGAGCCCACCCCGATGACTCGATTTCGCTACCGAGGCTACGGCCTGGTCGTCCAGGGTGGAAGGAGAGCACACCCGGCCGGATCCGGAAAGCCGAGACAATCAAAGGACGGGCGGGTGTTGCCGACGGGGGCGGTGTCGGGGCGCTGGAAATATCACGACGCCGCCCCCGTTTCCCATTCGGCGACGGGAGACGAGATGAAACGAGCACACCGGATCAGTCCGCAACACCGACGGGACTGGCGTCGACTGTGGCGGTACTGCCGCTGCGGCTACCGCTGGCGCTGTCCCGACTCGGTCGACCTGGTGCCGGTGCCGTACGCGCCGACGGTGCCGCCGCTGGACCGCGCCGCGTACCCGGAAACCGACCTGGTGTCGGCGGTGCCGCCGGCCCGGGTCCGGGCCGGCAACCAGCGGCCGGTCGGCCGGAGGGCGGGCCGGAACGCCCGGCTGGCGGCCCCGCCGGCCGCCCGGTCACGACATGCCGGACGCGTGCCGGGCTGAGCCGGCCGTGCCCGGCATGGTGACGGCAGCGGTCGAACTCAGCCGCCTGGAAGGAGTACGGATCAGCTCACCATCCTCGGGGCGGGCCGACTCGTGATGTTGCGGCCGTACGCGAGATTCCGGGCGCACACCCACACCCGTCCGCTGTTCCGGTGCCGGGCCTGTGGGGCACCGTGGCCGTGCAGCCGGGCCCGACTGGTGCTGCTGGCCATGTACCGCGACAACCCGGGAGGGCTGCGCCATCATCTGACCAGCCGGCTGGTCGTCGCGCTGACCGACCAGCCGCGCGCCGACCCGGCGGCGCTGACCGCCCGATTCCTCGACTGGATCCCACCAGACTGACCACTCTCCACCTGAACCAACATCAACTCCGGCCAGGGCGGACCGGACGGGGAACTCGAAGGGTTCACCGGTGACGGCTCGCACGAACGACCCACCTGCCCCGGGTCCTGCCCGGGACAGGTGGGTCGGGTCGAGACGCCGGCGGGTCGCGATCGACACGGTTCGGACGAGCAGTCCGGAACCGGTGTCCGGCGCCTCGCGCGGCGGTCAGCTCGCGACGCAGCTCGGCGTCAGACCGGCGCCACTGCCGGTGCCCTGGAAGCCGAACTCCGTCGACTGCCCGGCGGCGATCCGTCCGTTGTAGCTCACGTTGGTGAACTGGACGGCGCCGCTGCTGCCGCTGCGCTGGGTGTTCCAGGCGTTGGTGATCGTGGTGCCGGACGGCAGGGTGGCGTTGACCGTCCAGCCGGTGGTGCCGGCGGAGCCGGCGGTGACCCGTACCGTCGCGACGAAGCCGCCGTTCCAGGAGTTCAGCGAGACCGTTGCGGTGCAGCCGGCCGGCGGGTTGGTCGGCGGGGTCGTGGGACCGCCGGTCGGCGGGGTGCTGGGCGTGGCCGTGGGGGTCGGGGTGCTGCCGCCGTCGGTAAGGCTGCCGGGCACCGCCAGCAGGACGTTGTACCAGGTGGTGGCCATCTTGCTGTAACCGGTCGCGTTGGGGTGCACGCCGTCGGCCAGGTCGGCGGTGGTCAGCGCGGCGTACATGTTGACCAGGTAGACCTGCCGGCCGGCGTTCGCCCGGGTCTGCACGATCTGCGGGATGGCCGCGTTGAAGCTGCGCACCTGGGCGTCGGTGCTCGCGGACCCGGCCGGGACGATGGTGGCGACGAACAGCTTCGCCTCCGGCGCGGTGGTGGTGATCCGGTCGATCAGCGCGGCCAGCCGGTTCGGGGCGTTGGGCAGGTCGCGGTTCTGGAAGATGTCGTTGGTGCCGATGTGCAGCAGGATGGTGCGCGGCTGGTAGGTGTTGAGCCAGTTGACGATGTTGGCGTCGATCTGGTCGATCCGCCAGCCGGAGTGGCCCTCGTGGTCACGGTCGCCGAGGCTCGCCGGGCCGTTGGCCTGGGAACCGACGAAGTCGACGGTGTAGCCGCCGGCCACCACCTTCTGCCAGAGGTCGATCCGATATCCGCCCGGCACGTTGAAGCCGTCGGTTATCGAGTCGCCGAGCGGCAGCACCCGGACCCCGGCCGCCGCCTCCACCCGGTTGCCGGTGTGCAGCAGGATCGCCACGGTCACCAGTACGGCTGCCAGCAGCACACCGGCACACCGGCGCAGGGTCGCCGACATGGGCACCCACCTCCAATGCATCCATCACCTTCGATCGATTCCATTGAATGTGCCGACGTGCGCGCCTGACGGTCGGGCGCACGCCGCAGCGGCGAACGCGCCGTCAGGTGCGCCGAACGGGCGAGCGGCGGGTCACGGCCGCTGGCGTCAGCCGAGCCGGAAGTCGACCACCCGGATCGGGGACGGCGTGGTGCCGCTGGAGGCGCGCTGGTAGAGGATCGACAGCACGCCGTCGCTCTCCACCCGGGTCCGGTCCACGATCACCTCACCGAAGGCGTTCAGCCCGGCGCCGTCGAAGCGTACGGTCCAGTCGGTGTAGCCGCTGGCCCGGCTGGCGGTGACGATCCGGCCGTACGGCAGCACGACGTAGGCGTTGTCGGCAGCGTCGAGCACGATCTGGGAACGGCCGGTCGCGTTCAGCGGCACCGGGATCTCCGTCTTGCGCCAGGCCCCGGACGAGTTGCGGAACAGGTGGAAGGCCCGGCCGTTGGCCCGGCGTGCCGAGGCGTACGAGGTGACGCACGAGGTGAACCGGCCGGGTACGTAGCTGATGATCACGTGCGGGTTGCCGGTCGAGTCGACGTCCTGGCTCTCCTGGTTGATCAGCCCGTAGTTCGGCGGCAGCGGGTCGACCACCAGCCCCGGACTGGAGATCGACACCAGGCTGCCCGAGTTTGTGGTGCCGACCGCCGTTCCGGCGTTGTTGCGCCAGGTCCGTCCCTGGTCGTCGCTGTAGACGTACCCGGTGTCGTGGTTGGTCAGGCCGCCGCTGTTGCAGGTGACCGCGGAGTTGCCCTCCCGCCAGGTGAACGCGGCGTGCAGCCGGCCACCCGGACCGTAGGTCAGTCCGTGCAGGTACATGTTCCGGGTGGTGCTGGTGGCGCCGTTCGCGCTGTACGAGCCGGTCGCCGACTGCCAGCGGCCGAGCCGGCGCCAGGTGGAGCCGTCGTACTCGGCGAGTTCGTTGGTGCCGTTGCCGGAGCGCCCGGTCCGGTAGCTGAACTGGAGCCGGTTGCCGGGCGCGAGGCGGAACTGCGGGTACGTCATCGCGCCCAGCCCGACCCCGTCCAGGCTGCGCTGCACGCTGCCGAACCGGCTGGCCAGCCAGCTCCGCGAGCCCGGCGCGGAGACCAGCCCGGCCTCGGACTTGACGTAGTGGATCTCGCTGTCGTGGGTGTCCATCGCGACGTGCAGCCGGCCGTCGCCCGGGGATATGCCGAGCGCGATGGAGTTGTGCGAGTCGTTGGTGGTCAACCGGTGCGGCAACTGGAGGGTCTGCCACGCCCCGGACGGCAGTTGCCGGCGGGCGAGGACGGCGTTGCGGGTCGAGGTGTACCAGGCCGCGTACTGGTAGCCGGCGTGGCTGACGATGCCGTCGCCGTACGAGTTGTTGTTGACCAGCCCGTCGTAGGAGACGAAGTAGAGCGCGCTCGGGTCGAGCTGGGTGTCGCCGAGCCGGGTCACGCCCGGGGCCGCCGCGACCGCCGGGCCCGGCGGGACCGCCGCCGCGACGGCGACCCCGAGGACGAGTGACACCGCCAGGGCGGCCCGACGGGACGACGGGACGGGCATGGCTTCTCCTCGCGCCGGGCGCCACCGGGCGCTCTCAGATGAATGGATTCAACTTACATCTACATCCATCAATCTGAAAGCTGTCGGTCCCGCCCACCCGGCACGAGGGTGGCCGGGGTCAGCGGCGGCCGGCCGAGGTCTCCTCCCGGACCACGAACCGGATCGACCGGGCCTCGGTGATGCAGGCGCGCAGCGGCGCGGCCAGCTCACGGTGCCCGGGGCTGCGCTCCCACGCCTCGAAGTGGGCCAGCGACTCCCACTCGCTGGTGATCAGCCACTGCTCGGAATCGCTCGACGCCTCGCAGACCTGGTCCACCAGATGCCCCGGCACCCCTTCGGCGACCTGGTAACGGATCTGCTCGTACGCCTTCAGGAAGTCCTCGGTGCGCTCGCGCGGCACCCGGATCAGGAACAGCACCCTGGCCTTCGACATCCCGGTCCTCCTCTGCAAGCTCCCCGGCCTACGCCGGGCCGCGCCGGACCACCACGGCGCTGTTGAAACCGTCGAATCCGCGCGCCCCGACCAGCGCCACGTCCACCCGCCGGGGTCCGGACTCCCGAACGAAGTCCAGCTCGCAACCGGGCGCCGGACGGTCCAGCCCGGCGGTCGGCGGCAGCACCCCGTGCCGGATGCCGAGCAGCGCGGTCGCCACGTCCAGCGCCGACCCGCCCTGGTGCGCCCGACCGGTCAGCGGCTTCTGCGTGGTCACCGGCGGCGGCCGCGTCCCGAACACCGCCCGCAGCGCCTCGGCCTCGCTGCGGTCGTAGCGGAGCACGCCGAGCGCGTCCGGGAAGACGACGTCGACCTCGGCCGGCGCCACCCCGGCCCGGTCGAGGGCGAGCCGGATCGCCCGGGCGTACTGCACCGGGTCTCCGGCGGCGAGCCGGTCGGTGTGCCGGGCGTCGTGGCTGGCACCCCAGCCGGCCACCTCGGCATAGCCGTGCACCCCCCGGGCCCGGGCGTGCGCCAGGTCCTCCACCACGAAGACCGCCCCGCCCTCCCCCGGTACGTAGCCGCTGGCCGCCACGTCGAACGGCCGGTACGCCAACGCCGGCTCCGGGCAGGTGCTCAGCAGTCCGCTGCGCATCTGGCAGGTCAGCGCGTACGGGCTCAGCGGGCACTCGGTGCCGCCGGCCAGCACCACCGGGGTACCGCGCCGGACCAGCCGTACCGCGTGCGCCAGGCTGTCCAACCCACCGGCCGACTCGGCGGCGAGCACCCCGCACGGGCCCTTGAACTGGTGCCGGATCGAGAGCTGACCGACGCTCGCCGCGTAGAACCAGGCGATCGACTGGTACGCCCCGACGGTCCGGGCCGGGCCGCGCCAGAGCCGTTGCAGTTCCCGCTGCCCGAAGAGGTTGCCGCCGGAGGAACTGGCCAGGGTCACCCCGTACCCGTAGGGATCGTCGGCCGTCTCCGGCAGTCCGGCGTCGGCGAGCGCGAGCCGGGCCGCCGCGAACCCGAGGTGCGTCCACCGGTCGGTCTGCACCAACTGCCGGTTGTCGGCGTAGTGCAGCGCGTCGAAGTCGGCCACCTCACCGGCCAGCCGGCTGGGATAGCGCTCCGGGTCGAAGAGGGTGATCGGCCGGATCCGGTTCTGCCCGGCCAGCACACACTTCCAGTGCGCGTCCGCGCCGATCCCGCTCGGCGCCACCACGCCGATCCCGGTGATCACCGCCCGCCGTACCCCGTCCCCGCCCGCCCGACCGGTCACCGGTCCGGCCCGTCGAAGCGGGTGAAGACCATCGCCGACTGGAATCCGCCGAAGCCGCTACCGACGGAGAGCGCCACCCGCACCGGCAGCTCCCGGGCGGTGTTCGGCGTGTAGTCCAGGTCGCACTCGGCGTCCCGGTTGGCCCAGTTCGCGGTCGGCGGCACCACGCCGTGCTCGATCGCCAGCGCGCAGGCCGCCATCTCGATCGCACCGATCGCCCCGAGCGAGTGCCCGACCATCGACTTGATCGAGCTGATCGGCACCCGGTACGCCGCCGCGCCCAGCGCCCGCTTGAAGGCGGCCGTCTCGTGCCGGTCGTTCTGCCGGGTGCCCGAGCCGTGCGCGCTGACGTACGACACGTCCGTCGGATCACACCGGGCCTGCGCCATCGCGTCGTCGATGGCCAGCGCCATCTCCACACCGTCCGGACGCAGCCCGGTCATGTGGTAGCCGTTGCTCCGGTTGGCGTATCCGGCGGCCTCGCAGTAGACCCGCGCCCCGCGCCGCCGGGCGTGCTCCGCCTCCTCCAGGACCAGCACGGCGGCGCCCTCGGCGAGTACGAACCCGTGCCGGTCCCGGTCGAACGGCCGCGAGGCGTGCGCCGGATCGTCGTTGTCCGGCGTGGTCGCCTTGATCGCGTCGAACGAGGCGACGGTGACCGGCGAGATCGGACTGTCCGAGGCGCCGGCCAGCACCACGTCCGCCTCGTCGTCGGAGATGAGCTGCTGGCCGTAGCCGATCGCGTCGATGCCGGAGGTGCAGCCGGTGGAGACCACCTGGGCCGGACCGTGCGTACCGTGCCGGCAGGCGACGTCGGCGGCGAGACTGCTCGGCATCAGGGCCTGGTAGAGGAACGGGCCGGCCCGGTTCGGATCCACCAGCCAGTCCGCACCGGAGTCGCTGACCTGCACGTACTCCCGCTCCAGCAGCATGGTGCCGCCCACCGCCGAGCCGAGCACCACTCCGGTGCGCTCCCGCAGCGCGTCGGTCAGCTCCAGCCCACTGTCCGCCAGCGCCTCGATCGAGGCCGCCAGTGCGAACTGGACGTACCGGTCGGCGCGCTGTCGCTCGGCGACGCCGAGCCCGGCGCGGACCGGGTCGAAGTCGCACTCGGCGGCCACCTGGGAGCGGAACGGTGACGGGTCGAAGAAGCTGATCCGGCGGGTCGCCGTGCGCCCGGCGGTGATGGCCGCCCAGAACTCGTCCCGGGTCGCCCCGCCCGGCGCGACCACTCCGATCCCGGTCACCACGCTGCGGCGCCGGGTCACGGCCCGGTCTCCGGCCCGGCGGCCACCGCGCCCGCCGCCGCCCGGCCCGCACCGTCGGGCCGCGCCACCCGCTCCACGCCAGCTCTCCGCGCCATCCGGTCGGCACCGTCCGGCCGTGCCGCCAGGACACCGGCCCCGGGCCGACCGGCCGCCGGGTCGGTGGCAGACGGTTCGGCGGCGGACGGTTCGGTGTCGACGTGCCCGAGTTCCGGGCGCGGAGCCAGCGGACCGAGCTGGAAGACCACCTCGGCGGGTTCGTCGGCCACGTTGCGCAGCCGATGCCGGACGTTCACCGCCACGTACAGCGCCTCCCCGGTGCCGACCGGCACCGGCTCGTCGTCCAGGTCCACCACGATCGCACCCCGGGCGACGTAGAGGAACTCCTCGCTGTACGGGTGGTAGTGCTCGGCGATCCGCTCGCCGGGGGCGAGGTTCGCCACCCCCAGGAAACCCGACGCGCTGCCCACGGTGCGGGGGCCGAGCAGTACCCGGATCTCGCCACCTCGGCGGCGGTCCGGAGCGATGTCGCGGGCGGCCACCAACCGGCGGCCCGGCTCACTCATCGCCGGCCCCGGCGGTCGACGCGGCCGGTGCCGGCGCGGTCGCCTCCAGCTCGGCGGCGATCCGCTCGATCCTGTCCCGGATGATGTCCAACTGGACCCGGCTGTTCGCGTTGATCCGGTCGGTCATCTGGGCGGTGGTCACCGGCGCCGTCGGGCGCATCTCGAAATCCTGGGTCCAGGTCATCCGGGTGCCGCCCGGCACCTCGGCGTAGCGCCAGTGGATCCGCATGTACTCGAACGGTCCGGTCTCCACCCGGTGGGCGTGCACCTCCCGGCGCACCGGATCGGCGGTACGCTCGCTGACCCAGCTCCAGGTGACCCCGTTCTCGTCGGGATACATGGTCAACCGGAACCGTACGGTGCCGCCGCGCTGCTCGATGATCTCCACCGACTGGTACTCGGTGAACAGCCCGGTCCAGCCCGCGACGTCGTTGGTCAGCTCCCACACGAGTGGCAACGGGGCCGCGATCAGCACGTCGTTCTCGGTGTGGCCCGGCCGGCCGGCCCCGGGCGCGGGAGCCGCTGCCGGCTGGTACTGGTGGGCCACCACCTCGGCCACCTCCACGATGCTGAGCCGCCCGGCCTCCTCGGGAAGCTGGACCCGGTAGCGGTCCGCCACCACCGCCTGCAATTCGAGCAGCGCCAGCGAGTCCATGCCGAGTTCCTCCAGCGAGGCGTTCGGCGCGGCGGCCGCGGCGGCGCCGTCCAGCCCGCAGTGCCGGACCAGGATCGCGCTGATCTCCGCCGCCGTCACCGGCGCCGGAACCGGCTCCCGCTGGGTCGGCCCGGTCCACGTCGGTTCCTCGTGCCTCACACTCATCTGCTCCTCCTCGGATGGTTGGCGGTCGTGGGTAGGGCGCTCCGCGCGACGGCAGGGGCAGCGGGAACGGCAGCGGCAGCGGGAACGGCAGCGGCGGCGGAGGCTTCGGGAACGGCGGAACCGGCCCGGACCGGGTCGGGCGGCGGTTCGGCGCCGCCGAGCAGCCGGTCGACCAGTCCGGTCGAGTACCTCCCCTTGCGGAAGCCCGCGTCGTCGAGCACCCGGCGCAGGAACGGGATGGTGGTGCGTACGCCGGGCCCCTCGACGTCGAACTCGTGCAACGCCCGTTCCATCCGGCCGAGCGCCAGATCCCGCTCGGGCGCCCAGACCACCACCTTGGCGAGCAGCGAGTCGTAGTACGGCCCCACCAGGTAGCCGGGGTAGCCGTGCGTGTCCACCCGGGTGAACGGCCCGCTCGGCGGGACGAACCTGCTCAACCGGCCGGGGGTTGGCGCAAACCCCCGGTCGGGGTCCTCGACGTTGACCCGGCACTCCACCGCGACACCGGAGATCCGGACGTCCTCCTGGCGAAGCCGCAGCGGCACCCCGGCCGCGATGTGCAACTGCTCGTGCACCAGGTCGACCCCGCTGATCATCTCGGTGACCGGATGTTCGACCTGGATCCTGCAGTTGACCTCGATGAACGAGAACCGCTCGGCCTCGTCGACCAGGAACTCGAAGGTCCCGGCCCCGGTGTACCCGGCGCGCAACGCGCCGGCCAGCGCGGACCCGGCGAGCGCGTCGAGGGTATTGGCCGACAGCGCGGGCGCCGGGCCCTCCTCGACCAGCTTCTGGTGCCGCCGCTGCACCGAGCAGTCCCGGGTGCCCAGGTGTACGCCGTTGCCGTATCCGTCGCAGAGCACCTGCACCTCGACGTGCCGCGCCTGGACGAGGTACCGCTCAAGGTAGACCCGGTCGTCGCCGAAGACCGCCTGCGCGGCGATCCTGGTCCGCTCGTACGCCGGGCCGAACTCGTCGGCCGACCAGACCACCGTCATCCCGCGTCCACCGCCTCCGGCGGCGCACTTGATGATCACGGGATAGCCGATCTCGTCGGCGACGTCGCGCGCCCTCGCCGCCGTCTCGACGGTCGCCAGGCTGCCCGGTGGCAGCGGCAGCCCGGCCTCCCGCATCAGCGCCCGGGCTCGCGCCTTGTCGCCGAGTGCGAGCATCACCTCCGGCGACGGTCCGATGAAGACGAGCCCGTTGTCGGCGCAGATCTCGGCGAAGTCGGCGTCCTCGGAGAGGAACCCGTAACCCGGGTGCACGGCCTGTGCCCCGGTCCGGCGGGCCGCCTCGACGATGGCGGCGGCGTTGCGGTAGCTCTGCCGGGCTTCCGGCGGCCCGATGCAGACCGCCTCGTCGGCCAGTCGGACGACGGCCGAGTCCCGGTCCGCGACCGAGTACACCGCCACGGTACGTACGCCCAGCTCACGGCAGGCTCGGGCCACCCGGAGCGCGATCTCGCCACGATTGGCGATCAGAATCTTCTCGAACACCGCCGCACCGTCCTGGAAGTCACGCGGGTAGCAGGGCGATCAGTGGCTGCCCGAACTCGACCGGCTCGCCGTCCCGGACGAGCACCTCGGCGACCCGGCCGGCCTGGTCGGCGACCACCTCGTTCATCAGCTTCATCGCCTCGACGATGCAGACCACCTGACCGGGCTCCACCTTGTCCCCAACCTCGACGAACGGAGCGCCGCCGGGTTCGGCGGCCCGGTAGCAGGTGCCGACCATCGGCGCGACGACGGTCCGGCGGCTGTCACCGTCGGCGATCCCATCGACGCCGGTGGGCGACGCGGTACGGGTGGCGGCGTCCGCAGGTGCGTGGCCGGGTGCGTCGGCCGGTCCCGGCGAACCGGGTACGCCGGACCACTCGATCTCCAGCACGGTGTCGCCGCTGCGCAGGTGGATCCGGCGTACCGGTCCGGCCGTCTCGGCCAGCAGCCGGCCCGCCTGCCGGCGCAGCTCGGCGAGTTCCGTGCCCCGGTCGGCCGGCACGGCCGGTTCCGCCCGCCGGTCGGCCGGCACGGGCGGTTCCGTGCCCCGGTCGGACTGCCCGGTGGCGTCGCCCCGATCCCGCGCGCCGTCCGGGGCGTCCGGGCGTACCGGGCGGCTGTCCGGGACGTCCGGCCCTGGCACGCGTCCGTCGCCGGCGGCCCGCTCTCCCGCTGCCGGTCGCGCCGGTCCGCCCGGGCCCGGCTGTTCGGGGATCGCCGCGGCGGTCACGCCGGACCCGCTTCCGACGGCAGCACGCTGGCCGCCGCACCGTACTGGCGGAAACGCCGACGACGACGCCGGACCAACTCCCCGGCGGGCACGTCGAGCAGCGGCGCCAGGTTCTCCAGCAGCGCCCGGCGGAGCAGTCGGGCCGCGGCGGCGGGATCCCGGTGTGCACCCCCGGACGGCTCGCCGACGATCTCGTCGGCGACCCCGAGCCGCAGCAGATCGGGTGCGGTCAGCCGG
Organism: Plantactinospora sp. ZYX-F-223; assembly: GCF_039649625.1. Taxonomy (NCBI): domain Bacteria; kingdom Bacillati; phylum Actinomycetota; class Actinomycetes; order Micromonosporales; family Micromonosporaceae; genus Plantactinospora; species Plantactinospora sp. ZYX-F-223. Next base: position 162,651 of record NZ_JBDJAV010000006.1, on the reverse strand, counting down.
AGCGCGTCGGCGGCCTGCGGCACGGCGGCCCGGTCGTGCCAGAGGATCGCGGCACAGCCCTCCGGGCTGATCACCGAGTAGACCGCGTTGCGCAGCATCAGTACCCGATCCGCCACGGCCAACGCGAGCGCCCCGCCGCTGCCGCCCTCGCCGATGATGACCGCGACGACCGGGATCGGCAGCCCGGTCATCGCGAGAATGCTCTCGGCGATCGCGGCGGCCTGGCCCTGCTGCTCGGCTTCCACCCCCGGGTAGGCGCCCGGCGTGTCGATCAGCGTCACCACCGGCAGTCCCAGGCGGGCGGCGAGTCGCATCACCCGCATCGCCTTGCGGTAGCCGGCCGGGCTGGCCATCCCGAAGTTGCGGGCCCGCAGCTCCCTCGGCTGGTGTCCCTTCTGGTGCCCGACCACGGCGACGTACCGGTCGCCGAGCCGGGCCAGCCCGGCGACGATCGCCGCGCAGTCGACGCCGAGCCGGTCACCGTGCAGCTCGACGAACCCGTCGAAGGCGGTGGCCAGGTAGTCCAGCGTGGTCGGCCGGCCGGTGTGCCGGGCGGACCGGACGATCCGCCAGGCGTCGGTCCAGTCGTCCGGGCCGGTGTCCCCGCGCCACGCCCGGGCGGCCGGGCCGGCCGCGGCGCCCGCCAGGCCGTTCGGCGGCGGCGCTCCGGTCGCACGGTCCGGCGTCGGCGCCGTCCGGGCCGGACGGCCCGGGGCCGGCGCGGCGGCGGCGAGCAGCCAGCGCAGCCTGGCCCGCAGCGCCCGCCGCTCCACCACCATGTCGACCTGGCCGTGCCGGAGCAGGAAGTCGGTGGTCTGGAAGTCGGCCGGCAGCGTCTGCCGGATGGTCTCCCGGATCACCCGGGGACCGGCGAAGCCGAGCCGGGAACCGGTCTCGGCGAGCACGATGTCGGTGCAGGTCGCGAAGGACGCGGCCACTCCGCCGTAGGTGGGATCGGTGACCAGGCTGACGGTCAGCAGCCCCGCCTCGCGCAGCGCGGCGATCGCCTGGCTGATGGTGGCCATCTGCATCAGCGCCAGCACGCCCTCCTGCATCCGGGCGCCACCGGACGCGGTGACCAGCAACAGCGGCAGGCGGTTGGTCAGGGCGTGCTCGGCGGCCCGGGTGATCAGCTCCCCGGTGACCGAGCCGAGACTGCCGCCGAGGAACCGGAAGTCCATCACGGCCAGCACCAGGCCGTACCCGCCGAGCGTCGCGGTACCGCAGAGCACCGCCTCGGCCAGGCCGGTCTCCGCCCGGGCGGCGGCGAGGCGCTGCGGGTACGGCATCGAGTCGACGAACCCGATCGGGTCGACCTGGGTCGCCGGACCGGGCAACTGCCGGAACGTGTCCTGGTCGACGAGCTGGGCTATCCGCTCGGGCGCGTCCAGCCGGCGGTGGTCACCACACTCCGGGCAGACGTCGAGGTTGCGCCGCAGCCGCTTGCGGTAGAGCAGCGCCGGGCAGGAGCGGCAGCGGGTCCACGGCTGCTGGTCGAGGCCGGCGTACCCGCTCCGGCGCGGGATGGTGCCGGTCGGCGTGTCCCCGGTCATCGCCGTACCCCCAGGTGGGTCGGGGCGTCCCAGCGGTAGAAGCAGCGCGCCATGGCGTCCGCCGGCACCCGCCAGTTCGCCAGGTACGGCGTGACGTGCGGGGCCAGCCGCTCGCTGACCCGGACGAACTCGGGGTGTCGGCGGGCGTTCTCCACGGCGGCGGAACCCGGACTCTCCGTCTCGATCAGGTGCACGTACAGGTCGTGCAGCCGGTAGAGCGAGCGGTGCCGTACGCCCACCAGTCGGGGCAGCTCGGTCCGGTCCGACTCGGCGAAGATCTGCGCGACCTGTCCTTCGGCGGCCGGCACGACCTTCGCGACGATCAGTGAGCGATCCATGACGCAGCCTCCCTGGGCGATTCCCGCGATCCGGATGGGTGACTCCGGCACCCGGCCGCGACAAGAGCCTCTCCCCCGGCTTCTCCCCCGACTGCGACCTCGTCCGAACGACTGGTGACCACCCTGCCCACCGGGTGTCAACGGAATGTCACCCGATCGCGTACGACTGCTCCCCGACACGGTGACGCTCTGGTGACGGCGGTCGGGCACAATGCCCCACCCTGCCGGGACGGAACGGCCCGGACGGGCGCTGCGGCGACCCGAGTGCGACCGCTTATGCCCAGCTCAGAGCCGTTGTGCAGGGACCGAACGGCTAGGTCGGATTGCCGACCGGCGGATTGACCGAGCGTAACGGCGATTGATAACGTTCGTCACGCTTTGCGGTGTCGGTGCCTGAACGGGCACGGCGCCCCCCGAGCGGCATCGGCATACCGGAGAGCTGGGCGGGGCGGTCCGGGCAGGGCGGACTTCGGGACACGGGTTCCGGGTGCAGGAGGGTGGGCCGTGACTCCTGACGAGAGCGAGCCGCGCGACGGGGCACGCCGGGCACCGGCCCACCCGTCACCGCGCCAGTTCGGCCGGACGATCCACCTGTTCCTGCTGGACGGCTTCAACCTGCTGCACGACGGGACTCCGGTGGTCGTACCCCGTGGACTGCAACGGATCATCGCGCTGGTCGGGTTGCGGCCGGGCGCGACCCGGGCACACCTGGCCGGCCTGCTGTGGCCGGACACTCCGGAGGAGCGGGCGATGTCCTCCCTGCGTACCGCGCTGTGGCGGCTTCGTCAGGAGGGCAGTTGCCCGGTGCTCACCACCGGCGACACGGTCCGGCTCGATCCGGCGGTACGGCTGGACATCGACGACCTCGTCCGGGCCGCCGAGCGGGTACGCGACGGCGGTGACCCCCGCTGGGCGGCGAAGCTCCGTAGCGCGGGGCGGCACGACCTGCTCCCCGGCTGGTACGACGAGTGGGTGCTGCTGGAGCGGGAGCGGCTGCGCCAGCTCCGCCTGCACATGCTGGAGGACATCGCCCGGGGTCACCTGCACGCCGGGCAGCACGGCGAGGCGTTGCAGGCCGCTCTCGAGGCGGTCCGCGCCGAACCGCTGCGCGAGACGCCGCACCGCCTGATCGTCGAGATCCACCTCGACGAGGGCAACGCCTACGAGGCGCTCCAGGCCTTCTACGTCTACCGTGACCTGCTGCTCCGCGAACTTCAGCTAGAGCCGTCCGAGGCGATGTCCGCCCTGCTCAGTGACCTGCTCGCACCCATCGCCCGGCCGAGGGGGGCCCGCCTGTCGGGTGCCCGGCCGTCGCCGGGGCGCGCGGCGGCGTACCCCGACCGGTCGGCACTGCCGGCGATGCCGGTGCGGCGCTGATCCCCAGCCCCGCCGTCCCCCGCACGGCGGCCGGTCTCTCCGGCGCGCCGGCGCGGCGCGCCATCCTGGCGCGGCGGCGTCACCGCAGCGTCACAGAGGACGGCGACGGTGACGGCGGTCGGTGACGGTCGGGTGACGTCACCGCCGGCATGGTGATCGGGCCCGATCAGACGGCCGGCGGGTTGTCCGGGCCGCACCGGGCCCGGGTCCGGGCCAGCCAGCTAAGGAGTCCAATGAATCGCGTACTGATCGTGGGCAGGATCGTCCCGGGCACCGAGGAGGAGATCGCGAAGATCCTCGCGGAGTCCGACAACACCGACCTGCACACCGTCACCGGTGTGCGGCACCGCTCGCTCTACCACCTCGACGATCTCTGCCTGCACCTGATGGAGACCGACGACTCCGCGCCGGCCCGGTTGGAGCAGGCGAACCGGCATCCGCTCTTCGTCAGCGTGCAACAGCGGCTGGGTGCGTACATCTCGCCGTACTCGCCGAACTGGCGGTCGCCGCGCGACGCGATGGCGCGGTGCTTCTACCGCTGGGACGGCCCGGACGCGACGGCCGCGGAAGGGACCTGATGCGCACCAGCCCGATACATGTGATCGTCATCGGTGCCGGTACCGGAGGCATGTGCCTGGCGCACGGCCTCCGGCGGGCCGGCATCAGCGTCGCCGTCTACGAGCGGTACCGCGACCGTGGCGACGGCCTGCTCGGCTACCGGGTCGGGATCAATCCGACCGGCTGCCGTGCGCTGCGCGAGTGCCTGCCGGCGGAACTGTTCACGACGTTCCTCGCCACCTGTGCCCAGGCGCCCCGGTACTTCAACGTGCTGACCGAGCAACTGCACCGTACGGCCTCCTTCGCGCTGCGCCCCGAGGCCGACCCGACCAGCATCGACCAGTCGGTCTCCCGGATGACGCTGCGCCAGGTGCTGCTGACCGGCATGGACGACGTGGTGCACTTCGGCAAGACGTTCACGCACTACGCGCAGCACGACGACGGCCGGGTCACCGCGTACTTCGCCGACGGCACCTCGGCCACCGGGGACCTGCTGGTCGCCGCCGACGGCACGCACTCCGCGGTACGCCGGCAGTACCTGCCACACGCCGAGGTCAGGGACGCCGGGAGCATCAACATCGCCAGCAAGATCCCGCTGACCGAGCAGACCCGGAGCCTGCTCACCGAGGAGATGCACCGGGGCATCTCACTGATCTTCGGTGCCGGCGGCGTGATGGGCGTACTGCACGTCATGGAGTTCAAGTGGGACCAGCGCGGCTCGGTCAAGCCCGGGGTCGGGGTCACCGACGCCCGGCTGATCGGGCAGTGGCCCGGGCTGCTCTTCGACAACACCCGGGACTGCATCAACCTGATCATCTGGAGCGCCGCCGACCGCTTTCCGCCCGACGTGCTGGAGTTGCGCGGCGAGCGCCTCGCCGAGGTCGCCCGGGACCTGACCCGGAACTGGCATCCGAACCTGCGTGAGCTGCTGCGACAGAGCGACACCGGCAGCGTCATCCCGATCAGGGTCGCCACCTCGGTACCGGTCGAGCCCTGGCCGAGCAGCAACGTGACCCTGCTGGGCGACGCGATCCACACCATGACGCCGGGGCGGGGGGTGGGCGCCAACACCGCGTTGCGGGACGCCGCGCTGCTGCACCGGCAACTGGTCGCGGCGGCGGCCGGCGCCAAGCCGCTGCTCGGGAGCATCGCGGACTACGAGACGGAGATGATCCGGTACGGCTTCGCCCGGGTCGCCGACTCGCTGCGGACCAACGGCACCAACGGCGACGACCCGATCTACAAGCCGGTCATCGGCCGGTTCGCGATGCTTGCCGCGCGCGGGTATTTCAGCGTGACCAGCCGACTTCCACCGCTGCGCCGCCGGTTCGTCGACGAGCTGTACAACTACCGGGGCGCGGAGACCTGACCGGCCGTCCGACTGGAGCAGAGATAACGCTTGACATCGGCAAAGGATTTGTTGAAATAGGCATATGACGTCCCCTCTGGCCCCGCAGGCGAGCGCGGTGCGCGACTTCAACCGCTTCTACACCCGGATCATCGGCGTGCTCGACGAGGGAATGGTCCGCACGCCGTTCTCGCTCACCGACGGCAGGGTGATCTACGAGCTGGCCCAGCGCCCGGCGACCGAGGTGCCGGCACTCCGCCGCGAACTGGCGCTGGACCCCGGCTACCTGAGCCGCATCCTGTCCCGGTTCGCCGCCGACGGACTGGTGGAGCGCAGCCAGTCACCGGTCGACGCCCGCCGGCAGGTGATCACGCTGACCGAGGCCGGGCGGGCCGCGTACGACCTGTTGAACGAGCGGACCCAGACCGAGATCGAGAGCCTGCTGACCCGGTTGTCGGGGACGGACCGGGAACGGCTGGTCGAGGCGATGCGCACGATCCGTAGCCTGCTCGGCGAGGCGGTGCCACCCCGGGCGTACCTGCTGCGGCCGGTCGGCCCCGGCGACCTCGGCTGGGTGGTGCACCGGCACGGCGTCCGGTACGCCGAGGAGTACGGCTGGGACATCACCTTCGAGGCCCTGGTCGCCCGGATCGTCGCCGAGTACGTCGACGGGCGCGACCCCCGCCGCGAGCAGGCCTGGATCGCCGAGCTGGACGGCGCGCCGGTGGGCTGCGTCTTCTGCGTCCGCCGGGACGACGCGGTGGCCCAGTTGCGCCTGCTGCTGGTCGAGCCGGAGGCCCGCGGGCTGGGCATCGGCAGCCGGCTGGTCGACGAGTGCCTGCGTTTCGCCCGCCGGGCCGGTTACCGCGAGATCATGCTCTGGACCAACGACGTACTCGCCGACGCCCGGCGGATCTACGAGAAGGCCGGCTTCGAGCTGCGCGAACAGGCTCCGCACCACAGCTTCGGCCACGACCTGGTGGAGCAGACCTGGTGGCGACAGCTCTGAACGGTCGACCGGCGCACCGGCCGGTCGCCGCCGGCAGCGGGGCGGCGCCGAGCGGTACGACCACGCTCCCCTGCCCGGCGGGTCAGGGCAGCGCGGGAGTGCTGGCCCGGACGACCACCTCGGCACGGATGCGGCGCAGCCGGGGCCGTGCGGTCCGGGGCTGCATGACGAGTTCCAGGGCCGCGGCGCCGACCTCCTCCAGCGGCAGCCGCACCGTGGTGAGCGACGGCGTGACGTCCCGGAGCGTGACGATGTCGTCGAAGCCGGCCACCGCCATCCCGCCGGGCAGCGGCACCCCGTGGTCGCGAAGCGCCGAGATGGCGCCGACCGCCATCACGTCGTTGACCGCGAAGACGCAACCGGCCCGGAGATCGCGGGCGAGCAGCTCCCGCATGGTGGCGTAACCGCCGTCCCGGGTGAACTCGCCGTACGCCACCTGGGTCCTCGGCAGCGTGACACCGCTGTCGGCGAGTCCGGCCTGGAACCCGGCGAGCCGGTCCCGGGCGGTGAGCAGGTGCCGCGGTCCGGCGAGCACGGCGAACCGCCGGTGCCCCAGCTCGACCAGCCGCCGGGCGAGCAGTCTGGCCCCCTCCCGGTTCTCCAACAGTACGGTGTCGATCGGCAGGACGTGCTGGCTGATCAGCGCGACCCGGGCGCCCGCCTCCTCCAGGATCCGCAACTGGACGCCGAGCCGGTCCCGCAGCGCCCGGTCGGCGGTTCGGCTGCCGGCCAGGATGACAGCGCGGGGCCGCTGGCCGCGCAGGGTCGCCAGGTAGTCGAGTTCCCGCTCGGTCCGCCCGGTGGTGCTGTACATCATCACGATGCTGCCGTGCCGCTCGGCGGCGCGCATCACGCCGGCCGCGATGGACGAGAAGAACGGGTCCGCGATGTCGTGGACCAGCAGCCCGACCACGTTCGTGCGGCCCCGGGCCATCGCCTGGGCGGGTGCGTTGGCGGAATAGTCCAGCGCGGCGGCGGCGGCGAGCACCCGGTCCATCAGGTCCGCCCGCACCTGTCGGGTGCCGCTGCCGTTGAGCACCCGCGACGCGGTCGCCACCGACACCCCGGCCTTGTGGGCCACATCCATCAGCGTGACGGTTCCGGACGATCGCTTGGTCATGGTGGCGGCCCCGAAGAGGTGGTCGGTGTGGCGTCCGGGCCGGCGACCCCGCCCGGCATCCGCACCCTACCGCCGGGCCGGCGCGATCCGGTCCACAGTGGCGTCGCGGCGCCCGTACTCCTTCCTCCGGCCGCCCCTCCCCCGGCGTGGGGGACCGGTTCCCTCCGGCGCGGGAGGACGCCGTGCGCCGCCTGCCGCACAGTCGAGGCATGATCGCGACATCGAGGATCGGACGGCGGGGCAGGGCGCTGGTCGCACTGGGCTTCGCCCTCGGGTACGGGCTGCTCCGGCTCTCCTGGGCGGCCGGTGGCCGGTGGGGTTACACCGCGTGCGACCGTACCCGCTCACCGGAGCCGGCGGAACTCGCCGACGGATGCGGAGCGGAGCGGCTGGCGACGTTGCCGTTCCGGGGCTGGCCGGGCGCCGGGTACCGCCCGCGCTGGCCTTCGTGCCGGCCGGGGTGACGGCGGTGGCGCTGATCGCGTACGGGCTGATCGGCATCGGGATGCTGGCCGGGGCGCTGGCCACCGGGGCCACCACCTGGGCGGAGCTACGCGCCGGCTGGGCGGAGGCCGGGACCGAGCTGGTCTTCCTCGCCTGGGGCGTCACGCTGGCGGTGGCGGCCACCGGCTACCACCGCACCACCCGGCCGGTGACGGCCGGACACCGTACGCCCGTCGTCGCCGCCTGCGCGGGTCGGACCGGCCGGCACCGGAGACCGAGCGGCGGCCGAAAGTCTTTCAGGCCGAGCTGGATCTTGACGTTGCAGAGGGAAGGCGGTTAGCTCGGGAAAGCGGTTACCGCACGCCACCGAAAGGCACCGTCGCTTCCATGACCTCCGCGTCCAACACCACCGGCCGGCTCACCGTCACGCACGAGCACGGCCGTCAGATCGTCGTCAACGCGGACGGCGTGGACATCGCGACCTATGTGTACGACCCCCCGGTGCCGGCCTTCGAATCACGCAAGCCCTACCTGCACCCGCTGCGCACCCTCGACGGAGCCCTGGTCTCGGCGTACCGGCCGAACGACCACCGGTGGCACAAGGGGCTCCAGATGACCATCTCGCACCTGTCCGGGCAGAACTTCTGGGGCGGCAACTCGTACGTGCACGGCGAGGGCTACCGCGCGCGGGACAACGTCGGCCGGATGCGGCACGACGCCTTCGACCTGGTCGACGTCAGCCCGACCGAGCTGACCCTGCGGGAGTCGCTGACCTGGATCACCTCGACCGACGAAGACTGGGTCGCGGAGCGGCGGGAACTGCGGATCCACGGGGTGGACCCCGGGCGCGGCACCTGGACGCTCGACTTCCGTACCGAACTGCGCAACATCCGGGGCGCGGAGCTGCGGGTCGGCAGCCCGACCACGCACGGCCGGCCGAACGCCGGCTACACGGGGTTCTTCTGGCGGGGGCCGCGCGGCTGGACCGGTGGCGAGATCATCACCGCCGACGGCGGCGGCCCGGAGACCATGGGGCGGCAGTCCCCGTGGCTGGCGTACACCGCCGAGCACGACGAGGTCGACGGCGGTGGCACCGTACTCGTCTTCGCCGGCACCTCCAGCGCGGCCGTACCGCTGAAGTGGTTCGTCCGCAACACCCCGTTCCCGGCCGTCAACCCCTCGCCCGCCTTCGACGAGGAGGTGGTCCTCGCCCCCGACGAGACCCTCCGGCTCAACCACCGGGTGGTCTTCGCCGACCGGGCCTGGCAGCGGGCGGAGATCGAGGCGTTCGCCGCGGAGCACGCCCCGTGACCGCCGACGACGGCACACCGCCGCCCTTCCCCGGCGCCGTCGGCATCACCAACCTGCGGGTCTATCCCTGGCAGACCGACGACGGCCTGCACGGCGGCACGCCGCACGTGCACCTGTGCTGCACCGAGTGCTACGTCGTGGTGGGCGGCCGGGGTCGGCTACAGACCCTGACCCGGCGGGGCTTCGAGGAATCGCCGCTGACCCCGGGCGACGTGCTCTGGTTCACCCCGGGCACCATCCACCGGGCGGTCAACGACGACGGCGCGCTCCAGGTCGTCGTGATCATGCAGAACAGTGGGCTGCCGGAGGCCGGCGACGCGGTCCTCACCCTGCCACCGGAACAGCTCGCCGATGTGCCGACGTACCGGCGGGCGGTCTCGCTGACCGGGCCGGACGGATCCGACCCGCCCTCGGCCGAACGGGCCCGGGCCCGGCGCGACCTCGCCATCGAGGGGTTCGCCGAACTCCGCCGCCGGTGCGCGGCCGGCGACACCGCCGCGCTCGACGACTTCTACGCGGCCGCCGCCGCCCTGGTACGCCCGCAGCTCGACGGCTGGCAGGAGCGCTGGGAGCAGGGACCGGCGGCGGTGAGCCGGCAGACCGGAGCGCAGCTCGACGCGCTGCGGCGCGGCGACCACAGCCACCTCGCCGACGCCACCGTCACCCGGATCGTCCCACCCGAACAGACGACGCTGGGCATGTGCGGCTTCCTCTCCCCGTACGACCCGCTGCGCGCCCGTCGCGACTGAGCACCCTTGCACCACCTCGCTAAGGAGCACCTGTGGAACCCATCCGCGTCGCCGTGGTCGGAACCGGAAACATCGCCCGGCTGCACGCCGAGGGGCTGCGACAACTCGGCGACGAGGTACGCCTCGTCGGTGCCGTCGACACCGACGCCGGCCGGCTGTCGGCGTTCTGCGACCGGTACGACGTACCGGCCCGGCACCCCGACGTGGCCAGCCTGCTGGAGAAGGAGCAGCCCGAGCTGGTACACGTCTGCACCCCGCCCGGCTCGCACCACCAACTGGCCCTCGCCGGTCTGCGGGCCGGCGCCAACGTGCTGGTCGAGAAGCCGCCGACGCTGAACCTCGGCGAACTCGACGAGCTGGCCGAGGCGGAGCAGCGGTACGGGGCGGCGCTGGCCACCGTCTTCCAGCACCGGTTCGGCACCGGCGCGCTGCGGCTGCGCGCCCTGCTCGACGCAGGCGTGCTGGGCCGGCCGCTGATGGCGGTCTGCCACACCACCTGGTTCCGCCCGCAGTCCTACTTCGACGTGGAGTGGCGCGGGCGTTGGGACACCGAGGGCGGCGGGCCGACGATGGGCCACGGCATCCACCAGATGGACCTGCTCTGCGCGATCCTCGGCGACTGGACCGAGGTCTCCGCCCTGGCCCGGCAGCAGGCCAGGCGGTCCGAGACCGAGGACCTGAGCATGGCACACGTCAGCTTCGCCAACGGCGCGGTGGCCAGTGTGGTGAACAGCCTGCTGTCGATCCGCGAGGAGAGCTACCTGCGGTTCGACTTCGAGCGGGCCACGGTCGAGCTGACCCACCTGTACGGCTACGGCGACGACGACTGGCGGATCACCCCGGCACCGGAGTACGCCGAGGAGGTGCTCGCGGCCTGGCGGACCGGCGCCGCCGGGGTCCGCAGCAGTCACCAGGCGCAGTTCGCCGAGGTGGTCCGGAGCCTGCGTGCCGGTACCCCGCCGCCGGTCACCTCGGCGGAGACCTGGCGGACGATGCGACTCGTCGCCGGGGTGTACGCGTCGGCGTTCACCCGCAGACCCGTCCGGCCGGACGACCTGGGTGAGAACTCGCCGTTCTACCGGCGGATGCAGGGGGACGGACCGCGATGGTGAGCAGTCCACCGGTGCCCGCCGCGGCCGCACCGCCACCGGCCGTACCCGTCCCGGCGGCCCGCCCGCCGCTGCCCGCCGCCACCGGCCCGGACGCGGGTGGGACCGCCGGCGGTCCGGGCAGCGGGTTGGCCGTCAGCCACGACGTCGGCCGGTCGGTGCGGGTCGGCTGGCGCGGTGCGGAGCTGTTCCACTACGTCTACACCCCCGCCGAGCCCCGGGAGGAGGCGCCGCGACCCTACTTCCACCCACTACGGACCCTCGCCGGCAACGTCGTCAGCCTGTACCGGCCGCACGACCACCTCTGGCACAAGGGGCTCTGCTTCGGCATCTCCCACGTCGGGCCGGACAACTTCTGGGGCGGGTCGACCTATCTGCGCGGCCAGGGGTACCGCAAGCTCGACAACATCGGGGTGGTCGAGCACCTCGACTTCCCGGCGCTACGCTGCGACCCCGACGCCGTACGCCTGGTGGAGCGGCTGCGCTGGGTGGGCCGAAACGGCCGCCCGGTGGTCTCCGAGCGACGTCGACTGGCGGTGGCGGTGTGGGCCAACCAGAGCGCGTGGCGGTTGCGGTTCGAGACCGTACTGCGCAACGACGGCGACACGGTGATCACGATCGGCAGCCCGACCACCCAGGGCCGGGACAACGCCGGCTACGGCGGACTCTTCTGGCAGGGACCGCGCTCGTTCCGGGGCGGCCAGGTGGTGACCCCGACCGGAGTCGGCGCGGACGAACTGATGGGCTGGCGGGGTCCGTGGCTCGGCTTCGTCGGCCGGCACGACGGCATCGGGCCGGCCGAGACCCTGGCGTCGACGCTGGTCTTCCGGGACGATCCGGCGAATCCGGGCGCACCCACCCGGTGGTTCGTCCGCACCGAGCCGTACGGCTGTCTCGGCCCGGCCCCGTTCTTCGACCGGGAGTACCCGTTCGCACCCGGCACCGAACTACGGCTCCGCTACGACGTCGTGGTCGCCGACGGTGAACGGGACCCGGCCGGCTGCGCCCGGTTGGCCGAACGGGCCGGCGCGACCGAGTTGCTGACCGACCCGGCCGGGGAGAGGTAGCCCGGGCCGGGGCGCCGGGCCGGGTGGGAGCGGGGCGCGATGGAAGCTGGCACCGGGACGGTGCCAGCGCCGCACCCCGTCAGTCGGCGGTGAGCACCTCGTGCAGCCGGGCGGCGAACGCGCCGGACCGGTCGCCGAAGCCACCGTGGTCGCCCGGGAAGACCACCGGCGCCTCGCCGAGCCGCTCGGCCACCGCCACCGCCGTCCGGTACGGCGGCTCGCCGGTCGACTCCTCGCCCACCGCCAGCCGGACCCGGGTCGATCCGCGGGATAGGGCATCGACGTCCGGGACGTATCCGCCGAACGGCGGCACCTCGTAGCCGATGAAGAACTCCAGGTTCCGACCGATCCGGGCCAGCATCGCGGCGGTCTCCGGATCCGGCTCGCCCGCCGGCCGCTCCGCGCCACCGGGCATCCGCTCCGGCTCCGGGGCGGCCGGCTCCGCAGCGGCCGACTCCGGTGCCGGCCGGTCGGCGGCGAACGCGGCGGAGAGGACCTGGTTCGCCGCCTCGGGCCCCCGCCCGGCGAAGGCGTCCGCCACGTCCCGCAGCACCGCACGCCAGCGGTCGCGGTCGGGCAGCAGTTCGAATACCGGCGGCTCGTGGGCGACCAGCACCCGTACCAGGTCGGGGTGGCGGGCGGCGAGGTCCAGCCCGATCATCCCGCCGGAACTGTTGCCGAAGACGTACGCCGGTGCGTCCGGGGTGACGCCCACCGCGGTGAGCAGCCGGTACGCGTCGTCGGCGTGCACCTCGATCCGCTGCGGCTGCCGCGGCCCGGCCAGCGGGCTGCGCGAGTTGCCCCGCCGGTCGTAGGTCAGCACCGTGTACCGGTCGGCGAGCGACTCGGCCAGCGCGGCGTAGCCGGCGGCGTCGTACACGCCGCCGCAGATCAACAGCAGGACCGGGCCGGTGCCGCGCACCTCGTGGTACAGCGTCGCGCCGGGTACGGCCAGGGTGTCGGTCTTGGTCATCTCGTCGTACTCCTTCGGCTTTCGGGGTCCGGGGTCAGCTCGCGACGCGGTAGTGGAGGTGGGCGACCCGCTCGGTGGCCTCGATCCTGAGTCCGGCCGCGCCGGGGATGCCGTCGAAGAGCCGGACGCCGCCGCCGAGCAGCACCGGCGCCAGGTCGACGTCGAACTCGTCGACCAGGCCGGCCGCGAGGTACTGCCGGATCAGGTTGGCGCCGCCCGAGATCCGGACGTCCCGGTCGCCGGCCGCCGCCCGGGCCTGTGCCAGGGCGCTCTCGATGCCGTCGGTGACGAAGGTGAAGGTGGTACCGCCGCTGCGGACCCACGGCTCGCGGGCCCGGTTGGTGACCACGAAGACCGGGCACCGGAACGGCGCCTCCTCGGGCCAGGCGACCTCGCCCTCGTCGAACATCCGTCGGCCCATCACACTCGCCCCGGTCCGGGCGAAGGTGTTCCGGACCAGGTCGTCGTCGCTGCCGGTCTCGCCGCCACCGCCGCCGAGCCGCAGCCGCTCCCGGAAGGTCGCGGTCCGGTAGACCCACTCGTGGATCCGGGTACCGCCGTCGCCGAGCGGGTTGTCCGGCCGGGCGTTCGGACCGGCGAGATAGCCGTCCAGGGACATGCCCACCGTGAAGAACACTCTGCTCATCGTCGTCTCCCGTCCTGGGTGTGGAAGGTTCTCCCGAGACAGACGGAGCCGACGGCCGCCGCTCGACATCGCGAGGCGGACCTTCGACCGGGCGCCTGGACGGGCGGCGCCGGTCGGCACGGGGTGACCCGCCCGTCGGCGGACCCGTGATGGTCCGCCCGGCTTGTCACCGCCCTCGTGGCCCGGTGCTCTCCGTTCGAGGAGCCCCACCGGCGCCCTCGGCGAGGATCGCCGGCGCGTGCATGGTGTTGGTCGGATCGGCTGCCGTGGCCATCGCCCGCTCGGCCGCCGCAGCCGTGGTGCCGGGCGGCACGACGAGCAGGTCGAGCTGGTCTCCACGGTCGGTGGTGGCGATCAGCAGTGCGGTATCCAGCGAGCTGAACCAGCCCACCCGGACGACGTCGTCGCCGGCCGCGAGTCGGCGGAACCGCGTGTCCCATGCTCCGCTGTTGAGTACCACGTTCCGGATCCGTCCGTAGCGGGCGGAGAGAGCCAGCACAAGTCCGGGGAGCTCAGCCACCGGATCCCAGGACCGGGGCCACCAACCGCCGTCCAGGACCGCCTGGCGGGTTCGGGCGGGCGGAAGCGACAGTCGCGGTGTCGAGGGCGGTGCCGAGGGAACCCTCGTCTCGCGTTGAGCTGCGGTAAGCATCTTCAAGCCATCCTTCTCGGTCCAGGGGTGCGGTAGGGGCGCCCGGCCGGTATCCGAGCAGTCGTCCCGGCGGCACTGGCCGGGCGTGGCCCGGCGTCCTGCTCACCGACAGAACGCACGCCACCGAGGGCGCTGGCGGACGCCGGCCCGGTTCGCCGACGCTCGGCCGGCGGCTGGTGCCTCGTCGGCGAGCCGGCTCGCCGGCCGACGGTCCGCTACCAGGCTGTCGATCAGTACGGGCGGGCTCGGGACGACAGCCGGATGCCGGATGCCGGCGGTCCTCCGGCGGGCTCGCCCGGGTGCGACGACGGTGGCGGAATCCTGGGCCTCGAACCGAAGCCCAGGATCCCGTACCGTCCGACCCGGGCGGCTGGCGTGCTGAGTCCGGGCCGGTGCTGTGGGGGCCGAAGGGTGCTCGGCGGTCGCGATGGCGTAAGCCGCCGGGCCGGGGCGGGTGGCGAGAAAGGCTTCCGCCGACGGCCGTCCAGGGGGCTCAGGGAGCCGATTCGGTGCCGTTCGACCGCGCCGGGATGGCGAACCGTGTCATCGCTGGACCCTCATCTCGGCGGTGGTGCGCGGAGTTCGTAAACCCGTAGCGCCGGGGTCCAGGAACCACGTCAGCCTAGCCCCGAACCAGATTCCCCGTACGCCCGCAATGTCGGAATTCGTCGTCGGCCGGAGAACGGGCCGGCCAGTGCCGCTTTCGCGGCGATCGGGGGTACGCGCCCGGGCGCCCGGGGTAGGCCGTGCCGGCGTACCCGGCCACCGGATCCGCCGACCGTCGCTCCGGCCGGCTCGGTACGGTACGCCGCCGCCGGCGGATCCACGCCGCCCATCGACGCTCCGGCACGGCGTACTGTTTGAGCCTGGCCCGCCAACGCGCTCACCCGTTCGTGACGGAACGTCGGAGCTCAGCACCGGCCGGATCAGGCTCGATGGCAGACCGGCGGCTGCCCTCGGCGGCGGGCCGGACAAGATCCGGCCCATGATCTACGGCAGCCGACCGAAATCGCGTACGAGGAGAGGGACCAGTGGAAATCGACAAGTTGAAGATCATCGAGTGGTTGCGTGGTCGTGGTCAGGATGTCAGGGCCGACTGGATCGACCGGGAGCTACCGGACCGGGTCGACACCCTCCGTCACGCGGGCCTGCTCTCGACCCTCGGCGTCGATCCCGCCGACCTGGCGGACCGGCCGGCGCCCTGAAATCGCGTCCGGCCGGTCGTTCCGCTCGACCGGCCGACCCTGTTGACTGGGACGGTACGGACGGCTGGGACAGGGAGGCGGCGAGGTGCGGGTCATCGGGGTGGGCTTGGGGCGTACCGGCACCAGGTCGACGAAGGAGGCGCTCGAACTGCTCGGCTTCGGCCCGTGCCACCACATGGCCGAGCTGTTCGAACACCCGCGGACCATCGGTGACTGGCTGCGGGCGGCCCAGGGCGGGCCGGTGGACTGGTCCAGGCTGCTGGACGGCTACCACAGCACCGTGGACTGGCCGAGCGTCTACTTCTGGCGGGAGCTGATCGAGGTCTATCCCGAGGCCAGGGTGCTGTTGACCGTACGCGATCCGGAGCGCTGGTACGACAGCGTCCACAGCACCATCTACCGGTCCCGGACCATGGACCCCGAGTCCGCGCCGCCGGGACTGCGCGAGGCGTTCGCGGCCCATCCGGAGCTGCTGGACCAGCCGAAGCTGACGGAGGCGCTGGTCTGGCAGGGCACCTTCGGCGGCCGGTTCGACGACCGGGAGCACGCCCTGAAGGTCTACGCGGACCACGTCGCGGAGGTGCGCGCGACCGTACCGGCCGAGCGGCTCGGAGAGTTCGACGTGGCGCAGGGCTGGGAGCCGCTCTGCGACTTCCTCGGCGTCGACGTGCCGGCGGAGCCGTTCCCACTGCTCAACACCACGGCCTCGTTCCGGGAGCGGCTCGCGGACCCGGCCGGGCTGCGCGCCCAGCCCTGACCGGCTAACCGACCGGGTGCCGGGGCTCGGCCAGCAGCTCGTCGACCTCGGCACTGGTCGGCATCGCGGCGGAGCAGGCGAACCGGGACGCCACGAGCGCGCCGGCCGCGTTGGCGAACCGGACGGTCCGGTCCAGCGGCCAGCCGGCGAGCAGCCCGTGGCAGAGCGCGCCGCCGAAGGCGTCCCCGGCGCCGAGCCCGTTCACCACCTCGATCGGCACCGGCGGCACCTCGACCAGCTCGTCGGCGGTCCGGGCGAGTACTCCGGCCCGGCCCTGCCGCACCACCGCCAGCCGTACGCCCCGGGCGAGCAGCGCCTCGGCCGCCGCGTGCGGCTCGCGCTCCCCCACCGCGGTGGCGCACTCGTCGAGGTTGCCGACCGCGACGGTGGCGTACCGCAGCGCCGACTCGTACGCCGCCCGGGCATCCTCCCGGCAGGACCAGAATCCCGGCCGGTAGTCCAGGTCGAAGACGGTGTTCGGAGCACGTCCCCGGGCGCCGAGGGCGGCGAAGTGGGCGTCCCGGCTCGGCAGCTCGCAGAGCCCGGTGCCGCTGAACCAGAAGACTCCGGCCGCCCGGATCGCGGGCAGGTCCAGTTCCTCGGGGCGGATCTCCAGATCGGGCGCCTTGGGATAGCGGTAGAAGTAGCTCGGGAAGTCGTCGGGCGGAAAGATCTCGCAGAAGGTGACCGGGGTCGGCAGCCCGGCGACGGCGCTCACCCAGCGGTCGTCCACGCCGAACTCGCGCAGCGCGCGGTGCACGTAGTCGCCGAACGGGTCGGCGCCGGTCCGGGTGACCATGGCGACCCGCCGGCCGTGCCGGGCCGCCGCCACGGCGACGTTGGTGGCGCTGCCGCCGAGGAACTTTCCGAACGTCTCGACGTCGGGCAGCCGGGCGTTGGTCTGGAGTGGATAGATGTCCACCCCCACCCGCCCCATACTGATCACCTCGAACGAGGTCACCGAATCATGTAACCCCGGTGCGTCCCGGACGGTCAATATCTGTCGTACCCGCAACGACGGTCGGGCGTGGCGCCCCGCCCGTCGGGCCGTGCTCCGCCGCCGGAGCACGGCCCGCCCGGACTCAGCGGTCCATCAGCACGAAGACGCCCCAGCCCAGATATTCCCGCTGGTATCGGACGTGCCGCACCGGAGCCGTGTCGAGTTCCGCGCGCAGCTCCGCGTGCAGCTCGTCGTCGGGGTTCTCGTCGAGCCAGCGCCGGAGGTTCAGCCACTGTGCCGCGGCATAGCGGTCCCAGCTGTCCGGGTCGGCGAGGACCATCTCCACCACGTCGGCGCCGAGCGCGGAGAATCGTTCGACCGTCTCGGGCAGCGGCAGGAAATCGTCCCGGCTGGTCGCGTGGCACGCCTCGACGCATGCCTGGTCGGCCGGCTCGCGCCGCCAGTACGGTTCGCCGACCAGCATCATCCCGCCGGGGCGGAGACTGCGGCGAAGGAGTGCGACGGTGCCGGGGACTCCGTCGCCGATCCAGGTGGCGCCGAGGCAGGCGGCGACGTCGACCGGGGCGTCGGCGACGTACCCGGAGGCGTCGCCGTGCACGAACTCGACCCGGTCGGCGACGCCGAGTTCGACCGCCCGGGCCTCGGCCCCGGCGAGGAACACCGTGCTGATGTCCACCCCGGTGCCGGTCACCCGGTGGTCCCGGGCCCAGGTGCAGAGCATCTCGCCGGAGCCGCAGGCGAGGTCGAGCAGCCGGGCGCCGGGCGGGAGCCGCAGCGCCTCGCCCAGGGTGGCCAGCTTGGTGCTGTCGAACGGGTTGTGGATGCGGTGGCCGCTCTCCCGGATGGTGAAGCTACGCGGTAGGTCCACTCCTGATATTCCTTACGTGCGAAGAGGTGATGAGGATTGGTGCGGTCGTCCCGGAGTTGCCGCTCGGGGCGGGCAGGACCCTCATGAAATGCACCTCTTCGCACGTCGGGATCGGCACGGACGCGGCAGACGCTAGGCCGGCCGCCGTACGCTGTCCAGCGGTTTTCGGCTCACTTGGCGAAGATCTGGGACTCGTCCCGGAACGCCTTGAACTCCAGGGCGTTGCCCGCCGGGTCGCGGAAGAACATCGTCCACTGCTCCCCCGGCTCGCCCGCGAACCGCAGGTACGGCTCGATCACGAACTCGCCGCCGCCGGTCCGGATCCGGTCCGCCAGGGCGTGGAAGTCGTCGATCGAGAGGATCAGCCCGAAGTGCGGCACCGGTACGTCGTGCCCGTCCACCGGGTTGCGCCCCGCGTCGGCCTGCCGGGCCGCCGGTACGACGTGGGTCACCACCTGGTGGCCGTAGAAGTCCCAGTCGACCCAGGCGTCCGCCGAACGTCCCTCGGCGAGGCCGAGCACGCCGCCGTAGAAGGCGCGGGCCCGGGCCAGGTCGTCGACCGGGATCGCCAGGTGGAAGCCGGGACGGGTGGCCACGGTCATCGTCAGCTCCTCTCCGCCGGGTGCGACCCGGCCTCTCCCGCAATCCAAGCATGATCTTGTCCCCGGGGCCCGGCGGCGGTTCTCCGGCTCACCCGCACAGCCTCCTCCGGTCAGCGCCGCGGCGGGCGGCGCCGCGCGACGACCCGGAACCGCACCGGCTTGCCCGGGGCGGCCTGGGCGACCTGCGGGAGGTCGTCGGGGTGCAGCACGCCGATCACCGGGTAGCCGCCCATGGTCGGATGGTCGGCGAGGAAGATCACCGGCGAGCCGGCCACCGGCACCTGCACCGCGCCGAGGACGACGCCCTCGCTGCGCAGTTCCCCGCCGATCCGCCGGGGCAGCGCGGGCCCGTCGAGGCGTACCCCGATCCGGTTGCTGAGGGTGGAGACGTGATAGCACTCGGCGCCGAGGATGCGTACCGCGTCGTCGGTGAACCAGTCGGCCCGGGGGCCGAGCAGGACCCGCAGGGTCAGCTCCTCGGCCAGGGCGCCGGTCGGGGCGACGTCGACCGGTGCGGGCGGCCCGGGCACCTCGCCCAGTGGCAGCCGGTCGCCGACGGCGAGCGGCGCGGGGCCGAGCCCGGAGAGCAGGTCGGTCGACCGGCTGCCGAGTACCGGCGGGACCGCGATCCCACCGGCAAAGGCGAGATAGCTGCGCAACCCGCGCTGGGCGGCGGCCACCTCGACGTGGGCTCCGGCCGGCACCGAGACCGGGGCCGACCAGCTCGCCGGGCGCCCGTCCACGGTGACCGGCGCCCAGGCTCCGGTCACCGCCACGGTGCCGGCCCGGTCGACCCGCACCGCGACGCCGGTGACGGTCGTCTCGATCGTCGCCGCCCCGGGCGGGTTGCCGACCAGCCGGTTCGCCAGCAGGTGCGCCGGCAGGTCGAGGGCGCCCGAGCGGGGTACCCCGAGGTGCGCGTGTCCCGGCCGGCCGAGGTCCTGCACGGTGCTGAGTACGCCGGGCCGGACCACCTCGACGAAGCGTCCGGTCATGCCGGCGTCTCGCCGCGCCCGGCGCCGTGCCGCGCCCGCGCACCGGCCCACCCGTCCCGTCCGCCGACGGCGTCGACGTCCCGGAACCGGACCCGGGCGCCCGGGGTGAGCAGGGCGACCGGGTCCCGGTCCGGGTCGAAGAGGACCAGGTCGGTGCTGCCGAGCAGTTGCCAGCCGCCGGGCGAGTCGCGGGGATAGATTCCGGCGTAGCCGCCGGCCAGCGCGACCGAACCGGCCGGTACCCGGGTCCGGGGCACCGCCCGCCGGGGCAGGTGGTAGCGCTCCGGCAGGCCGGTCAGGTAGCCGAAGCCGGGGGCGAAGCCGCAGAACGCGACCCGGTATTCCGGCGCGCTGTGGATCCGCCCCACCTCCGCCTCGGTGACCTGCCAGTGCCGGGCCACCTCGGCCAGGTCGGCGCCGTCGTACCGGACCGGCACCTCGACCAGCGGCCCGTCCGGCGGCCGGGCCGAGGCCGGCTGCCAGCCGGCGAGCCGCCCGGCCAGCTCCGCCGGATCGTCGAGCCCGTCGACGAGCACGGTGAGTTCACCGGGTACGACGTCCTGCACGCCGGCCAGTTCGCCCCGGTCCCGCCGCCGGTGCAGTTCGGCGACCAGCGCGGCGGTGTGCGCCGGATCGGTCACCTCCACCAGCAGCGCACGCAGCCCCACCGGAATGATCCGCACCGTCGCACACTCCCCGTCGTACCAGTTCACCCAACTCACAGCCCGAGATACGAGCGCCGTACCTCGTCGGAGGCGGCCAGCTCGTCGGCCGGGCCGGACATCACCACCTCGCCGGTCTGCAGCACGTACGCCCGGTCGGCCAGCTCCAGCGCGGCCCGCAGGTTCTGCTCGACCAGCAGCATGGTGGTGCCGGCGCGACGGATCTCGGCCAGCACCTCGAAGATCATTTTCGTGAACTTCGGTGAGATGCCGAGGGAGGGCTCGTCCAGCATCAGCAGCTTGGGCCGGCTCATCAGCGCCCGGCCGAGCGCCACCATCTGCTGCTCGCCGCCGGAGAGAGTCCCGGCGCGCTGGCCGGAGCGCTCGGCGAGGACCGGGAAGAGGTCGTAGACCCGGGCCAGGTCCGCCTCCCGCTCCGGCGCGGTGCGGTGGTAGCCGCCGAGCAGCAGGTTCTGCACCACCGTCTGGTGGCCGAAGAGCCGCCGCCCCTCCGGCACCAGCACCGCACCCCGGCGCGCGATCCGGTACGCCGGCAGCCCGCTGACGTCCTCGTCGAGGAAGGTCACGCTGCCGCGTACCGGGCGGTGCAGCCCGGAGACCGCCGCCAGCAGAGTGCTCTTGCCGGCCCCGTTCGCGCCGACCAGCGCCACCAGTTCACCCGCCTCGACCCGCAGGTCGACGCCGCGCAGCGCGACGACCCCGGCGTAGTCCACATGGAGATCCTGCACGGTCAGCATCTACAGCGCCTTCCCCAGGTACGCCTCGACCACCGTCGGGTCGTGCGCCACCTGCTCCGGCGTGCCCTCGCTGATCTTCTGCCCGTAGTGCAGCACGACCACCCGGTGGCAGAGCGGCATGATGACCTCCATTACGTGTTCCACCATCAGGATGGTGACGCCGCCCCGGTTGATGGTGCGGACGATCTCGACCGCCTCGCGCGCCTCGGTCGGGGTCAGCCCGGAGAGCACCTCGTCGAGGAGCAGCAGCTTCGGCTCGGTGGCCAGCGCCCGCCCCATCTCCAGGCGCTTCTTCCAGGCGGCGGTGAGCGACGCGGCCGGCGAGTCGAGCACCGGGCCGAGCCCGGTCAGCTCGGCGACCTCGCCGGCCCGCCGCCGGGCGTCGCGCAGCCGGGGGCGCCGGGCGAACGCCGCCGTGCTGAGGTTGTCCAGCACGCTCATCGAGCCGAACACCCGCATGAGTTGGAAGGTACGTCCCACGCCGGCCCGGGCGGCGCGGTGCGGCGGCCAGCCGGTGACGTCCCGGCCGTCGAACTCCAACCGGCCGGAGGTGGGCCGCTGGGCGCCGGCCACCATCGAGAAGAGCGTGCTCTTGCCGGCGCCGTTGGGCCCGATCAGCCCGACGATCGCCCCCTGCGCCACCTCGAAGCTGACGTCACGGTTGGCCCAGAGGCCGCCGAACCGGCAGGAGAGGTTGTCGATCCTCAGCAGCGTTCCGGTCATCGCCCCACCTCGTCGGACCCGTCGGGGCTGTGCCCCGGCCACCCGCTGTTCCCGCCGCACCTGGTCACGACTTCACCTCAGCAGACCCGGCCGGCTCCGGAGCGGCTTTCCCGGCACGGGTACGGCGCAGCCGCCGGGCGATCGGCGCCCAGAGCCGCTGCCCGATGGCGAGCAGGCCGCCCGGCTCGGTGATCGAGACCAGCACGATCAGCGCGCCGTAGAGCAGCAGGTCGATCGAGCGGCCGCTGCCGGAGAATTCCTGCCGGGTGACGTCCTGGACGAAGACCAGCACCCAGGCGCCGAGCAGCGGCCCCCAGAACCGGCCGACCCCGCCGAGCACCGCCATCAGGGTGAACGACACCGACAGGTCCAGGCCGAGCCCGGAGGGCGGGTCGACGAAGAGCACGTACATCACGTAGTAGCCGCCGGCCAGCGCGGTGACCGCGCCGGAGAGCGCCGCGGCGGCGAGCTTGTAGCGGTGCACGTTGATCCCGACCGCCGCCGCGGCCTCCTGGTCGTCCCGGATGGCCCGGACGTAGTTGCCGGCCCGGCCGCGCAGGAAGAGCCAGACCGCCAGCGCGGCGAGGCAGAAGAAGCCGAGCGCCACGTAGTAGTACGGCCGCTTGTCCAGCAGCGAGAACTGGAGGTTGGCCAGGGACTGCTCGACCACCGGCAGCTCCCAGCCGTTCGCCTGGCCGAGCCCGGGCAGGTTGGTGACCAGGATGAAGACGATCTCGGCGACCGCGATGGTCGCGATGGAGTAGTAGTGGTGCCGCAGCCGGAAGCAGGGCCAGCCGACGGCGGCGGCGAGCAGCGCGGCCAGCGGCAGGGAGAGCGCGATCGCCAGCCAGGGCGACCAGCCCTGCCGGACCAGTAGCGCGGTGGTGTAGGCGCCGGTGCCGAAGTAGAGCGCGTGCCCGAAGGAGATCTGCCCGGTGTAGCCGCCGAGCAGGTTCCAGCCGGTCGCCGCGATCCCGAAGGTCAGCGCCAGGATGCCGATGTTGTGTGCCGCCGAGTCCGCGAAGACCAGCGGGTACCCGGCCAGCGCCGCCAGGATCAGCACGGCGGTGCTCCAGGACGGCAGTCGCCGAGCCGCCGCGACGGGCAGCCGGGCCGGCGAGGGCCGGTCCAGTACGGTCGGGGCGCTCATCAGAAGCCGCCCGAGAAACCCCTGGCTTCAGCCATGGGAAGGAAAGGGCGGTCAGGCGTTGCGTTGGTTGTCGGCATGGCGTCGACTCCTCTGCGGGACCAGAACTGTCGGATGCGGCTGGGATGCTCGCGGGCGCGGAAGACGTGGTGCACCTTCGGAGTCTTCCGGTGCCACAGTTGCGGATATACCGCGTGTCGGGACCGGAACGCCACGAGGACGATCCTCGCCACGGCAGAGCGCGACCGTGCTGGCGCCGACGACGTGAGACACGCGATCACCTCCTTCCAGGAGGGCGGTCGGGTACGGTCTGAGCCAGGAATCCCCCGGCTTTCAGCCGTCGGGAAGCGTTATCTGGTCCCCAGCAGTCCCTGCGGTCGCAGCAGTACGACCACCAGATAGAGGGCGAGCGCGGCGGCGAGGGTGTAGCTCGGGGCGTACAGCCCGACGACGCCCTGGGCGACTCCGACCAGCAGGCCGGCCAGGGCCGCCCCGGTGATGCTGCCGAAGCCGCCGAACGCGACCACCACGAAGGCCATCAGCACGAAACTCACCCCTGCGGTGGGCGAGGCGGAGTAGGAGTTCATCAGCAGCGCTCCGGCGACGCCGGTGGCCAGGCCGGCGATCACCCAGCAGAGCGCGTACATCTTGCGCGGGTCGATGCCCATCAGCGAGGCCGCCGCCGGATCCTCCCCGGCGGCCCGTACGGCGCCGCCGAGCCGGGTCCGGTTCATGAAGTACGCGACCGCGCCGGTGGCGAGCAACGCGCCGACCGCCATGATGACCTGCGGTCCGCCGATCACCACCGGGCCGATCTCCCAGCGCAGCCCGGCGGCCCAGGGCCGGGGCACGGTCCGGGTGTTCGGGGTCCAGAGGAACTGGGCCAGCCCGCGCAGGAACACCTGCAACCCGAAGGTGACGATGACCTGGGCCAGCGGGGACTTGCCGAGCACCCGGCCGACCGCGCCGAAATACATCAGCGCGCCGGTGAGTGCGATCGACACCCCGGCGAGCGGGATCGACAGCAGCGGGTCGAGGCCGAGCAGCGACCAGGCGAAGAACGAGGTGTACATGCCGAGCATGACCATCTCGCCGTGCGCGAAGTTGATCACGTCCATCACGCCGTAGATGAGGGTCAGGCCGACCGCGACCAGCGCGAAGACCGCGCCGATCAGCAGCCCGTTGACCACCGACTGGAGCAGGTCGGTCATGCCGCCTCCCCGGGGTGCCCGCCGGTCCGCCGGCTCACTGCTGGGCCCGGTTCATCGGCCAGATCGGCGCGACCGAGGAGAGCTCGGCCGGGAAGACGACCCGGTACTTCCCCTCGATCATCTGCTCCACCACCCCGGCGGCACCGGTGTTCTGTCCCTTGTCGTCGAACGTGATCCCGGTCCACGGCATGATCGTCTTCTCACCGGGGATGTTCAGCCCGCGCAACGCGTCCCGGATCTTCGCCGGCTCGACCGACTTGGCGGTGTCGATCGCCTGCGCCAGCGCCAGTACGGCGGTGAAGGCCCGCGCCGAGTTCTCGGTCATCGGGGCGCCGTACCGCTGCTGGAACAGGTCTGCCACGGTCTTGGCGGCCGGCCGCTTCTCGGCGATCTCGCCGGACCAGGCCGCCCGGGTGGACGCACCGTTGGCCAGTGCCCCGAGGCCGGTGGCGAACGCCGGGTCGGCGAACCCGGTGCCGTAGGCGAGCAGCGCCGGCGGGTAGTAGTTCAACTGGTCCAGCGTCTTCATCAGCTTGATCGCCGCGTCGGTGTACGCGAGCACGAAGAGCACGTCCGGGTTCTTGCCGCGCACCTGCGCCACCTGGGAGCCCAGGTCGGCGGCGGTCGGGTCGAACCCGACGTTGACGGTCACCGGCAGGCCGGCCTCGGCGGCGACCTTCTCGGTCACCCCGGCGCCGTCGTTGCCGAACTGGTCGTTGCTGTGGAAGACGCCGACCGAGCGGACCTGGGCGCCGGCCGCCTGCCGGGCCTTGAGATAGTCGAACATCGACCGGGCGAAGGTCTCGTCGGTCGGCCCGGTCCGGAAGAACCATTTCAGGCCCCGCTCGGTGAGCGCCACCGACGTGGACGCCTCGCTGACGAACGGTACGCCGAGCCGCTCGGCCCGCTGGCTGGCGGTCAGCGTCACCCCGGACTGGTACGAGCCGATCACCGCGGCCACCTTCTCGCCGGTGACCAGCCGGTCGACCTCTCCGGCCCCCACCTCGGGCTTGCCCTGGGTGTCGCCGGTGATCAGCTTCACCGGTGCGCCGCCCAGCCCCGGCAACCCCGTGCCGGGCCCGAGCGGCAGGTCCAGCCCGGGGTGGTCGTCGTTGATGACCTCGACCGCCAGTTCGGCGCCGTGCAGCACGTCGGTGCCCTGGGTGGCGTTGGGTCCGCTGAGCGGCCACAGTCCGGCGAGCTTGACCTCGTCGGTCGCGCCGGCACCGTCGGATCCGCCGCAGCCGGCGAGCGCGGCGGTGAGGACGACTGCCGCCGCGATGCTGGTGATCTTGCGCATGGTCATGCCTTTCTAGGCGAAGACGATGGCGAAGGCCCGGCGCCGTCCTTCTCGGGGCGCGCAGCGGGGTCTTCGAGATGGAGGTGTGCCGGCCGGGCCCGGGGGTTGCCGGTACCCCGGGCCCGGCCGACGGCTCAGGAGACGGCCGCGCCCGCGGCCTTCACCAGGGCGACGGTCTGCTCGATGGTCTGCGCGCGGTCGGCGGCGAACGGCGCGTCGATGATGTCCAGCGGGTTCTGCGGATACACGAGCGAGGAGATATGCAGGTGCCCGCCGGGGACGTGGGTGGCACCGAGGGCGAGTCGCAGCCGGTTCGACCGGTACATGCTCTCGTTGGAGAGGTAGTTTCCGCCGCCGCCGGCCTGCGCCTGCGCGTCCGGGGAGGGGCCGTTGTCGTGGCAGGAGACCTTGGTCGGGTCCGGCCGGGTGTTGCCGGTCCACTCGCAGATCCGCGGGTTGAGCGCGGTCGGCCAGGGCGTCGTGCCGGCGTCGATCATCTGCTGGTGCGGCAGGGTCGTCTCGATGAACTCGGGATCGGTGGCCGGCTGCGGCCAGTTGGTCACCTGCGGGACGAGTTCGGCGGTGCCCTCGTTGTTGTTGTCCGGGCTGCCGCCGCGCCAGGCCCCGGCCCACTGCTCGATGGCCATCCGGGCCCGGCCGCCCTGGCTGATCGTCATGATCAGGTCGGCGCGCTCCCGGCTGTTCCGGGTCAGGTGCGGCCCGAAGGCGTCCTCGACGTAGCCGAGGTCGAAACCGCTCCAGGTCACCGGCAGCGAGACGGCCTGGATCTGCACGGTCCGGTCACCGACCCGGTATTCCTGCCCGTCCAGTTGCAGCGCCGAGGCGCCGGACGGGTTGGACCGGCGGATCTCCCCGTTGAGCTGGTACGGGTCGAAGCCGCTGACCAGCACCCGGGTCACCGAGCGGCTGGTCGAGAAGTCGGTCGACGAGATGCCCCGGGAGGCGTACTCGAAGGTCTTCAGCAGGGCCGCCCGGATCGTGTCGGTGAGCCGGAACCGGGGCGTCCACTGTCGCAGGTCACGGGTGGCGGTCAGCCGCGACCAGTAGAGCGGGCGGTCGTCGTACCGCTCGATGCTGCCCATCCAGCGCGTGCCCTGGGCGCGCTCGACGGCGGTCCGCCACAGCTCGGCACCGCGGGACCTGAGCAGCTTGTCGGCCTGGTCAACCGACCGCACCCCGCACAGCTCGGCGGTGAGCCGGGTGACGAACGGGGTGAAGCCACCGACCTCGATCAGTGTGCTCGGCACCTGCACCCCGCCCGGCTGGGCGGGCGTGTCGATCCGGGTCTCCTCGTACGTCGTCGGGCGGGTGCGGTCGTAGCACTCCCCCGCCGGGCCGGCGTCCCCGGCGGGCTGCGCTCCGGCGGTGCCCGGCATGAGCAGCAGGGCGGCACCGATGCCCGTGGCGGTGATCAGCCTCAGCCGGCCGCGTACACTCTGAGTCAACTTCTGCACATCCAAGGTGATCTTCGACCTTTCCTCGATAGCCGCGCCGGTTCCGGATCTGGAAGGCCAACCGGAAGGTGGAGCCGGCGCATCACTTGGTTGAGGCGGCCGCCCGCGGCATCGGGCGGCAGCCGTTGAGGTGCGGGAGCCGGTGACCGTCGGCGCGGTGGCAGCCGGGCCGACGGTCACCGATCCAGCGGGCGTGCTGGTGGTTCGGCGGAAGGTCAGACGAACGAGGCGAGGCTCACGCCCGCCTCCTGCAATGCGGTGCGCACCTGGCGGGCCAGTTCGACCGCCCCCGGGGTGTCGCCGTGCACGCAGATCGACCGGGCGCGTACCGACACCGGGGCGCCGTCGACGGCCGTCACCTGCCCGGTGGTGGCCATCTTGACGCAGCGCCGGGCGACCGCGTCCGGATCGGTGACCAGCGCCCCTGGACTGCCGCGCTTGGCCAGGCTGCCGTCGGCCTGGTAGCCACGGTCGGCGAACGCCTCCCGGACGGTCTTCAGCCCCACCTCGTCGGCCTGGCGCAGCAGTTGCGAGCCGGGCAGGCCGAGGATCGGCAGACTCGGGTCGTACGCGGAGACGGCGGTGACCACCGCGGCGGCCTGCGCCTGGTCGGTCACGGTGCGGTTGTAGAGCGCGCCGTGCGGCTTGACGTACCGGACCCGGCCGCCCTCACTGCGGGCGATCCCGTCCAGCGCGGCGAGTTGGTAGAGCACGTCGTCGGAGAGCCGGTCGGGCTCGATGTCGATGGCCCGGCGGCCGAAGCCGGCCAGGTCCCGGTAGCCGACGTGGGCACCGATGGAGACGTCCCGGCTGATCGCCTCGGCGCAGACCCGGCGCATGATCGTCGGATCGCCGCCGTGGAAGCCGCAGGCGACGTTCGCGCTGGTCACGACGGAGAGCAGTGCCATGTCGTCGCCCAGCTGCCAGACCCCGAAGCCTTCGCCGAGGTCACTGTTCAGATCGAGGATGACCGACATCGCACCTCCTGGGGGACTGTGGTGAACGCCGTGAGTTCAGGTTGGCAGACTGTTGAACAATCCGTCAATGGTCATGTTGACTTGTACCCTCGTCGCATCATGGACCTTCTCTCGATTGTGGGCCCGACGGCATGAAGGACAATGACCGGGTGACGTGGCTGGCGAAGCTCCAGGACGACCGCTCTTTGATCACCCGGGCGAGCACCGCGCAGCGGGTGGCGGAGATACTCCGGGCGCGGATCACCGAAGGGGCCCTGCTGCCGGGCACCCGGCTCTCCGAGGAGATGATCGGGGCGGCGCTCGGGGTCTCCCGCAACACGCTGCGGGAGTCGTTCCGACTACTGATGCACGAACGGCTCGTCGTGCACGAACTCAACCGGGGCGTCTTCGTCCGGGTGCTCGACGTGCAGGACGTGGTCGACATCTACCGGGTCCGCCGGGTGCTGGAGTGCGCGGCCATCAGCAACGCCGGCAACAGCTCCGCCGAGGCGCTGGAGGCGCTGGAGGCCGCGCTGGTGGAGGGCGAGCAGGCGGCCGCGCAGCAGCGGTGGTTCGACGTCGGTACCGCCAACATGCAGTTCCACCAGGCCATCGCCGGCCTGACCGGCAGTCCCCGGATCGAGGAGATCATGCGCCAGGCGCTGGCCGAGATCCGGCTGGCGTTCCACGTGATGGCCGCGCCGCAGACCTTCCACCAGCCCTATCTGGAACGGCACCGGGAGTTGCTGGAGCTGATCCGCGGTGGCGAGGTGGAACGGGCGCACGCCGCGCTCGACGACTACCTGCGCACCGCCGAGCGGCAGCTCGTCGACGCGTACGCCGACGGAGTGCCGGAGAGCGTGGCCGCGCGCCGCTGAGCGCCCCTCGGCCACGGCTCTCCGGGCGCGGGCAGATGTCCGATGAGCGTGATACCACCGAGTTGTCAGGACTGACTCGTGGGATCACCGCCGAAACGCCGATGCCCGCGCGGGTGGGACCGCCGCGTCGGCGGGGTGGCCGGGGAAGGCGGTCAGACGGTGTGCAGCGCGTACACCCCGGCGTCGGTGCCGACTCCGGCCGTGCCGCCGAGGGCGGACCACGCGCTGCCGTTCCAGCCCGCGACGTGGTTCACCGCACTCCCGCCGGCCCGGGTGAAGAAGCCCCCGGCGATCAGGCGGCCATTGTGGACGGCCAGGGCCAGCACGATGTCCTCGGTGCCACCGCCCAGCGCGGACCACCCGGAGCCGTCCCACCGGGCCAGGTAGTTCGCTGCCGCCCCGCCCGCCTCGGTGAAGGTGCCGCCGACGACCAGCGCCGCGCCGAAGACGGTGAGGGCCCGCCCCTCCGCGTTCAGCCCGGCACCGAGGGCGGCCCACCCGCCGCCGGTCCACTCGGCCACGTAGCCGGCGGCGGTGCCGCCAGCCTGGGTGAACCCACCCGTGGCCACCAACGCGCCGTCGAAGACGGCCAGCGCCAGCACGTCGCCGTTGAAGCCGGTGCCGAGCGTCGACCACGCGCTGCCGGTCCACCGGGCGATCCGGTTGGCCGCCGTGCCGCCGGCCTGACTGAACCCGCCGCCGACGATCAGCGCGCCGTCGTGCACGGTCAGGTCCCAGACCGAGGGTACGTCCACCCCGGTGCCGCCGGACCCGGTCAGTGGCCACCACTCGGCGCCGTCCCACCGGGCGATGTGGTTGACGGTCACCCCGCCGGCCCGGAGGAACTGGCCACCGACGATCAGGTCCCCGTCGAAGACGGTCAGCGCGTCGACGAAGTCGAGCGAGGTGGTCATCACCCCGGTGCCGGCGGAGCCGGTCAACGGCGACCAGGTGGTGCCGTCCCAGCGCGCGATGCCGTTCACCCGTACCCCGCCGGCGGTGAGGAAGCTGCCGCCGGCGATCAGGTCGCCGTCGTAGACGACCAGTGCGGTGACCGAGCCGTCCGGCCCCGCGCCCAGCCTCGACCAGGCGGAGCCGTTCCAGGTGGCGAGGCGGTCGACCGCGGCGCCGCCGGCCTGGGTGAAGTTGCCGCCCGCGTACAGGCCGGGGGCGGCGGCCGCCCGGGTGTCGCCGGCCGGCCAGCCGAACGCGGAGGTCTGCCGGAGTGCGCCGAGGTCCCGGGTCGAACGGTGCAACACCGCCCCGGTGACGTCCCGGATCAGCAGTCGGATCGCGCCGGCCGCCTCGGCGGGCAGCGGCAGCGCGACCAGGTTCGCGCCGGTGTCGAGCACCCGGTCGGCCACCAGCGGGGTGTACCGCCCGGCGTTGCCCAGGGAGACGCTCAACGCCGCACCGGGCCGGCCCGGCCACCGGACGGCGAGTTGCGGGGTCTCGACCTCCCCGGCGGCGGGCAGCAGCGTCGCGTACAGCGCGTGATCGGAAGCGGCCGGCAACGACGGGGTGGTCGCGGCGGCCGACCCGTGCGGCGCGGCGCTCCAGGCACAGATCGCCGCCAGTGCGAACACGCAGAGTCCCCGACGTAGGGTGGATGTGCCGAATACGGACATGCGCGCTCCCTCTGCCGGGTCCGCCCAAATCCGGTCGGATCCTGCCAGGGAAAATACACCAGCATCAATCTATGGGCAATTCGACCACCACCCGCTGGGCGCTCGGGTCAGGCACGGCGGGTCGGGCGGTCGAGCAGGCAGAACTCGTTGCCCTCCGGATCGGCCAGTACGACGAACGGCTCGGTTCCGCGCTGCCCCACGTCCACCCGCCTCGCACCGAGAGTAATCAACCGTTCGACCTCCGCGACGGGGTCGCCCCGGTCCATCCCGAGGTCGACGTGCAGCCGGTTCTTGCCGACCTTCTCCGGCGCCGTGGGTTGCAGCCAGATGCTCGGCGCCGTGATCGGCGCCTCGTCCGGAGGCCACAGCTTCGCGCTGCCGTCGTCCCGTGGCTCGATCCGGTAGCCCAGCACCTCGGACCAGAACCGGGCCATCAGGTCGACGTCGCGCACGTCGAGGGTCCACTGGGCGATGCGACTGGTCACCGGGCCACCTCCGGCGGTGAGGAACTCCGTCGGTGCGACTCCTACCCCGACGGGCCGCCCGTCATGCCGGGGGCGACCGGGCGGCTCACGGGCGGCGCAGGGTCAGCAGGGTGATCTCGCTCGGTGCGAAGATCCGCAACGGCGGCCCCCAGAAGCCGGTGCCGCGACTGGTGTAGAGCCGGGTCCGGTCGCCGTGCCGGCTCAGCCCCCGCACGGCCGGCTGGTCGAGCCGGACCAGGAGGTTGAACGGCCAGATCTGCCCGCCGTGGGTGTGCCCGGACAGTTGCAGGTCGACGCCGTGCGCGACTGCCGCACCGACCTGCTTCGGCTGGTGGGCGAGGAGCACCACCGGCAGGTCCGGGTCGGCCCCGGCCAGCGCGGCGGCGTGGTCGGGACGGTGTCCGGGGCGGCCGGACGAGCCCGCGGTCGCGTCGTCGACCCCGGCCACCACCAGCCGGGAGCCGTTCCGCTCGACCACGAGGTGCCGGTTGTGCAGTGGCTCCCACCCCAGGTCCCGCATGTGGTCGAGCCAGCCCTGCGCCTCGCCGAAGTACTCGTGGTTCCCGGTCACGTACGTCCGGGCCAGCCGGGCGCGCACCTGCCCGAGCGGCGCGGCCTGGGCCCGGCGTTGCGCGACGGTGCCGTCGGCGATGTCTCCGGTGTGGCAGACGATGTCGGCGTCGAGCTCGTTGACGGCGGCGACCACCCGCGCCGACCAGCCGGCCCGGTCGATCGGCCCGTAGTGGGTGTCGGTCAGCAGGACGATCCGGAGACCGTCCAGCCCCGGGCCGAGTCGACCGATCGGCACCTCCACGCGGCGGACCCGGGGCAGCCGCATGGCCTCGACGTACCCCCAGGCGAGCAGCACCACCGAGACGACCGCGACCGCGGCGGCGGTGATCCGGGACCGGGCCGGGTCGGCGACGCCGCCGACCGCCAGCCCAGCCCGCAGCAGGTTGCCGAGCGCCGCCCAGACGAAGAGCACCCAGACCACGCCGAGCAGGGTGTCGCCGGTCCGGGCCGCCCAGTCCCGCCCCCGGCCGTGCCCGAGGTACATCAGCACCGGAAACGCGACGAGGGCCACGGCGAACAGCGCCGTGCCGGCGGCGAAAAGCGGGGTGGGCCAGTGCGCGCCGGCGGCGAGCAGCGTCCACCAGGGCACCCCGAACAGCAGCGCCAGGACGGCGGTCAGGGTCAGGCCGAACAGCAGTGGTCGCAGCAACCGCCGGGCGGGTGCGACCGGTACCGCAGGTGCCGCTTCGCTGGCTGACACGGCGGGGGACTCCTCAGCTCGGTCGGCGGGATCTCCGGGTACGCCGACGACATCGCCGCCCCGGGTGGGTGCAGCATGACACGGGCGGGGCCGCATCGACCACGTTGCTGAGCCCGCGCACAGCAAAGGGGTGTTCCGCCGGGCCGGCCTAGGATTGGTGCGAGGACATCTGCCCCGGCCGACGGGGGCGGGACGGGAGGACGATCGATGTCGAGCAGACACGAGTCCCGGGTCGAACGCCAGATCCGCGAGGCCCAGGAGCGCGGCGAGTTCGACAACCTCCCCGGGGCCGGCAAGCCGCTACCGGGACACGGCGGCACGTACGACGAAAACTGGTGGATCCGGGACTGGGTACGCCGGGAGAACCTGACCGACATCGGGCCGGCCTCGCTGCGGATCCGCAAGGAGGCGGAACAGTTGCCACAGCGGCTGGCCCGGGAGTCGTCGGAGCCCGCGGTCCGGGCCATCGTGACCGCGCTCAACGAACGGATCGTGCTGGCCCGGCGCGGCCTGGTCGACGGACCGCCGGTGGTGCTGCCGACCTTCGACGTCGAGCGGGTCGTCGAGACCTGGCGCCGGCAACGCGGCGCCAGCGGCTAGCGCCCCGCTACCGCGTCACCCGCCGGACGATTCGACGGACCATTCGGCGTCACTTCTGCCTGGGGCCCACCGGCGCCGATACCGCCACATTAGCTACCCCTACGGTCGCCTTGTCGGCCCGACCAACGGGCAAAGACATAGCGTCGGCCGTCGCTGAGTCCGGGTATCTGCGCCGCTCTCTCAGGACCGTCCAGCGAGGCGGCCCGGCGGCCGCACCCTAAACCGGTTCACGGCGAGCCTGCCCGAAGCCTGCCTGGCCCCTGTGGACCGGGGTTTCCGGGTCTCCCTCGCTGGTCACGCGGTATACATCGGAGGCTCCGCCTGAACCGGTTTATCCACTTAACAGTTCAGCTCCCCTAAGGCGTTGTCACGTCGTTGACACGGCTGTAACCCGCGTGTACGTTCCCTGCAAGTCGCGACGCCTATCCCACCCTCCCCGAGGCGCGCCACTACGCCCGTGCAATGTCAATGTGGACACCGAAAGGTGGGACGCGCATATGAGAAAGTACGGAATCGCCGGTGCCGCCCTCGCGCTCGTGCTGGCCGTGGCGACGGGCTGCGGCGGAGGCGACGACGAGGGCGGCAGCGACGGCGCCGTCACCGGCGAGATCACGGTGCTGACCCAGCGCACCGACATCGTCGACACCGTCTTCCAGGACTACAAGAAGACGTTCGAGGCGAAGTACCCGGGCACCACGGTCAAGTTCGAGGCGATCACGGACTACGAGGGCGAGGTCCGGATCCGGATGAACACCAAGGAGTACGGCGACGTGCTCCCCATCCCCAACTCGGTCACCGCCGACCTGCTGCCGACCTTCTTCGAGCCGCTCGGCACAGTGTCCGACCTGGAGAAGAAATACCGCTTCGTCCGCACCGAGCAGCGCTTCGAGGACAAGGTCTACGGTCTCGCCATCACCGGCAACGCGCAGGGCTTCGTCTACAACAAGAAGGTGTGGCAGCAGGCGGGCGTCACCGCACCGCCGAAGACGCCGGAGGAGTTCCTCGGCGCGCTGGCCGCGATCAAGGAGAAGACCGACGCGATCCCGCTCTACACCAACTACAAGGACAAGTGGCCGCTGGGCCAGTGGGAGGGCAATCGCGGCGGGATCAGTGCCGACCCGGACGCGGCGATCAAGCTGGGCAAGGACGACGCCCCGTGGGCGCCCGGCAAGGAACACCACATCATGGACTCGCTGCTCTTCGACGCCGTACAGCGCGGGCTGACCGAGCCGGACCCGACGACCACCAACTGGGAGCAGTCCAAGGGCATGCTCGGCACCGGCAAGATCGCCACGATGATGCTGGGCTCCTGGTCCATCGTGCAGATGCAGGACACCGCCACCGCCAAGGCGGACATCGGCTACCTGCCGTTCCCGACCCAGGTCGACGGCACGTTCCACAGTGTCATCGGCGGCGACTACAAGAACGGCATCAACGTCAACTCGAAGAACAAGGCAACCGCCCGGGCCTGGGTCGACTGGTTCGCCGACGAGTCGAACTACGCCGTCGACCAGGGCGGGATCTCACCGGTGATCGACCAGGCGATGCCGAGCACCCTGGCCGACCTGACCGCCGCCGGCACCGAGTTCATCGAATTCAACCCGGCGCCGACGGGCGAGGAGGGGCTGGCCGAGAAGGTCGGCAACGCCGCCGAGATCGCGCTCTACGACGGCACGTACCGGCAGCGGATCGTGGACGCGGCGCGCGGCGCGAAGAACGAGACCAAGGAACAGATCTTCGCCGACCTGAACAGGAAGTGGGCGGAGACGAGGTCGAAGGTCGGGTAGCGGCCGGCGCGACGACGAACGGCCCGGTCCGACCCGGAAGGTTTGTTTTCCTAGATGGCAACTCCGACGAACACCGCGAGTCGGTTCTCCGGGTCGACCGGTGCGCTGCCGCGGCGGCGGCTCGGTCCCACCGGCCCGCGCCGGCCGGTGCCGCGCCGGCGCAGGACCCTCACCCCGTACCTCTTCCTGCTCGTGCCGGTGGCGCTGCTCGCGGTCTTCACCTACGTCCCGGTGCTCAACATGTTCGGCTACAGCGTCACCTCGTGGAACGGCCTGAGCCCGAGCAAGGAGTTCGTGGGCGTCGACAACTACGTCGAGATCGCGACCCGCCCGGAACTCTTCGAGGTGCTCCGGGTCAGCCTCTACTACGTCGGCGCGTCGGTGCTGCAGATCGCGCTGGCGCTCTACTTCGCCACCGTGCTCAGCTTCAACGTCAGGTTCCGCAACCTCTTCAAGGGGATCATCTTCTTCCCTTACCTGATCAACGGCGTCGCGATCGCGATGGTCTTCCTCTACTTCTTCCAGCCCGGCGGCACCCTCGACTCGGCGCTGCGGGTCTTCGGGCTCGGCGACCTGTCGCAGCAGTGGCTCGGCGACCCGGACGTGATCAACTACTCGCTCGCCGGTACGTCGATCTGGCGCTACCTGGGGCTGAACTTCGTACTCTTCCTCGGCGCCATCGGGTCGATCCCGGCCCAGCTCTACGAGGCGGCCGAGATGGACGGGGCGAACCGGTGGCACCAGTTCCGCTACCTGATCCTGCCCGGCATCCGGCCGATCGTCGGACTGTCGTTCGTCCTGGCGGTCTCCGGATCGCTGTCGGTCTTCGAGATCCCGTACATCATGACCGGCGGGGCGAACGGCAGCGAGACGTTCGTGATCCAGACCGTCGACATGGCGTTCAAGTACTACAAGGTCGGGCTGGCCTCGGCGATGGCCGTCGTACTCCTCCTGATCATCCTGCTGCTTACCTGGATCCAGCGCCGGGTCGTGCCCGACGAGAAGGTGAACCTGTCGTGAGCCTGCCCGCCCTCCGCTCCCCCGGCACACCACCGCGGCGACGGGCCCGGGCCGCCACCGGCCTGGGTACGCTCGGCGCCCGGATCGCGCTGACCCTCAAGTACGCCTCCCTCGTCGTCGCCTCCCTGGTGGTGCTGGCGCCGCTGCTGGTGCTGCTGATGGCCTCGTTGAAGACCAACGAGGAATTCATCAACGGTGCGCCGTTCGACCCGCCGGGGAACTGGTTCAACCTCGACAACTACGTCACGGCGTTCACCCAGGGCGGCATGCTCCGGGCCTTCGTCAACACGTCGATCATCCTGGCCGTGTCGCTGGCCGGTACGGTGCTGATCGGCTCGATGGCGGCGTACGCCCTGGACCGGTTCGAGTTCCGGTTCCGCAAGACCATCATCCTGCTGTTCCTGCTGGCCACCCTGGTGCCCGGGGTGACCACCCAGGTGGCGACCTTCCAGGTGGTGGAGAATCTCGGCCTGTTCAACACCAGGTGGTCGGCGATCGTGCTCTTCCTCGGCACCGACATCATCTCGATCTACATCTTCCAGCAGTTCCTCCGGGGGATTCCCCGGGACCTGGACGAGTCCGCCGCGATCGAGGGCGCCGGCCATCTCACGATCTATTTCCGGATCATCCTTCCCCTGTTGAAGCCGGCGATCGCGACCGTCGTGATCATCAAGGGGATCACCATGTACAACGAGTTCTACATCCCGTTCCTCTACATGCCGGACCGGGACCTCGGGGTCATCTCCACCTCGCTGTTCCGGTTCAAGGGACCGTTCGGGGCGCAGTGGGAGGTCATCTCGGCCGGGGTCATCCTGGTCATCGTCCCGACGCTGATCGTCTTCCTGCTGCTACAGCGCTTCATCTACAACGGGTTCACCAGCGGCGCGACCAAATGAACTCGGCCACCGGGTACGAGCGGCTCGGGAGTTGATCACCCCGCTACCCTACGAGGGCTCTCCTCTCCCTGACTTCTCCTGCTGGAGCCCACATGCAGCGCGCCCTCGACAATCCGGTCGAATCTCCAGAGCAGCCGGTCGACCCCACTACCGGCCCGGAGCAGCCCGACGCCGACCGGGGCCGGGCCGCTCCGGACTCCGCGCCGCACCAGGTCGACGAGCCGGCGGCCACCCCGGGCGGACCGGACACCGGCGCCGTCCCGCCCGCCCGGACCGGGGTACGCCGAGGGCTCGTCGCGGTCAGACCGCTGCTCTTCGCCGCCGCGGTCGGGATTCTCGTGCTGGCGACCGAGGCGCTGGCCCAGGCCGCCAACTTCAACCCGTACTCCGGCCGGGTCCAGTACGGGATGCGGGCCGCTCCGATCGTCGTCGCCGTGCTCGCCGCGGGCTCCGTGTGGTGGGCCCGGCGCCGGGGACAGTCGTGGGACTCCGACCTGCTCCCGGCACTGTTCGGCGGGCTCGGCGCGCTGACCGTCGTGGTCGGCCTGCACGGCACCCCGTACGACCTGTACGCCCTCGACGGCGACCAGATGTTCCGGACCGAGGCGGTCACCCGGTTCGCCGACTCGTGGTGGGGCGCCGACTACACCTACCGCGGCCTGCCGGCGTACTACGCACCGGCGTACTTCTGGGTGCTGGGTCGGGCCGCCGACCTCGCCGGGCTGCCGCCGTGGTGGATGCTCAAGTACGGCAGCATCGCGGTCTCGTTCCTCACACCGCTGGTCTCGTACCTGCTGTGGCGCCGGGTGGTGACCGCCCGGGTCGCCGCGCTCATCTCGGCGACACCGCTGATCGTCCCCAACCTCACCGAGACGTACGCCTGGCTCGTCCTGGTCGCCCTGGTGCCGTGGTGGCTCCAGATCGGGCCCGGACTGACCCGGCCGGGCCTGCGGCGCTGGTCCCCGCTGCTGCTGGGCGCGATCGGCGCGGTGCTGTTCACCGTCTACTACTACTTCTTCTTCGTCCTGCCGATCGTGCTGCTCCTGCAACTCGCCTGGTCCCGCTGGCAGGGCCGGGTCAACTGGCGGGAGGTCGGCCGCCCGATGGGCATCCTCGGGATCGCCGCGCTCGGCTCGTCGCCGTACTGGGCGCCGCTGGCCTGGAACTTCCTCACCGCGCCGCACTTCGAGTCGCTGAACAACCGGTGGATCACGCTGAACTCGGGCAAGCTGGCCCTGCCGATGCTCGAACCGTCGGTGCTCGGCGTGCTGTGCCTGGTCGGCCTCGTCTTCCTGGTGGTGACCGCCCGGGAGGCACTGTCCCGGGCACTGCTCACCGTGCTCCTCGCGCTGTACGCCTGGCACGTGATCGGCTTCCTGTTCCTGGTCGCCGGCACGCCGCTGATGTCGTTCCGGATGCGCGAACTGGTGCCGACGGTGCTGCTGGCCGCGGCCGCGCTGGCTGCGGTCCGGGCGGTCCGGTACGCCGCCGGCAGATTCTCCGCCGAGCACGTCTGGCGGGTAGCCGCGACCCTCGGCGTACTGCTGGCGATCTTCGCCGGTGACCGCTTCGTCAACCTGGTGCTGGCGGACATCGGCAACGCGCACAACCGTGCCCTGCCGAACGGCGAGTTGCCGCCGTTCCACGAGCCCGACGCGAAGGCGTGGGGAACGCCGCCGGCCAAGCTGAGCGCGTTCATCGACGGCCGGTACCGGGGCACCGGGCATCCGGTCGTGCTCACCGGGCACTCCGACCTGATGGCGCTCAACCCGTACTACGGGTTCGTGCAGTGGAACGCCAACTACAGCCACCCGACCGCCCAGTTCAACCGACGGATCACCTTCCTTACGGAGCTTGCCCGGTCGGGCACCCCGGCCGAGTTCGCCGGTCGGCTCCGGGACAACCCGTACGACCGGATCGACGTGGTGGTGCTGCACGTCGTCGAAGATCGGCTGGTCTTCAGGTTCCACGCCGACGACTTCCCGTTCGGCACCGCCCGCCAGGAGATCAGCTTCCCGCGCAGGCTGGTGACGCCGGAGCACTTCGAGGTGGCCACGGTCAACGACACGCTCGTCGCGGTACTGCGGTCGTAGGCCGGGGCGGCCGGCGGTATCGTCGTCCGGTGCGTGCAGACGGCGTCGGCCGGAGCCCGGCCGGCCGGCCACGGACCTCCGCGCGGACCGACTCCCCCGACCGAGCCGGCCAGACCGACCGAGCCGGGTCGACCGGTCGGGCCGGCTCGGCGCGGGCGGGAAGGGCGCTGCGGGTCACCACCCGCAACGCCAGCTTCCAGCAGTGGTCGGCGCTGTTGACCAACCGGACGAAGCGGCAGCGGGCCGGCGAGTTCCTGGTGCAGGGTGTCCGGCCGATCAGCCTGGCGGTGCGGCAAGGCTGGCCGGTGCACGCCCTGCTGCACCTGGACGGGGTGCCGCTGTCCCGGTGGGCCCGGGACCTGCTCGACCAGACCACCGGCAGCCGGGTCGCGGTCGCCCCCGACCTGCTGCGGGAACTCGGCGGCAAGGACGAGGACCAGCCCGAACTGATCGCCGTGGTGGGTCTGCCGGCGGACCGGCTGGACCGGATCCCCACCGGACCGGACGCGCTGGTGGTGGTCTTCGACCGGCCCACCGCACCGGGCAACATCGGCACGCTGGTCCGCTCCGCCGACGCGTTCGGCGCCGCCGGGCTGGTGGTGGTCGGGCACGCCGCCGACCCGTACGACCCGAGGGCGGTCCGGGCCAGCACCGGCTCGCTCTTCGCGATCCCGGTGGTCCGTACCGGGTCGCACCGCGACGTGCTCGACTGGGTGACGGCGCTGCGCGGGCGCGGGCTGCCGGTGCAGGTCCTCGGCACCGACGAGGCCGGCGAGGTGGAGATCGCCGAACACGACCTCACCGGCCCCACCGTGCTGCTGGTCGGCAACGAAACCTCCGGGCTCAGCGCCGCCTGGCGGCAGTCCTGCGACCGGATGCTCCGGATCCCGATCGCCGGCTCGGCGAGTTCGCTGAACGCCGCGACCGCCGGCACGGTCGCGCTCTACGAGGCCGCCCGGCAGCGACGCGCCCGACCGGCGCCGCCCGGTTGACCTCCCTCCCCCGTGACGGAGGTGGTCGGCCGGGCGACGCCGGCAGTCGGCGGCAGCACTGGTCAGCGCGACACCACGGCCGCCGGGGCCGGATCGCCCGATGTCGGCGCGGTCGGCGGCGCCGCGCGCCGGGACAGCCGGCCCGGCCACCAGGTGGCGGGTCCGACCGAGAGCGCCAGCGCCGGAATCAGCAGGCTGCGCACCAGGAACGTGTCGATGAGTACGCCGACCGCGACGAT
Source organism: Plantactinospora sp. ZYX-F-223 (assembly GCF_039649625.1). Taxonomy (NCBI): domain Bacteria; kingdom Bacillati; phylum Actinomycetota; class Actinomycetes; order Micromonosporales; family Micromonosporaceae; genus Plantactinospora; species Plantactinospora sp. ZYX-F-223. The sequence continues at coordinate 122,886 of NZ_JBDJAV010000006.1, read as the reverse complement.
CACCCCGGTCTGCACCGACGGCACCAGCGGCATCACACTCAACGCGGCGAAGGTGGTCGCCAGCACCACCCCGGCGCTGGTGATCACTCCCCCGGTGACCGTCAGCGCGTGCAGTACGCCCCGCCGGTGCCCCAGCACGGCGACCTCCTCCCGGGCCCGGGTCATCAGGAAGATGGTGTAGTCCACGCCCAGCGCGACCAGGAACAGGAACGTCTGCAACGGCAGCGCCACCCAGAGCCTCGGGTGGCCCAGCGCGTCGAGGATCAGCCCGGCCGCACCCAGCGCGGCGATGTACGACAGCACCACGCTGGCCATCAGCAGCAGGGGCGCGACCAGTGCCCGGAGCAGCACCACCAGCACGAGGAAGACGACGAGCAGGATCAGCGGCATCACCACCCGGTCGTCCCGGGCGGTGACCCGGTCGGTGTCCAACTGGTACGCGGTCTCGCCGCCGACCAGCGCGTCTGCACCGGGCACCGCCCGCAGCGCGGTACGCAGCCGGTCGACGCTCTCCTTCGCCGCCTCGGTGCCCGGGTCGTCGGCCAGTACCGCCGGAATCCGTACCCACCGGCCGTCGGCGGAGCGCTCCGCCGGGCCGACCTCGGCGATCCCGTCGACGCCCCGGGCCACCTGGGCCACCTGGTCGGCGCTGCCCGCACCGGCCACGATCTCCGCCGGCCCGAGCTGGCCGGCCGGCCAGTGCGTCTCGACCATCCGTTGACCGGTGACCGAACCGACCTCCCGGGTGAAGAACTCGTCACCGGGCAGGCCGATGCTGAGGTTGCCGATCCCGAGCACGAGTACCCCGAGCGCGAGCGTGCTGCCGATCCAGGTGGTCCGGGGCCGGCGCTCAACGAACCGGGCCACCCGGGCCCAGCCACGGTGGTCCTCGGCGACGTCGTGCCCGGCCAGGCCTGCCGTGTAACGGGGCACGAACGGCCAGAACACCCAGCGGCCGAAGAGCACCAGCACCGCCGGCAGCAGGGTGGCCATCGCGACCAGGGTGGCGGCGATGCCGACCGCACCGACCGGGCCAAGACCCCGGGTCGACGGCAGCTCGGCGGCGAGCAGGCAGAGTAGTCCGGCGCCGACCGTGGCGGCCGAGGCGCACATCGCCGGGAAGGAGCGGCGCAGCGCCAGCGCCATCGCCTCGTGCCGATCCTCGTGCCGCCGCAACTCCTCCCGGTACCGGGCGACGATCAGCAGCGCGTAGTCGATCCCGACGCCGAGGACCAGCACGGTCAGGATGTTCTGGCTCTGGAAGTCGACGGTGAGCCCGCCGTACTCGGCGAGCAGGTAGACCGCCGCGCTGGCCACCTGACTGGCCAGCCCGGCGGTGAGCAGCGGGATCAACCAGAGCACCGGACTGCGGTAGGTGACCAGCAACAGCAGCGCCACCGCGCCGATCGTGGCGAACAGCAGCGTGCTGTCCATCCCGCCGAACGCGTCGAAGAGGTCCCCCTCGGCCCCGGCCGAGCCGGTCAGCGCGGTACGCAGGCCGTCCGGCCCGCCGTCGCCCAGCCGCTGCCGGATCTCACCGACCGCCGCCGACTGCGCCTCGTCGGTGCCGGCGAGCGGGAAGGAGAGCAGCAGCGCCCGGCCGTCGTCGCTGGGCAGCTCGGGCGGGACGATCCCGTCGACCGCGTACCGGGCGAACGCCGCCCGGTCGGCCGCGACCCTGGCCCGGTCGGCCCCGGTGAGGCCGGTGTCCCGGGCGTACACGGCGACCGCGACCAGCGCGTCCGGTCCGGGGAACGCGGCCTCGGCCCGCGCGGCCGCCCGGCTCGCCTCGGCACCGCCGGGCAGCGCGCCGAGATTGTCGTTCTGCTGTACCTCGGTGAGCTTGAGCGCGAGCGGGCCGACGACCGCGGCGATGACCACCCAGAGGGCCAGCATCGCGAACTTGGCGCGCCGACCGGCGACGACGCCGGCCAATGAACCTTTTTCCACCTCCCCTTGCGGTCCGGTGGACCGCGAGGTCGAACGCGGGGCGCGAGCGTCGCGCGGTTCAGCCGGAAAAGGGGTCAATCGGTGCCTGGACATGGCATGTTCCTCCCGGAACCTGGTATGGCTGCTGGTTCGACCGGCTGGCGTCGCGGCGGGCATCGGGCCCGATCGGTCATGCCATCGATCCAACGGGCTGGCGGGGCCGGCGGCAGGGGTGGCACGTCCCGAACGACGGTGGTCTTAACACCACAGATCGGAGTCGGACGGGTCGACCAGAATGGGCCCATGGACTCCGCGACCACCGCCCGGCTACCACCGGGGCTCCGGCGCCGACTCATCCAGGCCGGCCAGGCGCTGCTGCTCGCCGTACTCTCGGTCAGCGCCAACATCGCCCTGCTGGTGCTCTCGGTGCTCTCCCTCGGCTTCACCGTGCTGGGAGCGGGCTTCTTCGCCTTCCCGGCGGTGACCGCCGCGGTACGCGAGCTCGCCGGCCTCAACCGCCGGATCGCGGGGTGGTGGACCGGCCGGGAGGTGCCGAGCCCGTACCGGCCGCCGCCGGAGCGGATGACCGTCTGGTCCCGGTACCGGTGGGTGGTGACCGATCCGGCCACCTGGCGGGACCTGCTCTGGCTGCTGGCGTCGATACCGGCCGGGCTGGTGCTCGGGCTGCTCCCGGTCTGCCTGGTGGTCTACGGCCTGGAGGGGCTGCTCGGGGTGCCGGTGCTGCTCTGGGCCCTCGACGCCTGGTACGGCTACGGCGCGGTCTGGCCGGCCGACAGCCTGGGCAAGGCGCTGCTGGCGGTGCCGCAGGGTGCCCTGATCCTGCTCTTCGGCGTCTTCACCGGCGACCTGATCCACCGGATGCACGCCGGCTTCACCCGGGCGCTGCTGGCGCCGACCGCGTCGGCCGCGCTGCACCAGCGGGTCCGGCAGCTCACCGAGACCCGGTCGGAGACCGTCGACGCGCAGGCCGCCGAGCTGCGCCGGATCGAGCGGGACCTGCACGACGGGGCCCAGGCCCGGCTGGTGGCGCTGAGCATGAGCATCGGGCTCGCCGAGGAGCTGATGAGCCGGGATCCGGAGGCGGCCCAACGGCTGATGGCGGAGGCCCGGGAGGCCAGCGGGCAGGCCCTGGGCGAGTTGCGGGACCTGGTCCGGGGCATCCATCCGCCGGTACTCGCCGAGCGCGGGCTGGCCGGTGCGGTCCGGGCGCTCGCGCTGAAGCTGCCGCTGCCGGTGGAGGTCGACGTCGACCTGCCGGGCCGGCCGCTGGCCCCGGTCGAGTCGGCGGTCTACTTCACCGCGGCCGAACTGCTGGCCAACGTCGCCAAGCACAGCGCCGCGCGCACCGCCTGGGTACGGCTGCGGCACGGCGACGGCCGGCTGGTCATGGCGGTCGGCGACGACGGCGTCGGCGGGGCCGACCCGGCCGGCGGCAGCGGCCTGCGGGGGATCGAACGACGGCTCGCCGCCTTTGATGGCACGATGTTCGTGGCCAGCCCGCCCGGCGGGCCCACGACCGTGACCATGGAGCTGCCGTGCGAGTTGTCATCGCCGAAGACCTCGCCCTGCTCAGAGACGGGTTGACCCGGCTGCTCCAGGCGTTCGACTTCGAGGTGGTCGCCGCGGTCGACAACGGACCGGCCCTGCTGCCGGCGCTGCTCGACCACCGCCCCGACGTGGCGGTGGTCGACGTACGGCTGCCGCCGACCTTCACCGACGAGGGGCTCCAGGCGGCGATCGAGGCGCGTACCCGGATCCCGGGCCTGCCGGTCCTGGTGCTGTCCCAGCACGTCGAGCAGCTCTACGCCCGGGAACTCCTGGCCGACCGGACCGGTGCGATCGGCTACCTGCTCAAGGACCGGGTCTCCAATGTGGGCCAGTTCGTCGATGCGGTGCGGCGGGTGGCCGCCGGCGGCACGGTGATGGATCCGGAGGTCATCGCCGAGCTGCTGGCCAACCGCTCCGGCGCCGAGCCGCTGCACGCACTCACCACCCGGGAGCGGGAGGTACTCGGCCTGATGGCGGAGGGGCGGTCCAACGCGGCGATCGCGGGCCGGCTCTTCGTCACCGAGAAGGCGGTCAGCAAGCACATCAACAACATCTTCAGCAAGCTGGGCATGCCGCCGTCGGAGGACGACAACCGGCGGGTGCTGGCCGTGCTGACGTACCTGAACGCCTGACGGGTCAGCGGCGGTCCGCCACGACTGGCGGACGGAACCGGGCGGATGATCGTCCAATGTGACCAATGGAATTGATCAGTGTAATTCGCTACTATCCGCCATCAGTGCCTTACCCGGCGCCGATGGTCCGGTCGTACTGATCACCACGGGTCAAGCCGATCGTCACCGACCGTCGCGCCGACCGCGCCCGCTCGACGGAGGGATCCGAGATGACGGACAGCCGGCAGGTCACCGCCCGCCCGTACCCGTTCGCCGCCCCCGACCGGCTCAACCTCGACCCGCGCTACGCCCGACTGCGCCGCGACGAGCCGCTGGTCCGGGTACAGCTCCCGTTCGGCGAGGAGGCCTGGCTCGCCACCCGCTATGAGGACGTCCGGGTCGTGCTCGGCGACGCCCGGTTCAGCCGCGCTGCGGGGGCCGGGCGCGACCAGCCCCGGACCATGCCCCGGCAGCCGGAGCTGGGCATGCTCGGAATGGACCCACCCGACCACACCCGGCTGCGCCGGCTGGTGGCGAAGGCGTTCACCGCGCGCCGGGTGGAACTGCTCCGGACCCGTGCCCAGGAAATCGCCGACGGCCTGGTCGACGAGATGGTCAAGGCCGGTCCACCGGTCGACCTGGTCGAGCACTTCGCCACCCCGCTGCCGATCCAGGTCATCTGCGAGCTGCTCGGCGTCCCGTTCGCCGACCGGGACAGGTTCCACACCTGGTCGGAGGCGATCGTCTCGACCACCTCGCTGAGCCCGGAGCAGATCCAGGAATACCTGGACAGCCTCTGGGGCTACATCGGGGAACTGGTCGCGGTCCGCCGCCGGGAGCCGATCGACGACCTGCTCGGCGCGATGGTCCGGGCCCGGGACGAGAACGAGGACCGGCTCACCGAACAGGAGCTGGTGCAGCTCGCCGCCGGCCTGCTCGCGGCCGGGCACGAGACGACCGTGACCCAGATCCCGAACTTCGTCTACGTACTGCTGGAGAACCCGTCGGAGCTGGCCCGGCTGCGCTCGGATCCCACGCTGATCCCGAGCGCCGTCGAGGAGCTGATGCGCTACGTACCCCTCGGGGCGGCGGCCGCCTTCCCCCGGTACGCGACCGAGGACATCGAGCTCGGCGGCGTACTCGTCCGGGCCGGCGAGCCGGTACTGCCGGCGGTCGGCTCGGCCAACCGGGACGCCACGGTCTTCGCCGATCCGGACCGGCTCGACCTGGGCCGGGAAGTCAATCCGCACGTCGGCTTCGGCCACGGCGTGCACCACTGCGTCGGGGCGCAGCTCGCCCGGATGGAGTTGCAGGTGGCGATCGGTACCCTGGTCGGCCGCCTGCCCGGCCTGCGGCTGGCGGTACCGGAGCCGGAGGTGCCGTGGAAGAGCGGCCTGCTGGTACGCGGACCGCTCGCGCTGCCGGTGACCTGGTGAGCACCGCCTGGCGGGTCAGCGTCGACCCGCACCGCTGCATCGGCTCGGGGATCTGCGCCGGCATGGCGCCCGGGCACTTCCGGCTCGTCGACGGGTTCTCGACCCCGCTGGCCGAGACCGTCGACCCGGCCGACCCGGTGGTCGACGCGGCCGAGTCCTGCCCGGTCGAGGCGATCCTGGTACGGGACGCGAGCGACCAGCGGCTCATCGCCCCTGAGCCGTGACGGCCGACCGCGCCGATTCCTGACGGCCCACCGCCCTCGACTCTCGACGCTCGTCGCGCCCGGGTCGTGGCACGTACCGTCCGGCGCCGCGCGGCGCCGGACGGTCGGGTCGACCCGGACGACGGCCGCCCCGGGACGGACCTGCTCAGAGGAGCGCGTCGACGGGGGTCCTGATGAAGTCGAGCAACGCCTGGTTGATCTCGTCGGCATGGGTCCACGGGATGCCGTGCGGTGCACCCTTCAGGGTGACAAGCTGGCTGTTCGGCATCGCCGCGTGCATCCGCTGCCCGGTCACCGGATAGGGCAGTACCCGGTCCGCGTCGCCCTGGATGATCAACGCCGGTACGTCGATCCGGGGCAGGTCCTGGCGGAAGTCGGTGAGCCAGGCGGGGATGCAGGCCAGCGTACCGATCGGCGAGGCGCTCACCGCCACGTTCCAGTTCATCCGGACCACCTCCTCGCTGACCCGTTTGCCGAGGTTCTCGTCGAGGTTGTAGAAGTCGTTCAGGAACGACGTCTGGTACCTGGCCCGGTCGGTGATCACACTCTGCATGAAGCCGTCGAAGAGGCTCTGGTCGACACCTTCCGGGTTGTCCTCCGTCTTGAGCAGGAACGGCGGGATCGGCGCGATGAAGACGGCCCGGTTCACCCGGGCGGAGCCGTAGTTCGAGATGTAGCGCGCCACCTCGCCAGTACCCATCGAGTGGCCGACGAGGATGGCGTCGGTGAGGTCCAGCTCGTTCATCAGGATGCTGAGGTCGGCGGCGAAGGTGTCGTAGTCGTAGCCCACCGCCGGCTGGCTCGACGTGCCGAATCCGCGACGGTCGTAGGTGATGGTCCGGTAGCCGGCGTTGAGCAGCGGGTTGATCTGTTTCTCCCAGGCCGCACCGCTGAGTGGAAAGCCGTGGATGAGCACGACCGGCTGCCCGGCGCCATGATCCTCGTAGTGCAGATCGATGGGCGCGGAGTTCTCCACGCCGACAGTCAGATAGGGCACCCGACTCTCCCCTTCCCCCGTGATTCGCCCGCCGCTGCCGGCGGGTGGCGTCGACCGGCACGCATCGGACGAGGGCATCCCACCCTCGCCGACAATTGCGTGAATTGTCGAGTTTGCCGTCCCCGGCCAGCCTAGCGAGCCGGTCCGGACCAGACCGACGGGATGGCGATATTCGCTGGTGACTGCGGAGCCGGTCGGCCTAGGGTGTCCCCCGATGACCCTCTGCCACGATGTCGACGGCGCCGGCCCGGCCGTACTACTGCTGCACTCCTCGGTCTGCGACCGCCGGATGTGGGATCCGCAGTGGCTCACCCTGCGCGACGCCGGATACCAGGTGATCCGCTGCGACTTCCGGGGCTTCGGCGAGACGCCGGTGCCGGATCGGCCGTACTCCGAGGCTCGGGACGTGCGCGACCTCCTGGACGCGCTCGGCGTGCAGCGGGTGGCGCTGGTCGCCGCCTCGTTCGGCGGCCGGGTCGGGCTGGAGGTCGCCGCCCGCTGGCCGGACCGGGTGAGCAGCATGGCGCTGCTCTGCCCCGGCATGCCGGGGCATCGGCCAGGCCCGGATTTGGCGGACTTCGACCAACGCGAGGACGAGCTGATCGAGGCCGGCGACCTCGCGGCCGCCGTCGAGCTCAACGTCGCGACCTGGCTGGGGCCGGAGGCCGACGAGGCGACCCGGGATCGGGTACGCGACATGCAGCGGCACGCCTTCGAGGTGCAACTCGCCGCCGCCGAGGACGTTCCGCGTCTCGATCTCGGCGAGCCCGACCTCGGCCAGATCACCGCACCCTGCCTCGCCGTTTCCGGCCGCCACGACCTGCCAGACTTCCGGCAGATCGCCGCCCGGCTGCCCGAGCTGCTGCCGGAGGCGCGGCACCTCGAACTCCCCTGGGCCGGCCACCTGCCCAGCCTGGAACGACCCGCCGAGGTCGCCGCCCTGCTCGTCGACTTCCTCCGCGAGACCCTGCCGCAGTCCGGCACGCGCTGACCCCCGGCCACTGCCTCGCCAGACAGCGAACCGGGAGCGGGGTCGGACAGCGGAGCGGGCGGACCGATCGCCGGAACGGTTGGACCGCCACCCTTCGCTATTTCGACCTCAGCCTGATCCCCGGGCCTGCTGCAAACCGAGGTGTACGCCCGTTCGGGGCGCTCGCCTCGTCCGCGAGCATCGTCGTGCCCTGACCGGCCCACCGCCATCGTCCCGAAGGCTCCTGATCCCTCACCGATGCTACTGATACCTCACCGCGACGGCCGCCTGGCGAGCCACACCGCGGGCCAGGCCAGTAGCAGGAGGAAGGGGTACGCGAACAGCGTGTCGACCACCGCCCGGCTCAGCGGTGGATGGGCGTACCAGTCGAAGATCCAGTGCAGTAGCGGGCTCGGCAGCATGCCGGCGGCGACGGCGATGGCGACGATCGTGCCGCGGCTGCCCAGCCGGGTGGTCGCGGCCAGCGCCGCCTCGATGGCGAGACCGGCGGCGAGGCAACCGCCGACCAGCGTCACGAACCAGATGTCGGGGTTGTGCTCCCAGTAGTAGAGATCAACCGGAGTCCCCCACGGCAGGTCGAAGTTGTTTTCGTCGTTCTGGTCGAACCGCGCCACCGCGATGCCGACGAACCCGGCGACGACACCGGCGACTGCCTGCGCGGCGAAGGCGGTGCCACGCCGACGGGTGCAGAGCCCGGCCAGCAGGCCCGCCACGGGCAGGAGCTGCCAGGCGTACCGGCGTGTCCAGTGGGGGATCGGATCGTCGAACCCGGCAACGAGCGGGTAAGCCATCATCGCGGCGCCCACCAGGGCGCCGAGCAGCAGCACGATGGCGAGGGCGACCGCTGGCCGGCGTGCCGGCGAGGGCGGGTCGGCCGTGGCCGGCCGCCCTGCGGTCGGGGTGGCGGCTGCCGCACCCGGCACGGCCGCTGCCAGCGGCGAGGCGGCCCCCGCACCGGGCGGCACGACCGGTGCCGTCGGCGGCACGACCGCTGTCGGCGGCGGCACGACGGGCGCCGCGCTGGCCGGTGCCGGTTGGGTCTGGACCGGCAGCGGCGGACGAGGTGCGGCGGCGTCTACATCGGAGGGAACCCGGAGGCTGCCGTGGGCGACGACCAGCTCCGGCTGGTCGATGACCGTCGGCGCCACCCCGAGTGCCCGGTGCAGCATGGTGCCGACCAGCGGGATCCGGCTGGACCCGCCGACCAGGAAGACCCCGGCCAGTTGATCGGCGGCGACGCCGCTGGCGACGAGCGTCGATGTGGTCAGGGCCACCGTCCGCTCCAGCAGCGGCCGGGCCAACTGCTCGAACTCGTCCCGGGTGAGGTGGATGTCGCGATCCAGTCCAGGCAGGACGATCGGTGCCGTGGCGGCCCGGCTGAGTTGTTCCTTGGCCGCCCGCGCCTCCTGCTGCACGAGCTGTCGCCAACGAAGCGCGACGAGTGCGGTGGCGTGCGCCGGAGCCTCGATGCCGGCGTGCGCGACCATCCAGTCGACGATCGCGGCGTCGACGTCCACCCCACCGACATCGTCCAGCCCGGCCGTGGCCAGCACCGCCCAGCCGCCGTCGGCCGTCCGTCGCACCGCGCTGACGTCGAACGTCCCGCCCCCGAGGTCGTACACCATCAGGGTGTTGCCCGGCTTCACCCGGTGGCCGAGCACCTCGGTGAAGTACAGCGCCGCGGCGACCGGCTCGGCCACCAGCCGGACCGTGCCCAGCCCCGCCCCGGTCGCGGCCTCCGCCAGTACCGCACGACGCCGGACACCCCAACTCGCCGGGTGGGTCAGCACCACCGGCCGGGGTACGGTGCCGAGCACGCGCTGCGCGGTCTGGGCCACCCGGACGAGCACCGCTCGGACCACCTCTCCGACCGGTGTCTCGACATCGCCCAACAGCAGTGTCCCGTCGTCGACGCGGCGCTTGGGATTGGGCTCCAGACGGCCGGGATCGAGCCGCGCGCCGCGCAGCGCGTCGTGACCGACCAGCAGGTGACCGTCCGGCTGCGCCAACACCGCCGAGGGCAGCAGCGGCGACGCGTCGAAGAGCAGCGACTCGATCCGGTCGCCCGACATCCGGAGCGCGGCCACGGTGTGCGAGGTGCCGAAGTCGATGCCGAGGGCGGCTGGCGTGGCGGACACCCACCGGACGGTATCAATGGCGGAACAGCGCGGCCCGGCCCGCGTGGGGCACGTCGCATGGCATGAGCGGTGTCGGCGGCTCAGCAGGCCCTGAGGGCCCGGGCCAGGCGGCGGACGGCCTCGTCCATCAGTTCGGGCGGGGCAGCGGCGTAGCTGAGGCGTAGGTGTGGGGCCGGTGGTTCGGCGGCGTACCAGGGGCGGCCGGGAAAGACGACCACCCCCTCGGCGGCCGCGGCGGTGGCCAGCCCGACGTCGTCGGTGCCCTCGGGCAACCGGGTCCACAGGTGCATGCCACCGCGCGGGACCGGCTGCTCGGCGAGTTCCGGCAGGTGCCGGCGGAGCGCGGTCAGCAGCGCCTCCCGGCGGGCCCGTAGCGCGGTGCGCAGGGCCCGGCGGTGCCGTGCCCAGGCGGGTGCGCTGACGAACTCCAGGGTGGCCTGTTGCAGCGGACCGGCGACGAAGAGGTCGTCGCGCAGCCGGGCGGTACGCAGCCGGGCACCGGCCGGGCCACGGGCGCCGATGGCGGCGACGCGCAGCCCGGGAGCCGTCGACTTGGTCAGTGAGCGGAGATAGACGACGTGCCCGTCGGGGTCGTCGGCGGCCAGCGGCGGCGGGGGCTCCCCGTCGATGGTGAGGTCGCGGGCGTAGTCGTCCTCGATCAGGAACGCCCCGGCGGCGCGTACCGCCTCGGCGACCCGGGCCCGGCGGTGGGCTGCCAGTGTCGCGCCGTGCGGGTTGGCGTGCAGCGGCTGGCAGTAGAACAGCCGGGCGCCGGTACGGGCGAACGCGGCGGCGAGCTGGTCGGGCCGTACGCCGTCGGCGTCGGCGGGTACCGGCACCACCCGCAGGCCGGCCGCCTGTGCGGTGGCCAGTGCGCCGAGGTAGGTCGGCGACTCGACGAGCAGGGTGTCGCCGGGTGTGCTGAGCGCGCGCAGCGCCGTCGACAGCCCGGCCTGCCCGCCGGGGCAGATGACCATGTCGTCGGCGCGCAGCCCGGCCCCGGCCTCCCGGGCGAACCAGGCGCGCAGGTCCTCGCGCCCCTCGGCCGGTCCGCGCTGCCAGGACGCGGATTGCCGGGCGGCGCGGGTGAGCGCGGCGCCGAGCGCGGCGGCCGGCTGGAGATCGGCGTCGAGGTACCCGCCGGAGAGCGGGATCGCCCCCGATGGCGGTAACGCGAGTAACGCCTGCATCTCCTCCTCGCCGGGCCGGCGGGGGCCGAGCGCGACGGTCTGCCAGGACAGGTCGGGGGCGGGTGGCCGGTGCGGCGGGGCGGCCACGAAGGTGCCCTTGCCGGATCGCGCCTCGACCAGCCCCTCCGCCACCAGTTGCCGGATCGCCTGGGCCACGGTGACCGGCGAGGCCTGGTGCCGGGCGGTCAGGTCGCGGACCGAGGGCAGCCGCGTGCCGGGGGCCGCGACAGCCACGAGGCCACGCAGATCTTGGACAACGCGTTCGGCAGCGTTACCGTGGTTCATGAAGGTTCAGAGTAGCGCTACTGTGAAGACTGCGGTAACGGCGGATCGCGTCGTCGGCCTCGCCCTCGGTGCCCTGGGCGTGCTCGCCTTCAGCATGTCGCTGCCGGCCACCCGGGTCGCGGTGCGACAGCTCGATCCGTGGTTCGTCGCCTTCGGCCGGGCCGTCGGCGCGGCGCTGCTGGCCTGGGCGTACCTGCGGGTCACCCGCGCGCCGCGGCCGACCCGCGGCCAGTGGCGGCGGTTGTCGATCGTCGCCCTCGGCGTCGTCGTCGGCTTCCCGCTGTTCACCTCGCTCGCGCTCGTCACCCAGACCTCCGCGCACGGCGCGGTCGTCATCACGGTGCTGCCCGCGATGACCGCCGTCTTCGCGGTACTGCGGGCCGGCGAGCGCCCCCCGCCGCTGTTCTGGGTCGCCAGCGCCGCCGGGCTGCTGGCGGTGCTCGCCTTCCTCGCCGCCAGCGGTGCGGTGCAGGGTGCCCTGTCCCCGGCCGACCTGTTCCTGCTCGCGGCGGTCGTGCTCTGCGGCCTCGGGTACGCCGAGGGCGGCGTACTCGCCCGGGAGCTGGGCGGCGCCCGGACGATCTGCTGGGCCCTGCTGCTCTCGCTGCCCGTCACCGGCCCCGTCACGGTCGTCGCCGCCCTGGCCGATCCCCCGCACGCCGACGCCGTGACCTGGTTCGCGTTCGGCTACCTCGCCCTGGTCTCCATGTTCCTGGGCTTCTTCGCCTGGTACGCGGGTCTGGCCCGGGGCGGCATCGCACAGGTCGGCCAGATCCAGCTCGCGCAGCCGGTGCTCACCCTGGTCTGGTCGGCGCTGCTGCTCGCCGAGACGGTCACCCCGGCCTCGATCGGGGCGGCGCTGGTGGTACTGGCCTGCGTCGTGCTGATCCAACGTACCCGGCCCCGGGTACCGACCGTGGTCGGCCGATGACAGCCAACCGAGATGGATGGCGGCGGAGCGTGACGCGGCAGTCCGATGTGGAGGCGGTGGGATGGGCGATCGGGGACCCGGCCCGGCGCCCCTTTCTGCCGGCTTCCTGGCTCTCGCGGTCCCGCTGCTGCTGGCGGGCGTGGCGCCGTCGTCCTGATGGGTGTGGTCCGTGCGCCGCCGTCGTCAGGCGTCCCGGGCGGGAGCCGCGAGCAGACCGGCGAGTTCGTGGCCCGGGGCGCTGAGCCGGGCGGCGATGTCGTGTCCGTGGATGGATTCGTAGCTCTCCGCCGTCACGTCGACCCCGAGCCGGGACACGTCCTCGGATGGCAGCGACCGGACCAACCCGCTCGCGACGGAGCGTACGACGTCCTCCACGAACTGCGGAGCCAGGTGCGCGCGGCGGACGAGGTCGTACTCGTCGGGCCGCTTCAGCAACTCCTGGGTGAGCGTGGTCTGCTCGGCCAGTACCCGGTACAGGTGCGGGTAGCCGGGCAGTCCGGTCGTGTCGCGGGCCAGCACGCTCAGCCGGACGCTGCCTCGCTGGCTGTGCGTGGCGATCGGCACCTGCCGCAGCAGGTCTACGCCGCGCTCCGGGCTGACGCCGAGTTGCTCGATGAGGTCGGTCAGCGCGTAACCCTGCATGCAGGGACAGGCGGTGATGTTGGTGGCGGTGACGCCGTGGCGGACCTCGGGTTCGGCTCCGGCGGTCGCGCCGGCCGAGATCTCGACGGTGTCGGGTGAGGAGAGGCCGCTGACCCGGGTCCGGGTGCTCAGCGGGACGCGGGCCCGCAGGCGCACCTCGACCACCTCCTGCTGCTGGCTGTCCCGGACGCGTTCGGCGATCTCGACGGCGAAGTCGGTGAGCGGGCGACCAGCCGACGTCGCCAGCGCGGTCTGGATGCGGGACATGTGGATGCCGCGCTGCTCGGCGCGGAGCGAGACCCGGACGTCCACGTCGCAGAGCAGCGGCAGCGTACCCCCGACCAGCTCGTCGGTGACGTGCAGCAGGACCTGCTGGTTACGGACGGAGACGGCCCGCAGCGCGACCGGTACCGCCGGGCGCTGGTTCGGCACGTCGTAGAAGGCGTCGTCGAATCGGGCCTGCGGCATGACGGACGGGGAGGATGTCGGCATCGGTTCTGCTCCTAACCACCGGGCGGATCTGGGGACGAGGATGCCGAGCGCGGCGTCGAGTAGCACGCCCCGATCCGCCGTGGGTGCGCCGTCACGTGGGCCTCGTCCCGACCCGGTCGGTGCCGGGGCACCTCCTCGACCTGGGGACGACACTTCCAGAAGCCGCTTACAGTCCGCTTTCACCTGGGAACGGGCCGACCAGGGCCAGCGGGGAGGACGGCGGCCGGGGTGCCACAGGGGCCGCTGGACCAGGACCTACGTTCCGCTCGACCGGTCACCGCACGGCATCCGGCCGAGCCGGAGCGGCCCTTATGCTGACCGGATGCGAATCGCCTTCGGCACCGACGACGAGAACGAGGCGACCAGAGCGGTGCTCGACTACCTGTCCGGGCTCGGCGAGGTGGTTCGGGTGGCTGGCGACGATCCGTGGCCCAGGATCGGCGCGGCGGTGGGCCGGGCGGTGACCGAGGGACGCGCGGACTTCGGCGTCGTGATGTGCTGGACGGGCACCGGCACCGCGATCGCGGCGAACAAGATCCCCGGGGTACGGGCGGCACTCGCCTGGGAGCCGTGGATCGCGACCGGCGCGCGGCTCTGGAACGACGCGAACGTGCTCGCGCTGAGCCTCAAGCGGCTGGCGCCCGACGTCGCCGTCGAGGTCGCCCGGGCGTTCTTCGAGACGCCCCGGCCCGATCCCGACGAAGCGGAGAACATCGCCCGGATCTCGGAACTGGAGCCGGGGCGCGACTCGTCGCGATGACCCGGCACTCGACCGCCGGGCACACGTTCGCCCCCGGCGGTCGACGTCGACGGTTGTACCGCTACCGGCTGCGCCGGACGACCCGGACGCCGTACGCGAGCGTACCGATGATGAGCAGGGCGCTCAGGAGTTGGAGGCCGGGCGAGTCGTCGTACCCCCCGTACACGATTCCGGCGGCGCCGATCGCGACGGCGACGATGGCGCCGATGACGAGCAGGTACTTCATGGGATCTCCGTTCCGGCACCGGACCCTGCACCGGGTCCGACGGTTGGGGTTGGTTCCTCCTCGACCCACTCGAGCAGGTCACCGGGTTGGCAGCCGAGCACCCGGCACATGGCTTCCAGGGTGCTGAACCGGACAGCCTTGGCCCGGCCGTTCTTCAGCACGGCCACGTTCGCCGGGGTGAGCCCGACACGCTCGGCGAACTCACCGACGCTCATCTTGCGCTTGGCCAGTTCGACGTCGATGCGCACGACGATGGGCATCAGATCACCGCTTCCATATCGGTACGCAGCGTGGTGGCCTGACGCAGCAGTGCACGCATCACGACCATCAGAAGCCCGAGCACGGCGACACCGATCGACATCAGGAAGAGCAGCAGGGGCAGCCCGGGGTCGTCCGAGTTGAAACCGACGTAGAGGAGCACGCCCACCAGCACCACCCAGCCGGCGGCGATGGCCCACAGGATCGCGTCCACCCAGGCCAGCGACGCCTCGCTGAAGATGCGGTCGTTCTTGACCATGGTGAGCAGCTTCCAGGTGGCCACGATCACCACCTGGACGCACAGCACCCAGAACACCGAGACGGCGGTCATCGGCCACCGCAGGTACGCGAGGTCCGGGGACTCCTCGGCCATGTGCGCGAACTGTCCGGGCAGGGAGAAGGTCTGGAACATGACCAGGACCCCGAACAGCAACACCAGGAGTACTCGGAGCTGGGCTACCGCCCGATGTTCGGTAAACATACATCGACTATCACTCGTTACCTATCGATTGTCAATAGGTTAGCGACAGTCACCACCGGGCTGCGGCCGTTCTGCCGTGCCGCCGGCCAGCACGGCGTCAGGAACGACGCCCGGCGTCAGACCGGCGGCGTGACCCGCTCCGGGCATCCCCACGCTCAGAGCCGGCGGACCTGCTTCCGGTACGGGCCGGGCCGTCCCGTCCACGAGTCACGGAACTGGCGGGGAGTCATCCCGTACGTCCGGGCGACGGTGCGGGCGAAGTGCGCCTGGTCGTGGAAGCCGGTCAGCACGCTCGCCTCGGCCAGCGGCACGCCGCGCCGATCAGCCCGCAGCCGTAATCGAGCCGCAGCCGCAGCCGCAACGCGTGCGGCGGCAGTCCGAAGTGCGCGATGCAGGCCCGCGTGACGCCGAACCGGCTGGTGCCGGTCACTCCGGCCAGCGCGGCCAGCGTGACGTTCTGGTCGAGGTGCGCGGCGAGGTGGTCGCGCGCCGTCCCGGCGATGGCGGCGGCCCGGACGGTGCCCGGAGGCGGTGCCGCCCCGGCGGCCTTGGTCAGCGCCAGCACGAGGTCGACGTAGATGCGGAAGCCATGACGACCGGGCCTACGGCCGCCGACCGACGAGCCGCCGAAAAGTCGTACCCGACCCGACACCTCTGTCCCGAGCCGGCACCTCCGCCGAACCGGGTCGCCGGCAGCCGTCAGGAGGGATCGGCCTGCAGATGGTCGACGACGTCGTACTCCACCAGCACCGGGCCGTCGTCCCCGTCCACATCGGACCAGGCGGTGAACGAGGCGTTGGCGACCGGACCGGCGGCGACCACGGCGCGCAGCTCGGCCAGCGACAGCCGCTCGATCAGGTGACGCAGCATGAGTACCACGGAGTCGTGGGCGACCAACAGCAGTCGCCGGCCGGCGTGGGAGGTGCGCAGGTCGGCGAGGAGCGGCGCGAGCCGGGCGCCGACGTCGAGCAGGGATTCGCCGCCGGGCGGGCGGTACCGGAGTTCGTCCGTCTCCCGCCACCGGGCGGCCTCGGCCGGGAACCGTACCCCGATCGCGGCCCTCGTCAGCAGCTCCAGCTCGCCCATCTCGCGGTCTCGCAACCGGTCGTCGACCAGTGGCTCCGGCAGCCGGACACCGGCCGCGTCGGCCGCCGCCACCGCGAACCGCCAGGTCTGCCGCGCCCGCCGGTACGGCGAACAGATCACCACCTCCGGCCGCCGGCCCGCCGGTAGTCCCACCAGCCGCCGCCCGACCGCGGCGGCCTGCCGCTCGCCCAACGGCGACAGCGGAATGTCCCGATCCCGGCCGACCAGACCCGTCTCGGCCCGACCGGCCACCTCGGCCGCGGCGAACGCCACGTTCGCGGTGCTCTGGCCGTGCCGCACCACCGTCAGGTCGAGACCGCGGATCCGGCGGTCGTCGACCGGGTACGGGCCCGCCGCCGGGCCGCCGGACGCGCCCGCGTCCACGCCGTCCGTCGACGCGAGTGGGGGCCGCGCCTCGTCCAACACCACCTCGCCACCAGCGACGGCCGACGGGCCGGGATCGTATTCAGACCAGCGTCGCACACTTCGCTCCGGGCCGGCGGCGTCCGCCCCGTCCGGATCGTCGCCGATCGGCGTCGACCCGGCCCGAACCAGGGTCGCGAAGTCGATACCCGCCGCCGCAGACAGCACACGGCCGAGTGATGGCAAGATCTCGCGGATGGAGTACGTCCTGCCGCCCGATGCCGCCGCACGCCTCGGCCAGGCACGTCGGGTCGTCGTCTTCACCGGCGCCGGGATGTCGGCCGAAAGCGGTGTGCCGACCTTCCGTGACGATCTCACCGGGCTCTGGGCCCGCTTCGACGCCATGCAACTCGCCACCCCGGAGGCGTTCCACACCGATCCCGACCTCGTCTGGGGCTGGTACGAATGGCGGCGCGCCCGGGTACGCCGAGCCCACCCTAATCCCGGGCATCTCGCCACGGCCGCCATCGAGGCTCTGATCCCCGGCACCGTGGTCGTCACCCAGAACGTCGACGACCTGCACGAGCGGGCCGGCTCCCGGTCCCCCGTCCATCTGCACGGCAGCCTCTTCGCGCCCCGCTGCATCGCCGAGGCCGCTCACCCGGCGGCCCTGCCGGAGACGACGCAGCACAGCGAGACCGTCGAACCGGACGAGGGTGGCCGGGTGCCACCGCCCCGTTGCGCCCGCTGCGGCGCACTCGTGCGTCCCGGCGTGGTGTGGTTCGGGGAGGCCCTGCCCGAGGCGGCGTTGACGGCGGCGGTCGACGCCGCCGTGGGCTGCGACGTCCTGCTGACGGTGGGTACCTCTGGTGTCGTCTATCCCGCCGCCGAGATTCCCCGGATCGCGGCACGCTCCGGCGCCACCGTTATCCAGGTCAACCCGGAACCGACACCGCTCGACCAGGTCTGCGCGATCAACCTGCGCGGGACCGCCGCCCAGGTGCTCCCCGCCCTCGTCGCGGCCGCCCGGCAGGCCATCGGGAACAGGTGATCCGCCGCGCGGGACGGGCCGGCATCACATGACGTGGGTGAGCGTCAATGACGTGGGTGAGCGTCAATGACGTGGGTGAGCGAGTCACATGACGTAGGTGAGGCTGACCCAGAAGACGAGCCCGGAGGCGGCGAGCAGCCCGCCGAGGGTGGTCGCCATGAGGACCAGCGCGGGGGCGATCCGGATCCGGACCCGCAGCAGCAGGTACACGCCGATGGCGGCGATGAAGGCGATCACGGCGAGGTAGAGCACGAGCAGGAAACTCGCGGTGACGACGGCGGCCGCACCCGCGGCCGCCACACCGGCCCGGCGTGGACCGAGGTCGCGCAGGAAGACCGGGTAGGCGACACCGGCGGCGAAGACGGCGACGAAACCCAGCACGGCCGGAAGGGCGAGCGTGGCGAGGTAGAGCATCAGCAGGAAACTCGCGGTGACGCCGATCGTCACGGCTCCGGCGGCCCCGGCGGCGCGCCGTGGGCCGAGGTCGCGAAGCAGAACCAGGTAGGCGACCGCGCCGGCGCAGAGGGCCGTGCCGCCGATGAGGATCGCGAGGGACGAGTCCACGGTGTTCCTTCGGGTCTGGGGGGCGAGCGGTCGTCGGATGTGGGGAATCGTACGAAACCTCCGCACCCCCGGGGCCCCTCGCCGTACGCCTGGCTCACCCGGGCGGGCGAGGCGCTCTGCCGGGATGGCAGGGTATCGCCGTGACATCGACCCTTCCGTCCGACGTGAGCGCCTACCTCGCCCGGGTGCTGGACCGGCTGCGCACCGTACTCGGGGACGCGCTGCTCGGCGTCTACCCGACCGGATCCCTGGCGCTGGACGGTTATTCGCCGGGGCGCAGCGACATCGACCTGATCGCCGTGGTCGAGCGCGCCGGTCCGGCGGTACTGGAGACGCTCGCCGCCGAGTTGTCCCACGACGTGCTGCCCTGCCCCGCCACCGGCCTGGAGTTCGTACTGTACGAACGGTCGGCGGTGGCCGGCGCCGGTAGCGGCGCGGGCTTCGCGCTCAACCTCAACACCGGACGGGAACTGCCGCCGAAGGTCGGCTTCGGGGCGAGCGAGGACGAGGCGGTGTTCTGGTACCCGATCGACCGGTCGATCAGCAGCCAGCAGGGCCTCGCGCTGCTCGGTCCGCCGCCCGCGACGTTGCTGGCGCCGGTACCGTTCGACGCGCTGCTGCCGGTGCTGGTCGAGTCGGTCGAGGCGCGGCTGCACGCGGACCTCGACCTCGGTGACAACGCTGTGCTCAACGGCTGCCGCTCGCTGCGGTACGCGAGCCACCGCCGGTGGTACGCGAAGCGGCCGGCGGCGCAGTGGGCGGCCGGAGCCGCACCGGAGTTCGGTCCGCTGATCCAGGCGGCACTGCGTGGTTACGCCCGGGGCCGGACCGCCGGCGACACGCTGGACGAGGTGCAGGTGCACGCCTTTCTCACCTTCGTCCTCGACCGGCTCGGCCAGCACCGCCCCGCCGCAAGCACGGTTGGTCGATCCGGCGGCTGAACCCCGACCGACCGAATGCCCGGCCGTCGGCGACGCCCGAAGGCCGGCACAGAGCGGATCGGCGGGGGTGCCCCGGCTACCCGGCCGGTGCGGACCGGATCGCGAGCACCGCCTGGACGAGCGCGGCGTGGGTCAGGGTCTGCGGATAGTTGCCGAGGTGGGCGCCGGTGGCCGGGTCCATCTCCTCGGCGTAGAGACCCAACGGGCTCGCCCGGTCGAGGAGTGCCTGGAACAGCTCGACCGCCTCGATCCGCCGTCCGGTGGCGGCGAGGGCCTGGGCCAGCCAGAACGAGCAGGGCAGGAAGGCGGCCTCCGCGCCGGGCAGGCCGTCGCGGCCGGGTGGGTAGCGGTAGAGCAGCGGACCGCCCGCGTCCAGGTCGCTGCGGATGGCCTCGATGGTGCGCGTGACGCGGGACGAGCCGGCGTCCTCGATGCCGAGCAGCGGTAGCACCAGCAGCGCCGCGTCGACTTCCCGGGAGCCGTAGCCTCGGACGAGATTCGACCGCTCCGGGTCGACGCCGTGCGCCCGCACGTCGTCGGCGATCGCCTGCCGGGCGTCGCGCCAGCGCCGCCGCTGCCGCTCGGGAAGTGCATGGGTCTCGGCTATCCGCAGTGCCCGGTCCAGCGCGAGCCAACCCATCAGCTTGGAGTGCACCTGGTGGGTGGCGTGCCGCAGCTCCCAGATGCCGGCGTCGGGCTCCCGCCACCGCCGGGCGACCACCTCGGCGAAGCCGCGTACGGCCCGCCAGGTCTCCGCGTCGAGGCGGTGTCCGGCCCGGGCGTACACCCAGACGGCGTCGACGACCCAGCCGTAGCCGTCGAGCTGGTGCTGGCCGGCCGCGCCGTTGCCGAGGCGTACCGGGGTGCTGCCGGCGTAGCCGGGCCAGCCGTCGAGCCGCCGCTCCCCCGGCACCCGCAGTCCGTCCAGGGTGAACAGTGCCGGTAGCCGCGGTCGCTGCAACCGGCTGGCCCGCAACAGCCAGGCGAGGAAGCCGCGGGCCTGGTCGGGCTTGCCGACGCCGAGAAAGGCGGCGACGGAGATGCTGGCGTCGCGGGGCCAGACGTAGCGGTAGTCCCAGTTCCGTACCCCGCCGGGCTGCTCCGGCAGCGAGGTGGTCGGTGCGGCGACCGGGGCATGCGACGGCGAGTACGTCAACAGCCGCAACGTGAGCAGGCTGCGCGCCACCGCGTCCCGGAACGGGAGGTCGGGATCGACGTCGGCGATCCATGCCCGCCAGTGCGCCTCGTCCGCGCGCAGCAGTTCCCAGGCCGCCTCCGGATCGACGTACAGCAGTGGTTCCCGGTGCGCCATGACCAGTACGAAGGTGACCGGTCGGTCCGGGTGGACGGTCACCGGGGCCGGTCGGCCGGGTTCGACGAGGCGCCCGGGAGCGCAGGTCAGTGACACCGCGAGCGAGCCCCATTCGCAGACGAGCAGTGACCGGCGGCGGCGTACCCGCGGCGGCCGGTGGTCGGCGCCGAGCCGGGGGTCGAACTCGACGACGGCCTCGGCCGGACCTCCGGCGGCGTGGAGCCGTCGGACCAGGAGCATCGCCGGGAGCATCCGTCCGGCGACCTCGGCCACCATCCCCTCGGTGAGGGTGAGCCGCCGGTCGCCGACCGCCCAGGTCGTCCGCAGGGTTGCCGTGTGCCGCCGGTACCGCCGCTCGACCACCTCGGCCGGTCGGGCCGGGCCGATCCGGAAGGTGCCCGCCGCCGCGCCGCCGACGAGCCGGCCGAACAGGGGCGCGCCGTCGAACCGGGGTACGCACATCCAGTCGATCGCACCGGCACTGGAGACCAGGGCCGCCGTGCGGGTGTCCCCGAGCAGCCCGTAGTCCGCGATCGGTGGCAGCCCCGGGTCGGCGGCCGGTTCGCTGGTCATCGCGGCCCTCGCCGGCACCCCGACCGGAACCCGTCGGCCCGGTGTGCCGCTCCGCCGTCGGCCCGGCGTGCCGGTCCGCCGTCGGCGCGGTGCACGGCCGCTCCGGCCGGGGTCCGGCTCACCGGGCCTGGAGGAGCAGGCCGAGGACGGACCCGTAGAGGACGTGCATGGCCACCGTGACCAGCGGAGTCTGCACGCCGTAGTTGAGGGCCAGCAGGCCCGGCGGCTCCAGCACCGCCGTACTGGACGGACCGGCCCGCGCCGATGCCATCCGGGGATGTACGCCCGGAAGCAGCGGTAGCAACACCGTCAGCGTGATGCCGACGTGCAGTACGCCGAGCAGCGCTCCGAGCCACCAGGTGGCCCGCCCGAGCAGGGCGAACGTCGCGGCGTAGCCGAGCGCGAATCCCTGACCGGCCAGGAGGTGGAGGAAGAACCCGGCGACCCGGGCCCGGTCCGGGTCCTCGGTGACCAGGCTGCCGAGGATCAGCGGCAGGTCGACCCGGGTGAGCCCGGCGAGCTGCGCCGTGATCATCGCCGCGGTCAGCGCGGCGGTGGCCACCACACCGAACAGTGCCCATCCAGCCCAGTCCATCTCAGTCGGGATTCCCCGGCGCGGGCCCGCTCGCCGGGGCGCGTCCCGGATCGGCCACCGGCCCGCCTCCCGACTCCCGAGTGGGTCGCACGGCATCGGGCACGCCCGGCTCCGGCGCCACCACGATCCTGATGGTTCGTCCGGATTTCCACCGTAAGCGCCATGGCCCTCCGACGCCGCGCGGCTCGCCGTACCGACGACGAGCCGGACCGACGACGAGCGCGCTGCCGGAGCGACGACGAGCGCGCTGCCCGATCGACGAGAAGCCGGTACTACCGGGAGGCTCCGGCGCGCCGCTTGGTCCAGACGTCGAAGGCCACCGCCGCGAGCAGTACCGCGCCCTTGACCAGCATCACCCGCTCGCTGGGCGCACCCATCAACGACATGCCGTTGTTGATGACGCCCATGATCAGGCCACCGGTGATCGCCCCGACCACCTTGCCGACGCCGCCCTGCACGGCCGCCCCGCCGATGAACGCCGCCGCGATGGCGTCGAGTTCGAAGGCGTTGCCGGCGGTCGGCCCGGCCTGGTTGAGCCGGCCGGCGAAGATGACCCCGGCAAGCGCGGCCAGTACGCCCATGTTGACGAAGATCCAGAAGATCACGGACTTGACCTTGACGCCGCTCAGGGTCGCGGCCTGGAGGTTGCCACCGACGGCGTAGATCTGCCGGCCGAAGACGGCCCGGTTGGTCAGCAGCGAGTACGCCAGGATCAGCCCCGCGAGCAGGATCAGCACCCAGGGCAGGTTCTTGAACCGGGCCAGCTGCACGATCACCGTCATCACCACGACGCCGGCCAGGGCGAGCTTGAGGACGAAGAGCGGCAGCGGCTCGACGCTCTGCTGGTAGCCGAGCCGGGCCACCCGGCTACGCCACTGCACCAGCACGATGCCGGCCATAGCGACGATCCCGACCAGCAGGCTGAACAGGTCGGCCCCGCCCAGCGGGCCGAGCCCGACGTTGCCCAGGTAGCCCTCGGTGAAGCCGTTGGCGAGGGTACGCACCGGGTCCGGGAACGGGCCGATGCCCTGGTTGCCCAGGACGGTCAGGGTGAGCGCCCGGAACAGCAGCATGCCGGCCAGGGTCACGATGAAGGCCGGGATGCCGAAGTAGGCGATCCAGAAGCCCTGCCAGGCACCGATCAGCCCGCCGACGACGAGGGTGATCAGCAGGGCCAGCGGCCACGGTACGTCGTGTTCGACCATCAGTACCGCCGCGATCGCCCCGGTGACCGCCACCACCGAGCCGGCGGAGAGGTCGATGTGCCCGGCGATGATGATCAGGATCATGCCGATCGCCAGGATCAGCACGTACGAGTTCTGTACGACGATGTTGGAGATGTTCTGCGGCTGGAGCAGCGCCCCGTCGGTCAGCACCGAGAAGAGCAGCACGATCAGCGCGAAGGCGACGTAGATGCCGCTCTGCCGCAGGTTCACCGACAGCCGGCGGCCGGAGCCGCCGGCCGGGGCGGACGGTTCACCGAGACCGGGCCCGCTCACCGCGACGTCGGCGTTGGTGGGTGCGGTGGCGCTCATCGAGGTCTACTCCTGTCCGTTCGTCGGGTCGCCCGGCCGGCCGGCGGCGTCCGCCGGACCCGGGTCGTCCGAGCTGGTGCGGGCGTCGCCGTGGTCGGCCTGGCCCTTGGTCATGTACCGCATCAGGTACTCCTGGGTCGCCTCCGCGCGCGGCACCTCGGCGGTGACCCGGCCGGCGGAGAGGGTGTAGATGCGGTCGCAGAGGCCGAGCAGTTCGGGCAGCTCCGACGAGATGACCAGAATGGCCTTACCCTCGTCGGCGAGCCGGTTGATGATCGAGTAGATCTCGTACTTGGCGCCGACGTCGATGCCCCGGGTCGGCTCGTCGAGGATCAGCACGTCGGGATTGGTGAAGATCCACTTCGAGAGTACGACCTTCTGCTGGTTGCCGCCGCTGAGCTTGCCGGTCACGCTCAACACGCTCGGCGCCTTGATGTTCATGCTGGCCCGGTATTCGTCGGCGACCTGGTATTCCCGGTGGTCGTCGACCCAGCCGCGCCGGGCCAGCTTGGTCAGGCCGGCGGCCGAGACGTTCCGCTTGATGTCCTCGATCAGGTTGAGGCCGTACCGCTTGCGGTCCTCGGTCGCGTACGCGATGCCGTGCCGGATCGCGTCCCGCACCGACCGTACGGCGATCTCCCGGCCGTCCTTGACCAGCCGGCCGGAGATGTTCGTGCCGTACGAGCGCCCGAAGACGCTCATCGCGAGTTCGGTACGGCCGGCGCCCATCAGCCCGGCCAGCCCGACGATCTCGCCGCGCCGCAGCGTGAGGTTGGCGTTCGAGACCACCACCCGGCCGTGCTGGCTGGGGCTGTGCACCGTCCAGTCCTCGATCCGCAGCACCTCGCTGCCGATCCGCGGCTCGCGCGGCGGGAACCGGTGGTCGAGGTCCCGGCCGACCATCCCGGAGATGATCCGGTCCTCGGTCACCTCGTCGGACTCGGGATCCAGGGTCTCGATCGTCCGGCCGTCCCGCAGGATGGTGATCCGGTCGGCGATCGCCGCGATCTCGTTCAGCTTGTGCGAGATGATCACGCAGGTGATGCCCTGGTCGCGCAGGCCGCGCAGCAGGTCGAGCAGGTGCGCCGAGTCCCGGTCGTTGAGCGCCGCGGTGGGCTCGTCGAGGATGAGCAGCCGGACCCGCTTGGAGAGCGCCTTGGCGATCTCGACGAGCTGCTGCTTGCCGACGCCGATGTCGCTGACCTGGGTCACCGGGTTCTCGTAGAGCCCGACCCGGGCCAGCAGCTCGGCGGCCTCGTGGTTGGTCCGGTTCCAGTCGATCAGGCCACGGCTGGCCCGCTCGTTGCCGAGGAAGATGTTCTCGGCGATCGAGAGCTGCGGGCAGAGCGCCAGCTCCTGGTGGATGATGACGATCCCGCGCCGCTCGCTGTCCCGGATGTCGGCGAACTCGCAGGGCTCGCCGTCGAAGAAGATCTCCCCGGAGTACGAGCCGTGTGGATAGACCCCGGACAGCACCTTCATCAGGGTGGACTTCCCGGCGCCGTTCTCGCCGCAGATCGCGTGGATCTCACCCCGGCGCACCGAGAGGCTGACCTCGTGCAGCGCCCGTACCCCGGGAAAGGTCTTGGTGATGTCCCGCATCCGCAGAATGTCGTCGGTCATCAAGAGCCGCCCGGGAAACCCGTGGCTTCGGCCATGGGAAGGAATGGGCGGTCAGGCGTTGCGTTGGTTGTCGGCATGGCGTCGACTCCTCTGCGGGGCCAGAACTGTCGGATGCGGCTGGGATGCTCGCGGGTGTGGAAGAGGTGGTGCGGTACACCTACCGGTTGCGTCCCTGCGCGACCGCGCGGGCCGCGCTGTTGGCCGAGTGGGGGCGGTGTCGCTGGTTGTGGAACGAGGCCGTCCACCAGTACAGGACCGGGCGTAGGCCGACCTTCGGCACGTTGTCGAAGCTGTTGACCGAGGCGCGGGCGCGGTCGTCGTGGTTGCGGGAAGGGTCCCAGGTCGCGCAGCAGCAGACGCTGCGTACCTACGCTCTCGCCCTCCAGCACTCGTTCAGGGTGAAGGGTCGAGGGAGGCCGAGACCGAAGCGGCGTAAGGACTCCCTGCCCAGCCTCGAATACACCACGCGCGGTTTCTCGGTCCGCGACCGTCGGTTGCGGCTGCCCGGCGGCGTCACCATTCCGGTCGTCTGGTCCCGCGAGCTGCCGTCCGATCCGACCAGCGTCCGGGTCTACCAGGACTGCCTCGGGCACTGGTACGCCTCTTTCGTCGTCCGCCGCGAGATCACACCCGCACCCGACGTTCAGGGGGCGATCGGTGTCGACTGGGGTGTCACGACGACCGCGACCACGACGGATGCCGCCTATGACCTGCCACACCACGGCCACCGCAAACGCTGCGCCGCCGAACTCGCCAAACTCCAACGGAGAATGGCACGCCGCCGACGGGTGAAGGGCGCCCCGCCGTCGAACGGCTACCTGCGCGCCAAGCGCCAGGCGGCGAAGCTGGCGAAGAAGGCGGCCCGGCAGAACACCCACCACGCCCGGGTCTGGGCGAAGAAGATCGTCGACAACCACGCCCTGATCGCCGTCGAGGACTTCAAGCCGACATTCCTCACCAAATCCCGGATGGCCTGCAAGGCCGCTGACGCGGCGATCGGCACGGCGAAGCGGGAACTGGTCGACCGTGGCATGCGGGCGGGCCGGAAGGTGGTGCTGGTACCGCCCGCCTACACCACGATGACCTGCTCGCAGTGCGGTACGAGAGCCAAGGAACGCCTCGGGTTGGGTGTCAGAGTCTTCCGGTGCGACACCTGCGGGTACACCGCGTGTCGGGACCGGAACGCCGCGAGGACGATCCTCGCCACGGCAGAGCGTGACCGTGCTGGTGCCGACGACGTGAGACATGCGATCACCTCCTTCCGAGAGGGCGGTCGGGTGCGGTCCGAGCCAGGAATCCCCCGGCTACCAACCATGGGGAAGCACTAAGCCAACGGATCGCCTCCAGGCGCGGCGGCCGCACCGGGGGATCACCCCGGGCGACCGCCGCGACCGTACTACTGGAGCTGCTCCGGCTTGTAGTACCCGGTGTCGATCAGCATGGCCTTGTAGTTGGCCTTGTTGACGATCACCGGATCGAGCAGGAAGGAGGGCACGACCTTGTTGCCGTTGTCGTAGTCCTTCTCGTTGTTGACCTCGGGCTTGCTCCCCTTGAGCACCGCGTCGGCCATCTTGACCGCCACCTCGGCAAGCTGCCGGGTGTCCTTGTAGATGGTCGAGTACTGCTCACCGGCGATGATGGACTTCACCGAGGCCACCTCGGCGTCCTGCCCGGTCACGACCGGGTACGGCTGCCCGGACGTGCCGTAGCCGTTGCTCTTCAGCGCCGACAGGATGCCGATCGACAGCCCGTCGTACGGCGAGAGCACCCCGTCGACCTTGGTGCCGCCGCTGTACGTCTTGGTCAGCAGGTCCTCCATCCGGCGCTGCGCCGTACCGGCGTCCCAGCGCAGGATGGCGACGGTCTTGAAGTCCTTCTGCCCGCTCTTGACCACCAGGGTGCCCTTGTCGATGTACGGCTGGAGCACCGACATCGCGCCGTTGAAGAAGAAGGTGGCGTTGTTGTCGTCCGGCGAGCCGGCGAACAGCTCGACGTTGAACGGTCCCTTGGCGGTGCCGTCGCTGCCGTCCTCGTTCTTCAGCTTCAACCCGACCAGCAACGAGGTCGCCTGCTGCACCCCGACCTTGAAGTTGTCGAAGGTGGCGTAGTAGTCGACGTTCGGGCTGTTCCGGATCAGCCGGTCGTACGCGATGACCGGGATCTTGTTGTCCGCCGCGTTCTGCAACTGGGTGGTGATGGCGGTGCCGTCGATCGAGGCGATGATCAGCACCTTGGCGCCCTTGGTGATCTGGTTCTCGATCTGGTTCACCTGGGCCGGGATGTCGTTCTCGGCATACTGGAGGTCGACGGTGTAGCCGAGCTTCTCCAGGCCCGCCTTGACGTTGTTGCCGTCGTGGATCCACCGCTCGGAGGACTTCGTCGGCATGGTGACCCCGACGAGCGCCCCGGCGTTGTCGCCGGAGCCGGCCTCCTGGTCCACGGTCTTGGTACTCGATCCGCACGCGGTGAGCGCGGCGGCGAGCGTGGCGGCGCTGGCCACCGCCGCGAGCCGGACGAATTTCATCTGGTCCTCCATTTCCTGGTACGGCGTGCGGGTTTCCGGTCCGCCGCCGGCCCGGGTCACGGGACGGCCGGCGAGGTGGCGGGGCGGGCCCGCCCGGGCGATGCTGCCCCGGCGCGGGCCCTGCGGGTCAGGGTCAGCCCCGGCCGGGCAGCCCCTGGGCGAGTCGGTGGTATGCCTGGTTCCAGCGCAGCCGGTCCCGGAAGTCCGCGGTCGTGGTCCGCTCGTCGATCAGCACCAGCTCGGTGTGCAGCATGTCCGCGAAGTCGCGCAGCGTGGCCGCGCCCACCGCCTGGGTCAACACGGTGTGGTGCGGCCCCCCGGCGGTGAGCCACGACTCGGCGGAGGTGCTCAGCGACGGCGCCGGCTTCCACACCGCACGGGCGACCGGGAGCCGGGGCATCGGCTCGTCCGGCGGCACCACCTCGATCTCGTTGGCGACGAGGCGGAACCGCTCGCCGAGGTCGGCCATCCCGATCACCACCCCGGGACCGGGAGTGGCGTCGAAGACGAGCCGGACCGGGTCCTCGCGGCCGCCGATGCCGAGCGGGTGGATCTCGCACGACGGGCGCCCACTCGCGATGCTGGGGCAGACCTCAAGCATATGCGCGCCGAGGATCTTCGGTTCGCCCGGTCCGAAGTGGTAGGTGTAGTCCTCCATGAACGAGGTGCCCCGGGAAGACCCAACGCCCATCGCCTTGACCGCGGCGAGCAGCGTCGAGGTCTTCCAGTCGCCCTCGCCGCCGAAGCCGTAGCCGTCGGCCATCAACCGCTGCACGGCGAGCCCGGGAAGTTGCCGCAGCCCGCCGAGGTCCTGGAAGTTCGTGGTGAACGCCCCGAAGCCGCCTTCGGCGAGGAACTCCCGCAGCCCGGCCTCGATCCGGGCCGCGTACCGCAGCGACTCGTGCCGGTCGCCGTCCTTGGCCAACTCGGGGGCGAGCCGGTAGGTGTCGGCGTACTCGCCGACCAGCCGCTCGACCTCCTGGTCGGCGACCCGGTCCACCACCTCGACCAGGTCGTTGACCCCGTAGGTGTTGACCGAGACGCCGAACCGCAGCTCCGCCTCCACCTTGTCGCCCTCGGTGACGGCGACGTCGCGCATGTTGTCGCCGAACCGGGCCAGCCGGAGGTTGCGCAGGTGCGCGAGGCCGAGCGCGGCGCGGGCCCACTCGTCGATCCGGGCCACCACGGTCGGGTCGGAGGCGTGCCCGGCGACCGTCTTGCGGGCCAGTCCGAGTCGGGTCTGGATGAACCCGAACTCGCGGTCGCCGTGCGCGGCCTGGTTGAGGTTCATGAAGTCCATGTCGATGGACTCCCAGGGCAGCGCCTCGTTGAGCTGGGTGTGCAGGTGCAGCAGCGGCTTGCGCAGCGCGTCCAGGCCGGTGATCCACATCTTGGCCGGCGAGAAGGTGTGCATCCAGGCGATCACGCCGAGGCAGCCGGGGTCGGCGTTCGCCTCCAGCAGGACAGCGCGGATCGCCGACGCCTCGGTCAGTACGGGCTTCCAGACGATGTCCGCGACGATCTGACCGGAGCCGGTGAGCGTGCGCAGAATCTGCTGCGACTGGGACGCGACCTGGTCGAGGGTCTCCGGACCGTACAGGTGCTGGCTCCCGGTGAGGAACCAGATCTGCGGATGCGTGGCCGGCGGCATGTCCACCTCTCCTACTTGGGGCATGGCTCCTGCCAGCCCCGACGGTCTGGTCGCGATCACGTCGCGAGCCGAGTGTTACCGCTAACATTGGAGCAGTCAAACCGTACACCGTAACGCTTCAGTAACGGGAGCGCGCAGATCCGCAGGTCGTGCGTTGAGGCGTCGAACGGTCGGTCCGGAACGTCGAACGGTCGCCGCCTCCGACCCGGTGCCGCGCGACGGTCGCCTGCCGGGGCGCCTGTCGGGTGCGCGGCACGGCGCTCACTCCGGGGGCGCCGCCGGAGCGGACGGGAACGGCGCCGACGCGTCGTACTCGTGGTGCGCCACGACCTGGAACCCGTTGCGGAGCAGCAGGGCCGCCGTGACCCCCTGGCCGGCGATCCGGTTCCGTCGGAACGTCCCGTCGCTGATCTGCCGGCAGCCGCAGGACGGGCTGTAGTCCTGGAGTACCGCCCCGACCGCCCCGGATGCCCGGGCGATCCGCAGGGTCCGCCGGGCACCCGCCAGGTACGCCTCGGTCACGTCCTCGCCCCGGTGGGTCAGCACCCGGGCGCGGCCGTCCAGTACGTCGAATCCGTCCCCACCGACGATCTCGGCACGGTCGCGCGGGGTCG
Source organism: Plantactinospora sp. ZYX-F-223 (assembly GCF_039649625.1). Lineage (NCBI taxonomy): Bacteria > Bacillati > Actinomycetota > Actinomycetes > Micromonosporales > Micromonosporaceae > Plantactinospora > Plantactinospora sp. ZYX-F-223. The sequence continues at coordinate 93,294 of NZ_JBDJAV010000006.1, read as the reverse complement.
GCAGCCCGCCCATCACCTCCGGACAGACCAGCCGGACCCGGGCGTCGGCGCCGGGCGCCACCTCCTCCTTCGCGGCGCCACCGTCGTACGCGCAGCGGGTCCCGGCCAGGCAGGCGCTCATCAGGAACAGTGCCCTGCCCTCCTGGGCGAAGGTGGACGGGGTGTTGTCGGTACCACCCGTTGCGGCGTCCATATCCGCCTCCTCCGCGAGTCGCCGGCAGATCGGCGCGGAACACGGCGCCTCCGGAGAGAAGTCCGGAACATGGCGCTACGGACCCAAGTCTAGGCGCCCGACCGAAAGCGGAACCGGGTGGCACAGCGCGCGGAACCCGGGCGGCACCGGGCACAGGCGGGCCGGGCGGCACAGCGCGGGAGCAGGCGACACCGGGCGGGAGCAGGCGGCACCGACGGGACACCGAAGGGCGGAGCGCGGCTCCGGGGTCGGCGGGCACCCAAACGGGGCAGCTCGACAGTGCGCCACGGGGATGCCGACCGGTCGGCCGAAGCCCGAATGGACCTCGGCGGCACCGGGTATCGGCAGATGGACGGCCACCGAACGCGGAGCCGACCGCCGACGCGAGGAGACGCGAAATGACTGCCGCCACCCGGCCCATGCTGGCCACGTACCCGGGAGAGATCAACCTCGACCGCGACCTGCTGGCCAGGTCGATCGACGCGCTGCTCGCCTGCGCCCAGGCCTGCACCTCGTGCGCGGACTCCTGCCTGAGCGAGGCGGACGTCGCCCAGCTCGTCAAGTGCATCCGGACCGACCTGGACTGCGCCGACGTCTGCTCCACCACCGCGCGGGTGCTGTCCCGGCACACCGGCTACGACGCGAACCTCAGCCGCAGCCTGTTGGAGGCGTGCGCGACCGCCTGCCGGTCCTGTGCGGACGAGTGCGATCGGCACGCCAAGATGCACGAGCACTGCCGGATCTGTGCCGAGGCCTGCCGGGTCGCCGAACGGGCCTCCCGGGAAGTGCTGGCGGCGATGAGCCGCTGAGCGGACCGACGGCCCGACGACGGTCAGCGGCCCTCGCGCGTCAGTCCGGGTCGCCGGTCAGCGGGCGGCCCGCTCGGCGGCGGCGTGCCACCACGCTGGTGGAGACGCTCCGGTGACCGTCGAGGTCGGCTGGTCCGGATGCAACCCGAGCCGGCGCAGGGCCTCCGCCCGCACCCGGACGTCGTACCAGCCACGCCACCGGCCGTCCGGTCCGGGGCCGCAGGCCAACCCGCACCGGACGTCGTCGGAGTCGAAGGGCATCCAGTCGATGCCCCGGTCACGCAGTCAACCGCGCAGCGCGGCCGCCGGGTGCAGCCGACCGGTGTTCTCGAACGCCAGGACGCGGATCCAGTCTGGAGTCGGCGCGGTCATGCCGGTCATTCTGCCCCGTTCGGCGCCGCGTGAGCCACCGAGATAGCCAGGACTAGTTTGGCGGTGTGACTACCGACCCTGGAATGCGGACGCTGACCCGGACCCTGCTGGTGCCCGGACGCGGTCGCCCGAAGCCGGAACACTGGTTGCGACGCTGGGCCGACGCACATCCGGAATACCGGTGGGCACCCTATCCGCCCGGTCCGCCGTTCACCCTGGCAGACCGGGTCGCCGCGCTGCACGAGGCCGTCTGCGCGGCACCGGACCCGGCGGTGCTGGTGGCACACAGCGCCGGCTGCCTCACCGTCGCGGCCTGGGCGGCCCGGCACACCGGCCCGGTCCGGGGGGCCCTGCTCGTCACCCCGCCCTACCTCGACCCGGCCTGGGAACCCGACCCGAACCGTCCACCGGACGACAGCGTCTACGGCCCGGTACCGCGTACCCGGCTGCCGTTTCGGTCGATCATGGTGGCCAGCCGTACCGACCCGTACACGACGTTCGCACAGTTCATGGAGTACGCCGAGGACTGGGGTGCGGAGCTGTTCGACGCGGGCGACGTCGGACATGTCGAGACCGCGAGCGGACACGGCCCCTGGCCCGCCGGTGAGCGGCTGCTCGCCGAACTCCACCAGGAACCGGGCTGAGCAGCTCGGCGACCTTCCCGGCACTGTCCACATCGCTCCTGTGGCGCCCGACACCCTGAGTCAGTACTCATGTACTATCACCGGACGACTGCGGCGGGCACGACACGACCACCGGGCCTCCGGAGGGGCCTCGGGTGCACTGGTCTCGCCTCGCTAGGATCCGCACAGAGCGAAGCGGAAGTGGGTTGGGATGCAGCCAGTGGGTCCGTACCAGTTCATCGAGGCGGTCAGCCTGTGCCAGGTAGGCAGCGTCTGGTCCGCCATCGACGGGCAGGGCAACTCGTACACGGTGGCCGTGCTGGACGCCGCCGTCGCGGGTGACCAACGCTGGCGGGACGCTTTCGTCGGCACCGCCCAGGCGCTGGCGCAGCCCGGTGCGGGCGGTCCTCGTTACGTGCACGCCGAGTTCGCCGCGCCCGCACCCTGGGTCGCCTACGCCGCCAGTGAGACCGAGGGTGGCGAACGACTCTTCGCGGCGCTGGGCATGGAGTGCCGGCCCGCGCAGGAGGGACTGGGCGACGGCGACTCCCCGACCATGAAGACCACCGCCGTCTCCTCGCCGACGGCCGCCGGAACGGCGAACGGCTCCTCGGTGCCGGACGACGACGAACTGGCCACCCCCACGACCAGGCTGACATCGGGCGTGGCGCCGCCCAACCCGTGGCAGGCCGGGCCCCCGCAGCCGGCGCCGCCGGTGAACGCGACCCCGACGTCGTTGCCACCGCACCAGACGTCGTCGCCACCGCACCAGACCTCGGCACCGCCGCACCAGACCTCGGCACCGCCGCACCAGGTCTCCGTGCCACCGGACCAGAGTTCGGCACCGCCATACCAGATCTCGGTGCCGCCGGACCAGAGTTCGGCACCGCCGTACCAGATCTCGGTGCCGCCGGACTCGGTCTCCGGGCCGCCGCAGCCGCTGCCGGAGATGCCGCGGGCATACCCGGCCGACCTGTCGACGAACGCGTCCGGGCACGACCCGCTCTACTCACCGGTGCGGCACATCGTCCCCTCCGAACCGAAGCCGCGGCGCAACTGGCTCTGGATTGCCATCGCGGCGGTGATCGTGCTGGTGCTGGCCGGTGGCGGGACCATCCTCGCCGTGAGCCTCTCGGGCGGTGGCGGCGACGACCCGCCGCCCGAGGCGAAGCCGACCGCGAGCAGCCTGCCGCCGCCGGCACCGACCAACCCGCCGTTGCAGCCGGGTCTGGAGCCGCCCACCGCCGGGGCGTGGCCGGCGAAGTGGCCGACCTTCACCGAGCGGGACAACGTGCGTACCCTGCCGGACCTGGAGGGCCTGACGTTCACCGTCAAGGTGCCGGCGAGCTGGCAGTGCGTGCTCTCCGGCCGGGCGCAGGGCTTCACCAAGTACAACTGCGGGGTGCCGCCGGGCAGCGACAAGCCGGAGTACGGCGGGGAGCTGGTCGTACGGGACTGCGCGCAGCCCTGTGACGAGGCGCAGCAGGTCGCGATGCGGCAGGCCGAGGAGGCCTGGGGCAAGCGGTGGATCCGCAGCGGCCAGAACTCGGCGTTCCTCGAGACGAACACGCTGCAGGAGAACGGCGAGCAGCGGCACGGGCTGGTCGTGGTGGCGTACTTCCAGAGCGGTACCAGCGAGGACAGGGTCGACCGCCAACTGGTGCTCCGGATGACCGCCCCGGAGAACGGTGCCCAGGAGCTGCGTCGGGTGGCGACCTACCTGCGCGAGACGCTGGTCTTCTGACCGGGCCTCGCCGCCCGCCGGCCGCTCACCGAGCGGTCTGCTCGGCGATCCAGCGGCGCACCCGAGCCGAGAACGCCTGCTGGGAGAAGCCGGCGGCGTGCGCCACCAGCCGGTCCCGGTCCAGCTCGTCGAGGCGGCGGAGCAGGGGCAGGTAGTCGGCCGCGGTCACGGAATCGACGAGGAGGCCGGTCCGGCCGTCCACGACGGTCTCCAGCAGACCTCCCCGGCGCAGCCCCAGCACCGGCGTGCCGCAGGCCTGGGCCTCCACCGGGATGATGCCGAAGTCCTCGTGGACCGGGAAGAGCAGCGCCTTCGCGCCCCAGTAGAGCTGCCGCAGCCGCTCCCGGTCGGGCTGGACCTCGAAGCTGACCGCGACCCCGGCCCGGGCGGCGGCGCGCCGGAGGTTCGCCTCCTCCGGCCCGGACCCGGCGACCACCAGCGGAAGCCGGGCGGCCCCGGCGATCGCGATGATCAGATCGAAGTTCTTGTACGGGATCCACCGCCCCACCCCGAGCAGGTACTCCCGGGACTGGTGGCGCTCCGGCTCCGGCGGAGAGGAGAAGAAGTCGGTGTCCACCGGCGGATTGATCACCACAGCGTCCCGGCCCCAGTAGCGGCGGATCCGGTCCCGCACCTCGCGGGAGTTCGCGGCGTAGCTGTGCACGTGCCGACTCAGCCGCAGGTCGACGGCTTGCAGGATCCTTCTCGGGGCGGCCAGCAACGGATTGGCGCCGCGACCGTCGAAGGACGGGCTCCAGAGGTACCGGGCCGGTGAGTGGACGTAGCTCAGGTAGCGGGTCCGCTCCGGTACGCCCAGCCGCACGGTGTGCGCGAAGGCGTGGCTGGAAGAGACGACGACGTCGAACCGCTCGCGGCTCAGCGTCCGCCAGACCAGGGGCATCACCGGCAACGCCACCGCCTTGGTACGCCGCAGCGGCGTCCTGGCCAGCCACGACTCCCGAAGGTCCGGCTCGTCGACTCCCTCGTCCTTCCACAGCACGAACCGTTCGGCGTGCGGCAGTTGCGCCGCGATCTGCCGGAAGACGTTCTCCGAGCCGCCGGTGGCGCCGAACCACTCGTGCACCACCGCCACCGACCGGTCGGCGAGATGGTCGAGCGACACCGGCCCGTCGACGGCGGCACCGTCCGGGGCGGATCGCGCCTGCCGGTCGCGTACCTCTTCGGCACTCATGCTGATGCTCCATCCGACGGAGTCCGGTCACGGTCACGGGGTTTTCCGGGCCTGTCCCGCACACCCAGCCCGCGTGCCCGGGCCCAGATGCCCACCAGGTAGGTCCGGCGCAGCGCCGGCACCAGCGCGGCGTGGCCCACCCAGACCAGCAGGATCCCGACGCAGGAGCCGACCAGCCGCAGCAGGCCCGGACCGGCGAGCAGGTATCCGAGCCCGGCGGCCGCGACCGCCCCGGGCAGCAGCGTGGCGACCAGCCGCAGGCTGTAGCCGAGCACCCCGAGCAGGCGCGCCGAGACGAGGAACATCAGCAGTCCGCCGACCGATGCCGCCGCGCCCAGGGTGAACGCCCCCCAGTGCCGGAACAGCAGGAGGTTCAGCCCGGCGGCGGCGGTGTACGAGACCGCCATCACGATCGCGACCTGGAGGTTCCGGCCCCGGGCGTTGAGCACCTTCACCAGGGTGTAGCCGATCACCTGCGCCCAGATGCCGAGGGCGAAGCCCAGCAGCAGCGTGGCGGAGATCCGGACCGCCTGGTCGTCGAACTCGCCACGGGCGTACAGCAGGGTGACGATGCCGGTGCTGTTGAGACAGAGGATCAACGAGAGCGGCACGGTCACGAAGACCACCGGAGGCAGCAGCCGCCGGAGCCCGCCGGCCACCTGGGCCGGGTCCATCCGGGCGAACGACGCCAGGCCGGCCAGCCCGAGCGGGGCGGCGAGCAGGGCCATGCAGGAGTCGACGACGAACCGGGCGTACTCGGTCGCCGCGACCACCTCGATGCCGAGCAGCGAGCCGACCGCACGTTCGACCCCGATCGACCCCTGGAGGATCACGGGGATCAGCAGCAGCGGCCGGAGCCGCCGCCAGAACATCCCCAGCGCCAGCCGGCGGGCCGTGCCGGCCGGGAGCGCCGGGCCCGGATCGTCCACCGCGGCGAGGTAACCCCGGCGCCGCACCCAGTAGGCGGCCCAGGCCCAGAGCAGGACGTACGGCACGGTGAAGCCCCAGGCCAGGATCGCGACGTCGCCGGTCAGGTAGGCCAGCAGCGTCGCGCCGATCAGGCCGAGGCTCTGTACCGAGGGGCGGATGTTGATCAGGCGTACGTCGTCGTGTGCCAGTCCGACCAGGGTGTAGAGGCCGTACTGGACGTAGAACGGCACCGACAGCGCCGCTATCCCGAGCATCGTCGCGGCGAGCGCGGCGGTCTCCGGGTCCAGGCCCGGCGCGAGCAGGTCGACCCAGGCCGCCCGGCCGAACAGCAGCGCCACGGTGAGCAGCAGCGAGAACGCGCCCAGCAGCGACCGTACGGTGTGGTAGAGCACCAGGGCCATGGCCGGCCGCTCCTGGCGGTACCGCACGTACAACGGCAGGAAGCCGGCCGACAGCGCGTCGGCGGTGAAGAAGTTGACCGGAATCAGCGTGGCGGTCAGCGCGACCCGGTTGGCCGCCACCGCCCGTCCGGCGCCGAACAGCGCCGCCAGCAGGACCTCGCGGAGCAGACCGAGCAGCTTGCCGGTCACCCCGCCGAGGACCAGCCGGAAGAAGATCCTGGTCACGGTGCCACGTACCGGCCTCGAAGCTCGACGAGCAGCGCCAGGTAGCTCCGGGCGCAGTGCGCCAGGGTCAGCTCGTCCGGCAGCAGGCTCGACCGCGGTGCGGGTACCGGCGGCATGCCGTGCAGGATGTCGGCGAGCGCACCGGGATCGTCGGTGTCGACCGGGTGCACCGCGGAGTCGAGCGCCGCCGGCCCGGCGATGCCCCGGGACACGACGCAGGGCAGCCCGCTGGCCAGCGCTTCCAGGATCGCCATCGGCAGCCCCACCTCGAGGTGGGCCGTGGTGAGCAGGGCCACGTCGGCGGCCGCGTGGTATCGCCCGACCTCGTCCGGCCGAACCTGCCCGACGAACGTGACCAGGTCCGCCAACCGGAGGTCCCGGACCAGTCCACGTAGCCGGCTCTCGTCGGGACCGCCCCCGACCAGCAGAAACCGGAACCGGGCGGCGTGTCCCCGGTCGCGCAGCACCGCCGCGGCCCGCAGCACCCGGTCCAGTCGCTTCTGCGCGTGCAGCCGGCCGACACAGCCGACCACCGTCACCCGCTCGTCGATGCCGAACGCCGCCCGGAGTTCCCGCCGGGCCCGGAGGTCCGCGGCGTGGTCCGCCGGACGTACGCCGTTGGGGATGTGCCGGACCCGGTCCGCCGGGGCGAACCAGCGCTGCGGCCGGGCGGCCAGCGAGTCGACCACCCGTGCACCGACCGCGACGATCCGGTCGAAGTCCCGGTACCGGGCCAGATCCCGCAGCAGCCAGGCCGCGTTCTTCGGCGCGGTGGCCAGCAACCGGGGACTACCGGCCCGCAGTTTCGAACTGATCTCCATCATCGAGGTGCCGTGCGCCTGTAGCACGAACGGCGTACCCGGGTGCCGCGCCCGCGTCCGGGCCACCGCGTACGCCCCGGCGCTCACCGACAGCACCGCCCCGGGCGGCTCGGCGAGCGACGTCCAGTAGGCCCGGGACTCCCGCCACCAGGCGGCCGAGTAGCGGCCGGGTCGGGTACCGGCCAGCGGCACCACCTCGACGCCGTCCGCCGTGAACGGCCCGTCGACCCCCGGTACGGCGGTGGTGACGACCCGAACCTGCCGGACGTGCCGGGCCAGCTCGGCGGCGAGGCTCCAGGAGAGGATCTCCATCCCCCCGATGTGGTGCCGGGGGGTGGCCCGGGAGAAGACCAGTATCGACTCGATCATCCGAGGGTCCTGTACAGCGATTCCAACCTGTCGGTCTGCCGGCGCAGGTTGTACCGCTCGACGACCGTCCGCCGGCCCGCCTCGCCGAACCGTTGGCAGAGCTGCGGATCGCGGAGCAGGGCGGTGAGCCGCTCGGCCAGCGCGGCGACGTCCCGCTCGGCCACCAGGAAGCCGGTCTCACCGTCGGTCACCGCCTCCGCTATCCCGCCGTGCGCGGTCGCGACCACCGGCCGCCCGCTCGCCGCCGCCTCCAGCAACACCGTCGGCAGCCCCTCCTGGTCCCCCGAGGCCGCGGTCACGCTCGGCTGGCACAGCACCCGGGACCGGCCCAACCAGTCGAGCGCCTCGGCGTGCGACCGCGCGCCCAGGAACCGGACCGCCGCCGACACGTCGAGTTCCCGGGCGAGCCCGTCGAGCCGCTCCCGCAGCGGCCCGTCGCCGACGATCACCAGCTCGGCCTCGGGTACGGCCCGGCGTACCGCCGCGAACGCCCGCAACAGGTCCGCCGTCCCTTTCTTCTCCACCAGCCGGGCGATGTGCAGGATCCGGGGCGGCTCGGCGACCCCGGCGTACGGGATCAGGTCGACGTCCACCCCGGTCGGCAGCACGACGAGCCGGTCGGCCGGATAGCCCCAGTCGACCGCCTTGCGCCGGATGTGCTCGGAGACGCAGAGGAAGGTGGCGCCCACGTCGAAGAGCTCGCCCCGCCAGGCGACGTAGTTCAGCCAGGACGGTTTCCTCGACGCGACCAGCCGGGACTTGGTGATGGTCACGTCGAAGCCGTGCAGGGTGGTCACCAGCGGGACGCCCAGCGCTCTGGCCAGCGGGGCGGCGTAGACGCCCTCCACCCCGAAGTGCGCGTGCAGCAGCGCGGTCCCCCGTTCCGCCAGCAGCCGGCGCAACGGCGCCGACCACCGGGTCAGCGTGTACGCCAGCAGTGCGGCCCGGCCGAAGTCGGCGACGCTGACCGAGTCGGGTGGCGACGCGACACCGGCCGGTCCGGCCTGCGGAGTGGCACCGGCCGGGTCGGACCCCGTCGCGGGGCTAGCCGCGCCGGTGGGCAGCAGGCTCGGGACCGGATCCCTCGCCACGAACAACGGCCGGAAGCTCCGCATCGCCAGGGCCTGGCTCGTGATGAACGTCTCCGACGGCCGGAACGGCTGGTGTCGTACGACGCCCACGGTCGGGGTGGCTGACATTGTCCTCGGACTCCTCGGCGGCAGGTGACTCCTCGGCGGCGGACGACTCGGCGGCGGACGACTCGGCGGTGACGGGCCGGATCAGGTAGGCGAGCAGCAGGGAGACGATCGGGATCAGGTGGATGTCGCCGAAGATGTCGGTGTTCTCCCCCAGCCCCTGCACCAGGATCCAGGCGAGCGCCGCGCCGACGCAGACGACGTACACCTGCCGGGCCTGCCCGTCGACCGCGAGGAGCCGGGCGACCAGCCGGAAGGTCGCGACGAAGAACGCGACGGTGAGCAGCAGCCCGGCGATCCCGGTCACCGCCCAGGCCCCGAGCAGGATGTTGTGCGGCGGAAAGACCCGCCAGATGTCGTGCTCGTCGGCGTACGCGGCGAAGCCGAGGTTCCAGCCGCCGTAGCCCAATCCCAGCAGCGGACTGTCCCGGAACGCCTCCGCGCCGAACTGCCAGATCGCGGCACGCCCGACGAACGCCTCCAGCATGGCGTCGAGGAAACCGCGGTTGAGGGTCAGCAGCAGGGCCACGGCCGCGCCCACGGGTACGGCGGCGATCAGCAGGTACCGCCGGAGCACCGGGGTCGCGTACCGGCGCAGCCGGTGGAAGCCGTACGCGGCGGCCGGCAGCGCGACCACCAGCACCGTGGCCGACTTCGAGCCGGTGAACAGCACCGCGACCAGCGCCACCACCCCGACCACCCGGACCCGACGGGCGCCGGTCAGCGCCGCCAGCGCGAACGCGGCGAGGCCGTTGATCCCGAGGAACATCGCGGCGACGTTCGCGTTGATGAACACCCCACCGGCCTTCGCCGGGTCCAGCACGTTGTTCGGGTTGTCGCCGAAGAGTGCCGCGACGGTGTTCTGGCCGGCGAAGTAGCCGCCGATCGAATGCAGGAAGGCGTCCTCCAGCCCGGGCAGCAGCCGGAAGGCGACGACCAGGCCGGCTTCGAGCAGCACCCACGGCCAGTACCAGAGTTGCAGCCTGCGCAGCGGTGCGGTGCCTCCGCGGGCCACCGCCGACATCAGCACCAGCGTGACGACGAACTGGCCGAGCAGCGTGATGAACTGCAACCCGGCGCGCGGCTCGGGTGACCAGGCCAGGGTGAGCAGCCGGAGCGCCAGCAGGAGCAGCACGATCCGGACCAGGGCCAGCCGGAGCAGCCGGCGGACCAGATCGCCCCGGGCGGCGAGCAGGACCACCGGGGCGAGCAGCAGCGCGACGGCCGTGCCGAGGGCGATGTCGACGCTGCCCCGGGGCAGCGGGTAGATCTGTGGCAGGGCGAGGACCAACACGACGGTCGCCAGCACCGCTAGCCGGGCCGGATCGGCGGCGGCGGTGGCGAGCCCGTCGACCAGCCGCCGGGCGGCGGGCAGCGGGCTAGACATGCAACGGTCCCGTCGTCGGCGCCGGCCGCGCCCCGCCCGCTCCGGTGACGATGCTCCGCAGCAGTTCGCCCCGGGCCTGCCAACCGAAGCCGCGGGCGTGCTCGACCCGGGCGGCGATCTCCGGATCCGGCCCGGGCTCGATGGCGCGCAGCACCCGGGCGACGAAGTCGTCGGCGGAGTCCGCGACGCCGATCGCGTCGGTGCCCCGGGCCGCCCGGACCACGTCCGGCACGGCGGTACTCACCACGGTCAGCCCGGCCGACAGGTATTCGTAGCACTTGAGCGGGCTGACCCCGGCGGTGTACGGGTTCAGGGCGTACGGCACCAGGCCCACCGTGGCGGTGCCGGCCACCTCGGCCAGCTCGTCGATGCCGAGCACGCCGAGATACCGCGCGCCGAGCCGTTCCAGCTCGGCCAGCTCGGTGTCGAAGCCACCACCGCCGGCCGCGACCGGGCCGGCCAGCAGCAGCTCGCCCCGGCCGCGCAGGGCATCGGCCAGGGCACGGAGCAGTGGATAGTCCAGCTTGTGCGGTGACAGGTTGCCGGCGAACAGCGCCGCCGGACGGCGCTGCGCGGCGGGACGGCTGGCCGCGGCGAAGACGTCGACGTCGGCGACGTTCGGCAGCGTACGGACGTCCGGGAAGCCGACCTCCGCCAGGTGCGCGGCGACGGCGTCACTTGTCGCGATGGCGCACCGGGCCTGCCCGGCCAGGTGGCGTTCTCCGGCCGCGACGGCGACCGCGTCCACCCCGGGAAAGGCGCCCAGCAGGTCGACGCAGTGATAGACGGTGAAGTCGGCGTACCGTTCGAGGCCGTAGGTGACCGGGGTGAACGTCCACAGGCCCCGGGGCCGGGGGGTGTCCCGCCACCGCGCGACGGCCCGCTCCAGCAGCAGCCGGTTGACCAGCCGAGTGGGCCGGCGGTGCACCGGCACGATCAGCGGCGAGACGATCGTGGCCCGCTCCGGTACCGGCCGGTGGGCGGTCCCGGCGTGCCCCCGGACGGAGTTGTGGACCCGGCGGGCGATCCGGGTGAGGTCCCGGGCGTCGAACCGGACCCGGCGCAGGCCGAGCGACTCGACGAAGTGGGTCTCGAAGCCCCGCGCGAACTCCCGCACCACGTAGTGCTGGTTCGTCGCGATCTGCGCGCTCCACTCGGCGGTGCCCAGCACCAGCATCGTCGGCCGGGACGGCCCGCCCCCGGCGCCGCCACCACGCGGTCGTGTCGTCGTCACCTGTCTCTTCCGGCCTGTTCGGGCAGCGCGCACCGGACGCTGCCGAGGAAGACTCGATCGACCGTAGGGTGAGTCATTCTGTCAATGGCTGCGCGCTGTCGCACCAGGGAACCCTAGGGGAGCGGCGGGACGCGGCGGCAGCCGGCCTCGGTGGCGCTCCGCTTTATCCAGTTTCGACCGGACCGGCTGGTCATCCCGTTGCCGGGCAGAGGTTTGCCGCTGCCGCCGCTTCTCGCCTATGTTGCCTTCATGACCGGCGACGTCGCGCTGCTCCTGCGCCGGGCCGGGTTCGGTCCGACCGCGGCCGAGCTCGCCGCGGCGCGCCAGTCGGGCTACCCGGAGACGCTCTCCGGTCTGCTGGCTCCGCTAGGGCCGGATGTCGGCGCGACCAGCTCCCCGGTGCCGAAGCTCGGCCCCGATCCGCACGCCAACCTGCCCAATCCGACCCGGGCCCAGCACATCCAGGCCGACATCAAGCGCAAGGCGCAGGCCGAGCTGATCCAACGGTGGTGGCTGGACCGGATGACCGTGGCGAGCCACCAGGCCGTGGAGAAGCTGGTCTTCTTCTGGCACGGGCACTGGGCCACCTCGGTCGACAAGGTGCGAAGCGCCCAGTACCTGCTGACCCAGCACCGGACCCTGCGCGGCGCCCGTGACATCGTGGACCTCGCCCACCGGATGATCGTCGACCAGGCGCTGATCTACTGGTTGGACGGGCAGCACAACAAGAAGGGCGCACCCAACGAGAACCTCGCCCGGGAACTCTTCGAGCTGTTCCTGCTCGGCATCGGGCAGTACACCGAGCGGGACGTCCGGGAGGCGGGCCGGGCGCTCACCGGCTGGCTTACGGTCCTGGAGGAGGAGGCCCCGGTCTTCGACCGGAAGCGCCACGATCCGGGCCGCAAGACCATCCTCGGCCAGACGGCCAAGTTCGACGCGCACAGCCTGGTCAACCTGCTGCTGACCCGACCGGAGTGCCCCCGGTTCATCGCCACCCGGATGTGGTTCCGGTACGCCTCGCACAGCGAGCCCATTCCGGAGCGGGTCCGGGAGAAGATGGCCGAGGCGTTTCCCGCGCCGATGGCGATGCTGCGGGCGCTCTTCGAGGACGAGTCCTTCGGCGCGACCGCGCACACCCTGGTCAAGCAGCCGGTGGAGTGGCTGGTCGGGGCGATGCGGCAGCTCGGCCTGCGGATCAGCGGCCTGCCGGTCGAGACCGCCATGGATATCGTGCACGGGATGCGCGCGCTCGGGCAGCTGCCGTTCGCGCCGCCCAGCGTCGGCGGGTGGCCGGCCGGCACCGCCTGGCTGACCTCGGCCGCCGCCCAGGTCAGGATGAATCTCGCCGGCAAGCTGGCCGGGCTGCACCAACCCGGACGGCTGACCCCGGAGGACGTGGCGCACATCCTCTGCGTGGACGGCTGGACCGACCGGACCTACAAGGTGCTCCGCGATGTCAAGGACCCCCGCCAGTTGCTGGTCCTCGGCCTGTCGAGCCCGGAATACCTGGTGACCTGAGATGGACGCGCTGACCCGACGCCGTTTCCTCCTCGCCTCCGGTGTCGTCGGTGCCGGTGCGCTGGCGACGACCGGAGCCGCCCTGGGCCTCGCCGAGCTGCTGGAGAAGTCGTCGTCCCAGGCCGCCCCGGCCGACCCGGGCCGAAAACTGGTACTCGTCACGCTCTACGGCGGCAACGACGGCCTGAACACCGTCATCCCGTACGCGGATCGCCACTATCACGGGCTGCGGCCGGAGCTCGCGTACCCGGCCGAGAAGGTGCTGCCTCTCGACGACGCGCTCGGGCTCAACCCGAAACTGCGCGGGCTGAAGCGGCTCTGGGACTCCAAGCGCCTCGCCGTCGTCCTCGGGGTCGGCTATCCGAAGCCGGACCGCAGCCACTTCCGGTCGATGGACATCTGGCAGACCGCGTCGCCGGGGGTGCCCATCTACAGCGGCTGGGTGGGGCGCTGGCTGGACGGCACCAAGGCGACCCCGGAGACGGCGGTGAGTTTCGAGCCGGTGCTGCCGCCGCTGCTCGCCGGGGAGACCCGGGCCGGCGCCTGTGTCAGTCTCGGCGGCCTCAAGCTGCCGTCCGGCATCGACACCGGCCTCGTCGCGGCACTGGGCGGTCCGCAGCAGGGCGAGCCGGCGATGCAGGCCCGGGCCGCCGCCTCCTACGCGGACCTGCTGAGGGTGGAGCACCTGGTGCGACATTCCCGGGAGACGGCCCAGGCCGAGAGCGGGCCGACCGGCCCGGCGACCGGTACCGGCGGGTCGAGCGCGCTGGCCGCGCAGCTCGCGCTGGTCGCCCGCTGCGTCGAGGCCGACGTGCCGACCCGGGTGTACTCGGTCAGCCTCGGCGGGTTCGACACCCACGCCGGCGAGATCGTCGGGCACGAGATGCTGCTGACCCAGCTCGACGAAGCGCTGACCGGTTTCGTGGAGCGGATGGGCCAGACCGAGGCCGGCCGGCAGGTCACGGTGGTGGTCTACAGCGAGTTCGGGCGGCGGGTCCGGGCGAACGCCTCGGACGGCACCGACCACGGCACCGCGGGCCCGGTCCTGGTGCTCGGCGGCCAGGTGACCGGCGGCCTCTACGGCGAGCAGCCGAGCCTGACCGACCTGGACGACGGCGATCTCAAGGCGACCGTCGACTTCCGGCAGGTCTTCGGCACCCTCCTCGGCTCGGTGCTGGGCGCCGATCCGGCCCGCTACCTGGAGGGCTACCAGGTGACCCCGCTGCCGTTCCTGCCCGCCGGATGACCGCTCGCCCGCGGGTGCGGGCTCACCGCCGACGACGACGGCTCACCGGCCGCCACCCCGGAACACCTCGATGACCGTCCGGAGCAGTACCTTGGTGTCCAGCCAGAGCGACCAGTTCTCGATGTAGTAGTTGTCGAACCGGGCCCGGTCGGAGATCGGGGTGTCGCCGCGCAATCCGCTCACCTGGGCGAGCCCGGTCAGCCCCACCGGCACCCGGTGCCGCATCGCGTAGTCGGGGTGCTCGGCGGAGAACTTCTCCACGAAGTACGGCCGCTCGGGGCGGGGGCCGACCACGGTCATGTCGCCGCGCAGGATGTTCCAGAGCTGGGGCAGCTCGTCGAGGGAGGTACGCCGCATGAAGCGGCCGACCGGGCCGATCCGCCGGTCGTCCGCGATCGACCAGTGGGTCCGGGACTCCAGCTCGTCGGCCGGCTGCATGGTGCGGAACTTGATGACGTCGAACGGCTTGCCGTACCGGCCGATCCGCTCCTGGTGGAAGAAGATCCCCCGGCCGCCCTCCAGCCAGGTGGCGAGGGCACAGAGCAGCAGGACCGGGCTCAGGATGACCAGCGCCACGACGCAGAAGACGATGTCGGAGGCGCGCTTGATTGCCCAGCGCACACCGGAGAGGCTGGTGTGCCGGATCTGCACCACCGGGATCGCACCGATGTGGTCGGGCAGCCCTCCGGGCGAGCGGGAGCCCCAGAGCCGGGGCACGCTCCAGATGTCGCAGTTCGCGTACTCCGGGCGGGCCAGCAGCTCCATCAGTCCGGTCTCCGGGTAGTCGGGTTCGGCGACGACGAGTACGTCGCACTCGACCATCCGGATCCGGTCGGCGAGCTGGTCCAGGGTGCCGATCAGCGGTGGCGAGGCGGGACCGGGCCGCTCCTCGGCGTCGACGCAGCCGGCGAAGCGCAAGCCGTACTGTGGATAGCGGCGCAGCAGCCGGGCGAGTTCGGCGGCGATCGGACCGCTGCCGATGATGATGGCGTTGTGCTCCACCCACCGCCGCTTGCGGGCGATCAGCACCGCCCGCCGGGTGATCGCCCGCCCGACGATGACCAGCCCGGCGGAGAGCGCCACGCCCCGCATGAACCCGGTCATGTATTCGACCGAGCCGTGCCGCATCGCCGCGATGATGGCGACGATCGCGGCGGAGGCGAGCAGCCGGCCGCAGAGACTCGGCAGCTCGTCGAGGATGCTCATGTGCCGACGCGCCCGGTAGAGCCCGCCGGCGGCGAAGATGGCCACGGTGAGCCCTGCGGTGAAGACGGTCCCTCGCCAGTAGCGGTCACCGGTGAGCAGCAGCGGTCCGAGCAGCGCGGCAAGGTCGACCGGGGCGGTCACCATCCAGGCCCGCAGCCGGCGGGTGCGCACCGAGGCGCGGGACCCGGCGTACGGCAGCACCGCGGTCGTGTCGATGCCGGCCCGGGCCCGATCCGCCGGGCTCGACCCGGGCCCGGTGCGGGGCCGGGGCACCGCCGGCAGGTCGGTCACCGGCTCGACGGCGTCGACGGCGTCGATGGCGTCGATGGCGCGCACGGCCGGCGGCCGGTCCGACGGACCGGTGTCGGGCAGGCCGACCACCGGATCGTGCGGTGCCAACGGCCACGTCGACATCTGTTTCCTCCCCCGTGACGACGACCTCCCCTACGGGACGCCCGGTGCAGGATACGGCCGCGAGGGTCCCGCACCGGCCGGAGCGGTCACTTCGCTCCATTCAGGATCTCGGGTACCGCGTCGCGCCGAACGGCGTCGTAGAAGGTCTTCACCTGGTCCGTCTTGGCGAACACGACGCTCTCGTCGCCGACCCGACCGGTGCCCTTGGTGGGGCTGGTGATGAAGGTCAGGTTGCCGCTGCGCAGGTGCCGCAGCTCCATCCCCATGTCGAGTAGGGAGAGGGTCTTGTCCACCGAGACCGCGTCGGCGGAGGCCCTGATGAAGGAGTTCAGCTTGGCGGGGTTGGCCAGGGTGCCGCCGGACGCGGCCTTGTCCAGGATGGCCCGGATGACCTGCTGCTGGTGCCGGATCCGGGCGAAGTCCCCGTCCTTGAAGGCGTAGCGCTCCCGGGCGTAGTCCAGCGCCTCTGCGCCATCCATCACCTGCGGGCCCTTCTTGAACTCGCGGCGGCCGGTGGGCAGCAGCGAGTGCGTCGAGGTGAAGCTCTCCTCCACGGTGAGCTGGATGCCACCGAGCGCGTCCACGATCTCCTTGAAGCCGGAGAAGTCGACGATCGCGACGTGGTCGACCCGGACGCCGGTGAACTTCTCGACCGTCTGCACCATCAACGGGATGCCGCCCCAGGCGTACGCCGCGTTGATTTTGGCGTCCCGGCCGCCGTGCTTGCCGTCCTTGGACTTCGGCACGTTGACCCAGGTGTCCCGGGGGATCGAGACGAGTTGGGCGCTCGACCGGTCAGCCGGCAGGTGGGCGAGGATGATGGTGTCGCTGCGCGAGCCGCCGGTGTTGGCCGGGTCGCGGGTGTCGCTGCCCAGGATGAGGATGTTCTTGGCGTCCTTTGCCACCTTGACCGGGCGGGACTCCTCGGGCACCTGGTCGAACGCTTCCACCCGTTCGATGCCGGACTCGAGGGAGTGGACGTAGATGCCTGCCGCGACCGCTCCACCACCGCCGAGCAGTGCCAACACCAGCAGCGTGATGAGGATTATCCGCCTGGTGCGGCGCCGCCGCCTGGGAGCCGGTGCGTCCGGGGAGCTCCCGTCCGGAGTCACCGCGATGGCCTCGGTGGAGTCGGACTCCGCGAGTTGGGGTTGGTGTGGCATGGCTCGATGCTACTGACCGGCGCAACAGCGGACGGCCCGGGATCCGGGACGTACCCGGCCCGTCCGACCGGGGCGACCGCGTCGCAGGTCAGGAGGTACGCAGCCGGTAGCCGAAGCCGCGCATCGTCTCGATGACGTCCCCGCCGAGCTCCTTGCGTGCCGGATCAGCGTATCCAGCAGCACGAACTCCCGGCCGGTCAGCGCCACGTCCCGACCGTGCACGGTGACCTGCCGGAACCAGAGGTCGAGCCGGATCGGTCCTGTCATATAGTCGTCAGCCCCGGCGTCCGGGCAGGCCACCACGTCGTGCGCCCGGGCACGTCCGGTGAGGACCAGCACCGGCAGCCGGTGGCCACGGGCTCGCAGAGTTTCCGGTCATGCCCGCCCCCGTTTGCCGGCCCGCCCGGCCCCGACGATGAGAGGCTTCTCATCCATCCCTCATCGGGACGTCATCCGACTCCGGCAGCCTGGGCGGCATGAGCGCGCAGAAGGTCGCCACCGGAGTCGGGCTGGGGGCGCTGGCCGGGTTGCTCGCCGGAGTCGGTCTGCCGGCGCTGCTGCCGCACGACCGGGTGCCGGTGATCCAGATCATCAGTCCGGCCACCCGGACCACGACGACCGACGGGGGCGACGATGCGGCCGGCCCGGTCGACGACGAGAGCCTCGGCCCAGCCGAGCGCGGAGGCGATGATGACGACGCCGGAGGCGACGGAACCGGTTCCGACGACGGAGCGGACGACGGAGGTGGTTCCGACGACGGCGACGACGGCCCGGCCAGGACCGGTGGTGGCGACGACGACGGGGGACCCGCTGGTGGTGACGACGGGGACGACGACCGCCGGCCGCCGCGCAACCAGCCGGCCGACGCCGACGGAGACGACGACGGGGACGATGGCGATACCGACGACGGGGACGGGGACGACGGGGACAACTGAGCCGCCGGGCCGGCGCTGGCGGCCGACGCTCGGGCTGCGGCTCCGGCTGCTCGGCTGGGCCCTGGCGCTGCTCGCCGTCGCCAGCCTGGCCTCGGTGGTGGTGATCCGGCAGGTGCTGCTCAACCAGTTGGAGAACCGGATCGCCGCCGACATGCGCCAGGAGGTCACCGAGTTCCGCCGGCTCGTCGGCGGTCGGGATCCGGCCAGCGGGCAGCCGTTCGGCACCGACCTGCGGGCCATCGCCGACACCTACCTGCTGCGCAACGAGCCGCAGACCGGTGAACTGGTACTCGTCTTCGTCGACGGCGCCTTCTACCGCGCGACGGCGAACCCGCCGTACGACCCGAGCGGCGACGCGGCCCTGCTGGGCAGGTGGACCGGGCTGGCCGACAGCGCGTACGGGCGGATCGCCGACACTCCGGCCGGCTCGGCGCGCTGGCTGGCCGTACCGGTGGTGATCGACGGCGCGGTACGCGGCCAGGTGGTCGTACTCGAGTTCGGCGCCGAACGGCGGGCCGAGATCGACCGCGCGGTACGCCTGATGGCGCTGGCCTGCCTGCTGGTGATCGTGGTGGTGGCCGCCGGCGGTTACCTGGCGATGGGCCGGGCGCTGCGTCCGCTGCGGACGGTCACCGAGACCGCCCGGACCATCGAGGAGACCGACCTTTCCCGGCGGATCGAGGTCACCGGCACCGACGAGGTCGCCGACCTGGCGCACACCTTCAACGGGATGCTTGGCCGGTTGCACCGGGCGTTCGCCGCCCAGCAGGCGTTCGTCTCCGACGCCGGCCACGAGCTGCGTACCCCGATCACCATCGTCCGGGGCCACCTGGAGTTGATGGACGACGACCCGGACGAGCGGGCCGAGACGGTCGCGCTGATCACCGACGAGCTGGACCGGATGAACCGGATGGTCAACGACCTGCTGATGCTCGCCCGCGCCGAACAGCCCGACTTTCTGCATCCCGAGCAGGTGGAGGTCGCGATGATGCTGCACGACGTCTACGCCAAGGCGGTCGCCCTGGGCGACCGGGACTGGCGGCTCGGCGAGCTGGCCGAGACGGCCGTGTGGGCCGACCGGCAGCGGCTCACCCAGGCGTTGATGCAGCTCGCCCAGAACGCCGTCCAGTTCACCGACGTCGGCGACACGATCGAGCTATCCGCCCGGGCCGGGACGCCAGGGCAGCCGGGCCGGGTACTGCTCTCGGTCCGGGACACCGGGATCGGCATCGAGCCCGAGGACCGAGAACGGATCTTCGCCAGATTCGCCCGCGCCGCGCACGCGCCGCGACGGCATGCCGAGGGCTCCGGCCTCGGGCTGGCCATCGTGGCCGCGATCGCCGAGGCGCACCGGGGCACGGTCGCGGTGGACAGCGTGCCCGGCGCCGGGTCGACCTTCACCCTGGTGCTGCCGGCTGGCGCGGTACGGCCGCCGACGACCGGGGGCGACCGGTGAACCGGGTACTCATCGCCGAGGACGAGCCGCGGATCGCCTCGTTCCTGACCAAGGGGCTGCGGGCGGCCGGCTACGTCGCCACGGTGGTGACCAACGGGGTGGAGGTGGCCGCGGCGGCCCGCAGCGGCGACTACGACGTGCTGATCCTGGACCTGGGACTGCCCGGGCAGGACGGGCTGGCGGCACTGGCCCAGATCCGGGCCAGGGGCGAACGGCTGCCGGTGATCGTGCTGACCGCCCGGGACGCCGTACCGGACCGGGTCGCCGGGCTCGACCTGGGCGCCGACGACTACATGACCAAGCCGTTCAGCTTCGAGGAACTCCTCGCCCGGGTCCGGGCCCGGCTGCGCGAGCATGGCCAGGCCACCCCGACGGTGTTGCAGGCCGGGCCGGTCCGGCTCGACCTGGTCCGGCGTACGGCCACGGTCGACGGCGACCCGATCGAGCTGACCGGCCGGGAGTTCCTGCTCGCCGAGACGCTGCTGCGGCATCCGGGTCAGGTGCTCAGCCGGGAGCAGTTGCTGGACCGGGTCTGGGGCCTGGCGCACGACCCCGGCTCGAACGTGGTGGACGTCTACATCGGATACCTGCGCCGCAAGCTCGGCACCGACCGGATCAAGACGGTACGCGGCATCGGCTACCGGCTGACCGCCTGATCCTCTCCGCCCCCTTCCCCGGCGCCATCCTCTCCGCTCGGGCGTGCCCAGTCTCCGGCGGGTGGCTGAGGTGGGCGGAGCGGTGGCTGAGCGAATTCTCATGGTCGGTTCACCGCCACCTCACGGCCGGGCGGGATCGTCGCTGGCATGTCGACGACCAGTACCATCCCGACCGGGCGAAGCGGCGACCGCCAGCTCGCCCTGCTCACCGGAGCGGCCGCCGAGGACGTACTCCGGGCCGCGTTGCGACCCTCCGGCGGTGAACTGCTCGACTGGCGGACCGTCCAGGTGGAGCACCAGCCGGGCCGCCGGGTCACCGCCGCGTACCAGGCCCGGATCCGCTGGCCGGACGGGCGGGTCCGGGAGGAGCGGCTGGCCGCCTGCACCGGACGCGCCCCGGCCGGCACGGTGGTGCTGGGCAACGGCACCGACCGGGTGGCGGCATGGCGCTTCCCGTACGACCCGGCGCTGCCGGCGCTGCGCAGCGCGTACGACGAGGGGGCCGTCGCCGCCCTGCTGCGCGACCTCGGCCTCGGCGACGGCCCGGTGAACCTGCGGGTACGCGCCTACCGGCCCCGGCGGCGGGCGGTGATCGAGGCGGTCGGGGCGGGCGGCTGTGTCTTCCTGAAGGTGGTCCGCCCCCAGCAGGTGTCCGAACTGCACGACCGGCACCGGCTGCTGGTCCGGGCCGGGGTGCCGGCCGCACCCAGCCTGGGTTACACCCCCGACGGGCTGCTGGTGCTCCAGGCGCTGCCCGGGCAGAGCCTGCGCCAGGCGCTGCGCGGCCGGGCGCCGCTGCCCTCGGGGCGGGCCCTGCTGCACCTGCTCGACCAACTCCCGGCTGAGCTGACCCGGGACCGGCCCCGACGCTCCTGGCGGGAGAAGGCTCCGCACTACGCCTCGGTGCTCGCCACCGCCCTGCCCAGGGTGGCCGACCAGGCCACCGCGCTGGCCGCGGCGCTGACCGACGAGTCGACCCCCGGTCCACCGGCCGTGGTGCACGGCGACCTGTACGAGGGCCAACTACTGGTTGCCGGGGGCCGGATCACCGGTCTGCTCGACGTGGACACCGCCGGACCGGGCGAGCGCCTGGACGACCTGGGCTGCCTGCTCGGGCACCTCTCCGTGCTGGCCCTGATGCACCGGGACCGGGCGGCCGCGATCCAGCGGGCCGGTGCCGGCTATCTGGCCGCGTTCGAGCAGGTCGTCGACCCCGCCGAGCTGCGCTACCGCACGGCGGCGGTGGTGCTCTCCCTGGCCACCGGTCCGCACCGGGTCCAGGAGCGGAACTGGTCGGCGGGTGTCCGGGCCCGGCTGGAACTGGCCGAACTCTGGCTGGACAGCGCCCGACGGCTCCGCCGGCCCGGCTGACCGAGCGGGCCGTGCGGCCGGCGAGGTGTCGGCCGGAGAGCCGTCGGGGTCGGCCGGAGAGCGTCGAGGTCGATGAGTCAGGTCTCATCCCGGCGTCAGGACTGTCTCATCCGCGGGCCGGAGGCTGTAACCAGAGCAGATCATCGAGGAGGAAGAGATGCGCATCAACCGTACGTGGCAGATCGTCATCGGCGGCGCGGGTGCCGCCGCGCTGGTCGCCGGTCTCACCGCCGGTGCGGCGACCGCCAGCGACGGGATCGAGCTGCGGGACAAGGTCCAGCCGATCCAGTTGCAGGGCGGCCAGTACGACTCCGGCGCCGTCGACGACTCGCCGGAGTCCGCCGACAGCGCTCACCAGTCGCCGTTCGACTCGGCGAACTCGGCCGGCGACAGTCCCGGGGACCCGGGCTGGGTCGACCCGTCGCCCGAGTCGGCGGACAGCGTCAACGCCTCGGCGGCGGACTCGCCCGCCAAGGCGAAGCCGGTGGTAAAGCCGAAGAAGGACGTGCCGAAGGCGAAGGTGGTGGACGACAGCCCGGACGACTCCCCGGCACCGGTGCGGAAGAAGAAGAGCAGCGGCGGCGGCTCGGCCGACTCGGGCGGCTCCGCCGACTCCGGCGGGTCGGCCGACTCGTCCGACTGACCACGCACGGCGGAGACCATCCGCCCGCCCTGCGCCGCGGCCCGGCCAGCCCCCTGGTCGGGCAGCGGCCCGCTGCCCTGGACAGGGCCGGCGAGCGGTGGCCGGAAAGGTCGGGGCCGCTGCGATGGGCGCCGGTTCGCTATTGTCGTGACCCGTGGTCAGCGCCCGGCTCGCGATCGACTTCGGTACGTCCCACACGGTCGCGGTGTGCCAGTGGCAGGCGGGTGAGGGGCGGCCACTCCTCTTCGACGCCTCGCCACTGCTTCCGTCGGCGGTGTTCGTCGACTCCGACGGTCGGCTGCGGGTCGGCCGGGACGCGCTACGGGCCGGGCGTACGGAGCCGGGCAGCCTGGAGCCGCACCCGAAACGGCGGATCGACGAGGGCGTCATCCTGCTCGGCAGGACGGAGGTGGCGGTCGTCGACCTGGTCGCGGCCGTGCTGCGGCGCTGCGCCGACGAGGCGGTACGGGTGGTCGGCGGCGCGGTCCACGAACTCGTCCTCACCCATCCGGCGGCCTGGGGGCCCCGGCGCCGGCAGGTCCTCGTCGACGCCGCCGCGCGGGCCGGGCTGCCCCCGCCGGCCCTGGTCGCCGAGCCCACTGCGGCCGCCACGCACTTCACCACGGTCCTCGCCCGGCCGGTGCGGACCGGTGACGCCGTGGTGGTCTACGACTTCGGTGCCGGCACCTTCGACGTGGCGGTGCTCCGGCGCCGGCCCGACGGCTGGGACGTCGCCGCCAGCCAGGGCCTTTCCGACCTCGGCGGCCTCGACCTGGACGACGTCGTCGTCGAGCGGGTCCGCGCTGCCGTCGTACCGGCCGGGCCGGACGACGTGCGGTGGCGCCGGCTGAGCCAGCCGGGATCCGGGCCGGACCTGCGGCACCACCGGTCGCTGTGGGAAGAGGCCCGGGCGGCCAAGGAGGAGCTGTCCCGGCGCAGCACGGCCGGGCTGCGCCTGCCGATCTTCGAGCGTGACGTGCACGTCACCCGGGAGGAGTTCGAGGCGGCGGCGGCCGCGCCGATCGAGCGGAGCGTGGCGCTGACGGCGGCGACGGTCTCCAGCAGCGGTATCGACGCCGGGCGCATCGCCGGGCTCTTCCTGGTCGGCGGAGCGAGCCGGGTCCCGCTGGTGGCCACCCGCCTGCACCGGCGGCTCGGCATCGTGCCCACCGTCGTCGAGCAGCCCGAGCTGGTCGTCGCCCAGGGCGCGCTGCTCACCGCCGAGGTCGGCACCCCGCCCGGTACGCCCCCGACCACCGCGCGGGGTGGCGTGGCGGGGATCGGCGCCCCGCCCGCCGCCTCGGCGGCCGGCGCCGAGTCGCGGACGGTCGGCAGCGTGGCCGGTTCGGCGACCATCGAACCGCCGCTGCCGGGTCACCCACCGCCGCCGACCGGGCCCGGGCCGGACCGGTCGGCTGACGCAGCAAAGTCGATCTCCCCGAACGGGCCGGCCGCGGACGACCGGCGTCGCCGCCGGAGTGTCTGGATCGGTGCGGGCGCCGCCGCGCTGGTGCTGCTGGTCGTCGCCGTGCTGGTCGCGGTCTGGGCGACCGGTCCGGACTCCGACCTGAGCCGGACCGGACGGGCGAACGAGCAGGTGATCAAGTCTTCGCCGCTGCGCGAGTTCGCCCGCCCGTGGCTGGACGACGTGAGCGGCTGCGAACAGCGCCCGCCGGACACCTATGGCGGGACCGCCACCGAGTACGTCGCCTGCACCGGGGACGGCTGGGAGGTCCAGTTCCGGGCGCTCGCCGACCAGACCGAGCGGGACCGGGCCCGGACCCAGCGGGTGAGGGATCAGGGCGGGACGCGGGAACCGTACACGGCCAACCGCCCCCGATCCGGTGCCCTGATCCGGTACGTCTTCCGCGCCGACCAGTTCGTGATCTACTGGGACGACGACACGTCGGCGATGATCGGCGACCTGACCGTGACCCACGGCAGCACACTCGACGCCGACGACCTGTTGGCCGTCTGGCGGCAGTACGTGCGTTAGCGCCCCCACCGGGATCACTGCGGTCCCGCACCCGGCGCCGCCACCGGGCCGCCCCCGCGCCTCGACCGATACTTTCCGGCCGAGTATCGCCATTCCCATGCCCCGGGCAAGCCGGATCGGTGACAGTGCGAGGCGGGAGCGGTGCCGGACTGAGGCGGAGATGGTGGGGCGGCAGGAGCGGAACGGGCCCGGTGCGACGCCGCCGGAGCACCCGACGATCACCTTCAGCCCGTCGGCCGAGTTCCCGCCGCTGACCGAGACGGAGCTGGCCGCCCTGCACGACGTCGGCCGGCGGTGGCGGGCGGACCTGCGGGACCATCCACCCCGGGACGCCGTACTGCCACTGGATCCGAGTCTCGAACAGTACCGGCACCGGCCGGCGCCGGGCCGCTTCCACCGGCTGGGCCAGATCGAGATGTTCCCGACCGAGCGGCCGGGGCAGTTGACCGCGACGGGCTCGGCGAGCGCCACCGGCAGCCGGTTCGGCCGGGCCGCCGGCACCCTCCGACGCGCCCTGCTCGGACCGCCGCTGGCCAGCGCGGCGGTGCTCCAGGAGCGGATGCGGAAGCTGGTCGCTCTTCCGGTGCTCTCCTCCGACCTGCTCTCCTCGGTGGCGTACGGGCCGGAGGCGATGATCGCCATCCTGGTGCTGGCCGGCAGTGGCGCGCTGAACCTCTCCCTGCCGATCGCCGCCGCGCTGGTGGTTCTGATGATCACGGTCGGGACCTCGTACCGGCAGACGGTCTATGCCTATCCGCACGGCGCCGGCTCCTACCTGGTGGCCTCGGACAGCCTCGGTCCCCGGTTCGGGCTCACCGCCGCCGCCGGGCTGTTCCTCGACTACGTGCTGACCGTCTCGGTGTCGGTGGCGGCCGGGGTGGAGGCGATCACCTCGGCGCTGCCCGGGCTGACCCCGTACGCGGTGCTGCTCGGGCTGCTGGTGATCGCCGGGTTGCTCGCCGGCAACCTGCGCGGGGTACGGGCGGCCGGCAGGCTCTTCGCCGCGCCGACGTACCTCTTCATCGCCGCCATCGGACTGCTCTTCGTCGTCGGTCTGGTCCGGGCGGCGGGCCGGGGATTCGAACCGGTTCCACCACCGCCGGTCGGCGCGGTCGAGGGGCTCGGCCTGCTGGTGGTGCTCCGGGCCTTCGCCTCCGGTGCCGCCTCGATGACCGGGATCGAGGCGGTCGCCGACGCGGTCCCGGCGTTCCGGCCGGTGGAGTGGCGGCAGGCGCGGACGACGCTGACCTGGATGGTCGGCATCCTGGTGGTGCTCTTCACCGGGCTGACCCTCCTGATCCACTTCAACGGGCTGGTACCCCGGGCCGACGAGACGCTGCTGTCCCAGCTGGCCCGCGAGACGTTCCGCACCGGGCCGTGGTACGCGGTGATCCAGGCCGCCACCACCCTGGTCCTGCTGCTGGCCGCGAACACGGCGTTCAACGACTTCCCCCGGCTGCTCTTCTTCATGGCCCGGGACGGGTACGCCCCCCGACGATTCCTGCACATGGGAGACCGGCTCGCGTTCAGCAACGGCATCGTCGCGCTGGCCGTGGCGGCGGCCCTGATCTTCGTGGCATTCGGCGGCTACACCCAGTCGTTGATCCCGCTCTACGCCGTCGGGGTCTTCCTGGCCTTCACCCTCTCCCAGAGCGGCATGGTGATGCACTGGCGCCGACGCCGCGAGCGTGGCTGGCGCTGGCGGGCGGCGCTGAACGCGACCGGCGCGGTGCTCTGCGCCCTGGTCCTGGTCACCGCCGCGATCACCAAGTTTTTCGAGGGTGCCTGGGTGGTGGTGGTCGCCGTGCCGCTGCTGGTGCTGCTCTGCCTGCACATCCGGTGGCACTACGACGCGATGCGGCAGGCACTGACCCTGCCGACAGCGGCCCCCGGCACCGACCCGGCCCGGCCGGACGGCGGCCCCGAACCCGCACAGCCGCGGTCAGGAGTAGGGGGTGCGACCGCGCGGAGCGGCGCGGCGGAGGAGGCCCGCCGGCCGAACGAGGTGGAGGAGACGAGCGGACCGGGTGACCTGCGGGTCGATCTCAGCCCGGGCGAGGTACGGCACCTGGTGGTCGTACCGGTGGCCCGGCTGAACCTGGCCGCACTGCGGGCGCTGGCGTACGCGACCTCGCTCGGGCAGCCGGCCTTCGCCGTGCATCTCAGTCCGGAGCAGGAGGAGGCCGACCGGTTCCGCCGGCAGTGGGAGACCTGGGGCGACCACCTGCGGCTGGAGACGATCATCTCGCCGTACCGGACCGTGATCGCACCCCTGGCCCAGTACGTCGCGGCCCTGCACTCCGTCCGCCCGGAGGTCACCCTGACCGTGGTGGTGCCGGAGATCGTGGTCCGGCATCTGTGGCACCAACTGCTGCACACCCGGACCGAGCTGCGGCTACGTCGCGCGCTGCGGGACGTACCCGGTGTGGTGGTCACCAGCGTGCCGATCCACCTGCCCGAATAGCACGCTGGAGGGCATCGCGCACACCCGGGATCGCTCGGACGATCGCATCCGTCCCGTCGACCGCCGCCCGGTTCCGCCCTCGACCGTTCGGTCGAGTTGCTGCCCAATCGATGACAATGCCGGTACGGTCGGCGTGTGGGCCGGGCGGGGCGGAGCCGGGCAGCGCAGACTTGTCCGCGTGGAGGCGCAGCAGATACTCGGCGGCCGCTACCGGCTCGAAGATCAGCTCGGCCGGGGCGGCATGGCGGTGGTCTGGCGGGCCCGTGACGAGGTGCTCGGCCGGCCGGTCGCGGTCAAGCTGCTGGCCGGCCCGCACGCCCGGGACCCGGTCTCGCGACGCCGGATCCGGCACGAGGCGCGGGCCGCGGCGGCGTTGTCGCATCCCAACATCGCCCAGGTGTACGACTTCGGCGAGTCGGTCACCGGCCTGACCTGCATCCCGTACGTGGTGATGGAGCTCGTCGAGGGCGGCACCCTCGAACAGCGCCTCGCGGCCGGGCCGCTGCCGCCGAAGGCCGTCTTCCGGATCTGTGCCGAGGTGGCGGCGGCGCTGGCCGCCGCCCACGACCGTGGCCTGGTGCACCGTGACATCAAGCCCGGCAACGTGATGGTGACGCCGTCCGGGGCGAAGGTCGTCGACTTCGGCATCGCCGCCGCGGTGGGACCGGGCGACGCGGACGAGTGGGGTGACGAACTGCTCGGCACCCCCGGCTATCTCGCGCCGGAACGGATCAGCGGCGACGCCGTCGTGCCCGCCTCCGACGTGTACGGCGTCGGAGTTCTGCTCTACCGCCTGTTGGTGGGACGCCCGCCCTGGAGCGCGGAGACCGCGACCCAGATGCTGCGGGCCCACGTGTACGTCGAACCGGCTCCGCTGCCGCCGCTGCCCGACGTACCGGAGAAGGTCGCCGAGCTGTGTCGACGCTGCCTCGACAAGGACCCGGAACGGCGTCCGGCGGCCCGGGAGGTGGCCGCCGTGCTCGCCCGGGCCGCCGGGGTGCGGATCGTCGACGACGAACTCGCCCACTCGCTGGCCCCGGCCGCGGTCGACGGCGAACCCTCGACCGTGCTGGTGCCTCGGGCCGCCGGCAGCCGAGGCGCCCAGTTCCGCGCCGGAGTGCTGGCGACCGGCGCGGCGGCCGTCGCGGTCACCGCGCTGCTGCTCTGGCTCGCCGATCCGCTCGGCTCGGGACCGGGCCGGCACAGTGGAGCGGCGGAGCCCGGTCCGAGCGGCCGGCCGGCCGCCGAGACCGGACCGTCGGGGCGCACCGGTGGCGGCTCCGTCTCCCCACCGCCATGGCCGGATCCGCTGACGCCGCTCGCCGACGTCCCGGGGATACCGACCGGCAGCCGGGCGCCCGGTCCGCTGACCGGGTTTCCCCCGGGGGGTCAGCCGGGCGGCCCGACACCGACCGGGCCGGGCGAGCCGGAGCCGTCGGCGCCGGAGTCCCCACCGCCACCGACTCCGGCGCCGGAGGAGAAGACCCTGACCTCGGACGGCGGTTCGGTCCAGGCGGCCTGCACCGACGGCGACGCCCGGCTGCTCTCCTGGACACCGAACCGCCCCTACCGGATCGACGAGGTCGAACCGGGTCCGGCGCCGGCCACGATGGTCAAGTTCCGGCACGGCAACCGCACCGTGCAGATGACCGTCACCTGTACCGACGGCGTCCCATCGACCACGAACACCGCCTCGGAGTGACCCCGGTCGGGAGCTCGGGATGCGCCATCCGACCGGGCTCACCGCTCACATCCGGCTGGCGAC
Organism: Plantactinospora sp. ZYX-F-223; assembly: GCF_039649625.1. Classification (NCBI taxonomy): domain Bacteria; kingdom Bacillati; phylum Actinomycetota; class Actinomycetes; order Micromonosporales; family Micromonosporaceae; genus Plantactinospora; species Plantactinospora sp. ZYX-F-223. The sequence goes on along the minus strand of NZ_JBDJAV010000006.1, from coordinate 64,965 downwards.
GGTGCCGGCCACCTCCTCCAGCGGCTTGCGGCTCTCCTTCGGGTCGTTCAGCAGTACCAGCTTGACCGCGACCCACTGGCCGCCTTTCTGGACGAAGACGGCACCATCCTCGGCGTACGCCTCGTCGCCGACTCCGGGCAGCGGCCAGATCTCGTGCCCCAGTTCGCGTTCGATGTCGAGAAACTTCTTCGCCCCGTCCCCGACATAGACCTCCACCTGCGCGGTCGGGCCGGTGACCGGCCCCGTGTAGCTGCACGTCTCGCGGATCGGTACGGCGTCCTCCAGCGGCGTACCGGCCAGTTTCTCGGCCTCCGCCTTGGTGACCAGTGCACAGGGGTCCAGCGACGCGGCCGCCGGTGCCGCCGAGGTCGGCTCGGTCGCCGGCTCGGCACCGGTGGCGACCGGCGGGGCGTCCTGCGGGACCGCCGGCGGGTCGCCGCCACCGAACCGGCCGCACCCGCCGGAGAGGGCGAGCGCGAGCGCCGTCAGGGTCACCAGCACCAGGCGGCTACGGACGATCATCAGGGAGCTTCCTTTCAGCCCACGCAGAGCGGGACGTTCGGCAGGGTTTGGGCCGCCCGGTGGATCGGCCACAACTTCTCGCTCTCGAGTTCGAACTTCAGCTTCGCCGGCAGCAGCTTCTGCAGCGCCTCGACCGCGACCGACGAGGCGGTGATCCCGAACCCGCCGCCGACCTTGGCGTTCAGGCTCGCCGACACGCACCGGGCCAGCGGGGCGCCCAGCGCCGAGCCGTTGGTGACGCCGAGGTCGACCACGAGCTTGGCGTACGGGCCGGCGAACGCCGCCGGGATGCCGAGGCCGAACTGGATCTTCGTCTCCACGGCGAAGGCGAGCCCGCTGGGGCCGATCGAGATGCCGGTGATCGAGTCCATGATGCTGCGGACCACCGAGAGGGTCGGCTTCTGCAACGTACCGCCGACCATGCCGAGGGTGCCGTTGACCGCCCACTCCCCGGCCGCCTTCACCGTGGTGTTCCGGCCGCTCAGGCCGGTGCTGACGATGAACTTCCAGGTGTTGCTGTAGACCAGCGGCTCACCCGGAACCGGAATGTTGATCTCGACCGGGACCTCGACGCGGACCTTCTTGTTGTCGTCCGCGCCGTTCGCGGCGCCGGCCGAGACGTCGACCGAGATGCTCCGGATGCCGTCGACCGCGAACGTGCTGCTGCCGATCCGCCCGTTCGAGATCGGCACGTCGGCCCGGATCCGCAGGTCGGCGACGTTCATCGCGAAGTCGATGTAGACCTTGAGGTTCTCGTTGGCCGCGTACCCGATCTTCAGTCCGAGCTTGCCCGGCGTCCGGTACGGCTGGGCCTCCCAGTCGCCGACGCTGACCGTGAAGTTCCGTTCCCGCGCCGGTGGCAGCCGGCCGCCACCGGCCGGGGCGAGCCGCACGGGATTCATCGCGAGCACGGTGGTGCCGGCCTCCTCCCGCGCCAAGACCGGGGCCGGAGGAGTCAGCGCAGCCGGAACGGCCGGCGGCCGGGGCCCGGCGCCGCCGCCGAGCCCGATCGGGGTGACGGCGTCCTCCGGCGACCGCGTCCCGGCCGGCACGCTCACCGCCCCGGGCAGGTTCGGGACCTCCTGGTACGCCAGGTCAGCCTCGTCGAACCGCCGATCGGTCCGGAAGTGGGCGTCCCGGAACACCTCGGTCAGCGTCACCGGAGCCAGGCTGACGGCGAGATCGTCCCCGGTCCGCCGCGCCTGCACCACCCGGCCGACCGCTCGGCTGGTGGCGTACATGATCCGGCCCGGTTCGAGGTCGTCGGCGCCCGGCGCGTCGGCGTCGAGTACCCAGGTCGTCCCGTCCGCGCTGGCCGACCGGATCGCCTCCGGTCCGCCCTCGACGAGCACCACGTCCGGCTGGTACTTGATCGACCGGTCGCGGCTCGGGCCGTATCCGTAGGTGCGGCCCGCCTCGCTCGCGGCGGCCCCACCCGCCGGTTCGCCGCCGCCGGGCCGGAGGCCGCACGCCGCGACGCCGGCCAGCAGGACGGCCACCAGGAGTAGCGATCCGCACCGCCGCCAACCGGTCATCCGCCGCCTCCGTGCTCGATCCCGCCGCGTCGGGCGGGCCGCCACCGGCGGGCCGCGCCAGCCGCCGCCGGCCGGACCCGGAGCCGGGACGTGGCGCCCCGGCCGGCACCCCGCCGTCCGGGCTCCATGATGGGCGGCGATGTTCGGAGGCGGTTCAGGAATCGTTCAGGGGGCCGGCGGCTGCGGCGGTGACCGCCGGAAAGGCCGCCGGCTGCACCTCGATCTCCCGCATCCGGTCGAGGTAGTCCTGGTAGCGCCGGGCCGCCTCGCCGTGCCGCCCGGCCGCCGACAGCGCGGTGACCAGCCCCAGGTGTGCCGATTCGTCGTAGCCGTCCTCGGTGGTCAGCCGCAGGTACCAGCCGACCGCCGCCTCCGGCCGGCCCGTTCGCAGGCACCGGCGGGCCAACCGGCGGATCAGCTCGCGGTGCAACTCGGCCAGGGCGGTACGCGGACGGGCCACCCAGTCCCCGGTCACCTCGCCGTCGTCGCAGAAGTCCCCGGTGTACATCCCGGCGACCGCCTCCAGCCGGCCCAGTATCTCGACGCCGCCCGCCTCGTCCCGCTCCCCCACCGGCGCGCCCCCGTTCACCCGGGTACGCCCGTCCGGCGGGCTCGCACCGTCCGCCGCGATCGCCGACCGGGCCGCGTCGTGGAACCGCACCGCGTCCACCGACACCTGGTCCGGGTTGATCCGTACCGTGGCCGGGTCGGTGTCCAGGTATCGGTCGGCCGGGTGTCGCCGCTCCGGGTCCAGCACGGCGCGGACGGTCGAGACGAGCACCGACAGCCGGCGCAGCGCCACCTCCGACGCCGTCTCCGGCCACAACACGGCGGCCAGGGTCTCCCGACCCAGCGGCCGGCCGAGCTGACCGGCCAGCACCTTCACCAGTTCCCGTGCCTTGCGGGACTGCCAGGCCGCCGCCGGTACCGGCACCCCGGCCAGCCGGACCACGAAGTGCCCCAGGGTCTGCACCTCGACCTCCGGCACCGGCGCCGGTCCGATCGCCGCCAGCGGCCCGGCGACATGCCAGGCCCCCTCGCGTACGCCGAGCCGGTGCAGCCGCTGGTAGGCGACCTCCTCGGCCGGCCGGTCCGCCCCGAGCCGCGCCCGCAGCAGCGCGTTCGTGGCCAGCGCGACCTCGTTGCCGGCATCGGCCCAGATCTGCGCCGCCTCGACCAGCCCCACCGCCGGACGGCCCGATATCCGGCCGGCGCCGGAGCCGCTTCCGCCGGCGGCCGGATCCGCCGGGCCGGCCAGTCCGGTGGCGAGCGCGGCGAGTTCGATCGCCTCGGCCAGCCCGGCCGGGTCGCGCCGGGGTCCCGCCTCGGCCCGGGCCCGCTCGGCGTGCCGGCGGGCCGAGGCGACGTCCCCAGAACAGAGTGCCAGCCAACCGGCGGCGAGTTCGGCCACGGTCGGTCCGTTGGCGCTCGGCATCGCCAGGGCCCGGCGGGCGTACTCGGCCGCCGCCGCCGGGTCGTCTGCGTAGCGGGTGCGGGCCAGCCCGGCACACGCCTCCATCAGCACCTGCGCGTTGCCGTCGGGTTCCGCCATCTCCAGCGCCGCCCGGTAGGCGGCCACCGCCTGGCTGGTCGAGCCGCAGACCCGGTGCACCCGAGCGGTCAGCAGCAGCCCGAACGCGGCCAGCGGCGACCCGTCGCGCTGCCACAGGCTGAGCGCCGAGTCGGAGTCGGTCCGGGCCTTGGCCAGGTCGCCGAGCCCCAGCCACGCCTCGGCGCGGTTGTGCAGGGCCAGCGCCAGCAGCAGCCGCTGCCCGGTCCGCTCGCCGAGCCGGATCGCCGCGCCGAGTTCCTCGGTCGCCGCCCGGTACCGGCCCTCCTCCACGAGCCGGGAGCCGACGTTGCAGTGGATCCGCAACTGCTGGGCGAGGTCACCGGCCCGGACGGCCGCGGCGAGCGCCCGGGCGTACGCGTGCTCGTTGCCGGCCCGGTCCCCGGCGCTGAACGCGGCCAGCGCCCGGGCCACGTACGCGGCCGCGATCGCCGCGTCGTCCCGGCTCTCCTCGGCCAACCGGACCGCCTCGTCGGCGAGTTCCCTGGTCCGGGCCCCGTCTCCCCGGGCCCACCGCACCGCCGCCCGTCCCGCCATCACCTGCGCCTGGTCCGCCAGCCCGGACGGCCCGCCCCCGGACGTCCCGATGCCGGGGGCCGCCCGTTCGAGCAGCGCCTCCGCGTCGTCGAACTCGCCGCGCCGGTGCAGCAGCGTGCCGAGCTGCCAGGCCAGCGCCGCCGGCAGCGGCATCCCGGCCGGTACGGCCGCCAGGTGGCGCAGCGCCTCGTCGTGCTGCCCGTCGCGTACCGCCGACTCGGCGAGCACCAGGTCGGCGTCGGGTATCCCGGACGGTCCACCGAGGACCAGCCGGGTCGCCCGGAGCGGGGCGAGATGACCGGCGGCGAGCCGGCGCCGATCGGCCAGCTCGCGCAACGCCCGGTCGTACGCCCCGGCGCCCCGGCCGGGCGGACCGGCCCGGCGGATCGCCGACAGTGTCCAGAGTGCGGCCAGGTCGGCTTCGTCGAGCGTGGAGGAGACCTCGCCCAGTCCCGGCGGCGCCAGCGCCCCGACCTCTCGGGGGCGGGTGGCCCGGCGTTCCCGTCCCGCACCGCACTCGGTGGCGAGGCCGGCGATCGCGGCGACCACCCCGGGTGAGTCGGCACAGTCGAGCGCGCTGCGCCGGACGATCGGGTGTTGCCCCGCCGCGCCCGCGGCAGCCAGCATCCGGCGTACCTCGGCCGGGGTGAGTGCGAGGTCCGCCGCGGTGACCTCGCCGAGCCGGCCGGCGGATCGCAGCGGGCCGGCCGGGAACGGCACCGGGCCCCGTCCGGCGACCACCAGCACCGTGCCGGCGGGCAGTCGGGTGGCGAGCGCCGCCAGCAGGCTCGCGCTCGGGCCGCCGTCCAGCAGGTGTGCGTCGTCGAGCACCAGGCGGATCGCCCCGGCGACGGACCCGGCCGGGCCGGCGCCGGCAGCCGATCCGGCGCTGACAGTCTCGACAGCCGCGGCCGTACCGGCCATGCTGCCCCCGGCCGGGCGGACAGTGGTGCCGGCAGCCGGGCCGGTGGTCGCAGTGGCAGCCGGGCCGGCGGCGGCCAGAGCCTCGACGAGCAGTCCGGCGAGTACCGACGGGTCGTCCCGGATGTTCGGGACGGGTACCTGGATGCCGGCGGAGCGCAGCGCCGCCGCGACGGCGGCGAAGAGCTGCTGCGGATCGCGATCGGCCGGACCGAGGGTGTGCCAGGCGCTCCGCCGTCGGTCCGCCCAGTCCCGCAGCAGGGTCGTCTTGCCGGCGCCCGCGTTGGCGACGACGGCCACGACGCGGCGGGTGGAGAGCTGGTCGAGGCGCCTGATCAGCCTCGGCCTGGACAGCACGACCGGATCGGGCCACCCGTCGCCAGCCGGTGCCCATCCCCCACCGGTGGTCACGGCACCAGGTTATCCGCCGGCCGGAGACGGCCGTCCGGCGACGTCGGCGGGCTCGGCGGGCATCCCGGGCGGTCGTCCGGCGCTCGCCCGTCGGCGGCAGGGCGGTTACGCCGGTCCGCGCCGTCCACCTGCGCCATGCCGCTCCTCCCGCCCCGGGAACGCCTCGATGACATGATCCAACAGCCCGGCAAGCTTCGGAGTCGTCGTACCGGTGCGGGTCGACCGACGGTCGGCCGGACCGTTCGACTGCGACGACGCCGAGATGCGGCGGCGGCTGCCTCGGCTCATCGCATCTGCCTCGGGCCGGCCGAGTCCGAGCTGACCGCCCGCGCCGCCGCTCGGCGGAGGGGCAGCCCGCGGACGTCAGTTCGGCGGCAGGGTGTCCATGAAGGAGCTGACCGAGAAGACCGCGTTGCCGGCGCCGGGCGGGCCGTACCCGGGCGGGCTGCTCAGCCCGTTCGCCTCCATCGTCGCCCGGTACGCCTCCAGCAGCCGGATGTGGTATTCCAGCGGTGCGCCCTGCGGGTTCGTCCGGCCCAGCGGCGTGGTCGGCTCCGGGCACCAGGTGGTGAACCGGGGGGTGATCCCCCGGGACATGAAGAACTGCAACCCCTCGGTGGTCGACTCGATCGCCTCGTCCACCGTGGTGAAGCCGAACGGCTCGGCCATCTCGATCCCGGCCACGAAGTTCGGGATGACGTTGCGCGGCCCGAAGATCTCAGCGGAGTCGAGGATCCGGCGGTGCCACTCCTCGCGACCGACGTACCGCTCCTTGCCCGGGCAGTAGAGCTCGAAGAGCCGCTTGTCCCAGACCTCGTAGTTGGGGTGGTAGATCCGGATCCCGTAGTCGTGGAACCGCTGCACGTCGGCCTTTGGCAGGGCCTGGGCGACGACCTTGCCGATCCACCGCCCGGGGAACCGTTCCTCGATCGCCTTCGCGTACCGGCCGTAGAAGTCGGCCTCGGCCAGCCCGTCGACCTTGGAGGTGACGCTACCCCCGGTCAGGGTGTACGCCTTCGAGGCGCCGAGGGTGTCGTGCCGATCGATGATCTCCATCGCCTCCAGCACCTCGTCCACCGGCTTCACCCCGGTGTACGGCCGCCCGGCCGCCTTGTGCTGGCGCCAGTTGTGGTTGATGTCGCAGTACTGGCACTCCTCCTTGGCGCCGAAGTACTGGCAGACCCGGAAGACGGTGAGGTAGATCAGGTAGCCCCACTGGATGGTCGGGGCGACCTCCATCACCGACTTGCCGCCCGCGAGGGTGTGCCGGTAGTACTCCGGCATCGGCGGCAGCCCGACGTCGGCGATCGGCCGGTCGTCGAGATAGAGCCGGAGCACCCCGTCGCCGCCGTCCTTGACCCGGTACGGCGAGTCGGGGTTGACTCGCACCGACACCACCGTGCGGCGCAGCTCGTACGGGCCGCCGGTCAGGACGATCTCCTCCGGCGGCCGGCGCAGCGCCGCCGAGCCCAGCTCGGGCAGGGTCCGGTGGTCGAAGGAGAAGATGAAGTACGACTTCGGCTTGACCTCGCCGTTCTCGTTGTCGGTCAGCGCCGAGTCGTCGAACGCCATGCCACCGCGCAGCAGGTCCTCCTTGAGGACCGCCTCGCGCGGGATGTGCGGGAAGCGCCCCATCAGGTCCTCGACGAGATCAGTGCGGGTCTGCACGCGCGCTCCTCCGGTCCGCTACGACGCCGTCGGATCTCCCGACGAGCCTGCCGTCACCATGGCACCCCGCGCCGGCTGGCCGGCGACCGCCTCCCCGGCGGTGTGCCCCCGACCACGCTACCCGCGCCCGGTCCGGACCCACCGAGTGGATCACGCGTCGGCGAGGCGGCCGGGTGGACGGGCACGGCCGGCGGTACCCGGTCGGGCAGCGAGCGGGATCGCAACCGCGCCAGCACGGACCGCGGCACCCCTGGTTAGCTCGTCAACCACCTATGCGAGCAACTGCCGCTTCTGCACCTTGCCCATCGCGTTGCGGGGCAGCGCGTCGACCAGGTGCACCCGGCGGGGCCGCTTGTGCCGGGACAGCCCGGACGCGACGAAGTCGATCAACGACTGGGCGGTCACGCCGTCACCGACGACGTACGCCACCACCTCCTGGCCGAGGTCCGGATGCGGGGCGCCGACCACCGCCGCCTCCCGGACACCGGGGTGGGCGAGCAGCATGTTCTCCACCTCACCGGCGCCGATCCGGTATCCGCCGCTCTTGATCAGGTCGACGCTGGCCCGCCCGACGATCCGGTGCTGCCCGTCCGGCCCCACCGTCGCGACGTCACCGGTGCGGAACCAGCCGTCCGGGGCGTACGACGCCCGGGTCGCCTCCGGCATCCCGAGATAGCCGGCGAAGAGGGTGGCGCCGCGGACCTGGAGCTCTCCGATGCTCTCCCCGTCGGCCGGCAACACGGCACCGGCGTCGTCGACCAGTCGGGTCTCGACGCCGCGCAGCGGCAGGCCGACGTGTCCGGGCCGGCGGTCGCCGTCGACCCGGGTGCTGACGGTGATCAGGGTCTCGGTCATGCCGTACCGCTCGATCGGGCGGTGCCCGGTCAGCCCGGCCAGTCGGGCGAAGACCGGCTCCGGCAGCGGCGCACTGCCGGAGACCAGCAGCCGCGCGGCGCCCAGGGCCCGGGCCGATCCGGGATCGTCCGCGATCCTCGACCACACCGTCGGTACGCCGAACAGCAGCGTCCCGCCGGCCGCCGCGTACCGGTCGGGATGGGGTCGGCCGGTGTGCACCAGCCGGGAACCGACCCGCAACGCCCCCAGTACGCCGAGGACCAGCCCGTGTACGTGGTACAGCGGCAGCCCGTGCGCCAGGGTGTCGTCCGGGGTCCACGCCCACGCCTCGGCCAGCGCGTCCAGGTCGTGCGCGATCGCGTCCCGGGCCAGCAGGACCCCCTTGGGCGCCCCGGTGGTGCCGCTGGTGTAGAGAATCAGCGCGGTGGCCGTACCCGATGGCTCCGGGAGCGTGACGGACGGCGCCGACCCGGCGGCGCGGACCGGCTCGACCGGCACCGGCACCGGGTGCGGCGGCGGGGTGTCCGCCAGCAGCAGCGCTGCTCCGGAATCGGTGAGGATGTGCGCCAGTTCCACCGGCCCGGAGTCGGCCGGCACCGGCACCACCGGTACCCCGGCCATCAGCCCGCCGAGCACCCCGATCACCCCGGAGAGCGACGCGGTCGCGTACACGGCGACGGCCGGCGCTCCGACCAGCCGGCCGGCGACCCCGGCGGCGGCGGTCCGGAGTTCCTCCCAGGAGGCCGCCTCACCGTCGACCCGGACCGCGTCCGGCCGGTCCGGCAGCACCCCACCCAGTGCCGGCAGCAGCATCGTTCCTCCCGTCCGTCGACTGACGACGATCCTGCCAGCTCCGGTCGACCGCCGTCGCCACCGTTGATCACAGATCTCCGACCACCGCCGGCGACGGCGGACCGGACGGAGCATGGCGAGCCGACCTCCCGGACGGGATCCGGCACCGGCGGGGCACCGAACCGTCCCCGCGACGCCTCCGGCACCGGCGGGGCACCGAACCCCGCCGGGCCGGGGAGGCTTCGATCAGCGGGAAGCCGAGTCCTGTTCGGCCAGGATGCCGGTGCCCTGGCCGACCTCGATCAGGTAGCCGTCCGGGTCCCGCAGGTAGCAGCGGATCTCGGCGCCGTGGTCCTTCGGCTCGGTGAGGAACTCGCCACCCCGGGACGACCACTCGGCGTAGACCTGCCGGACGTCCGTCACCCGGATGTTCATCGCGCAGCCGAGCGTGTTCGAGTCGGCCGGGGCCTGCGCGTTGACCGTCGGCTTGTCGTCGGTCGGGCCGCCCTCGGTGTTGAGCACCAGGTAGCTGTTGTGGAACCGCAGGACGCAGGGGTCGCGCTCCCGCACGCAGGTGGCGGCGAGCACCCGCTGGTAGTACTCCCGGGACCGGTCGACGTCCCGGACGATCAGCAGGGTGGTGAGCACCGCCCCGGCCCCGGGCCGGAAGTAGTCGGGTGCCTCGTCCGCCATGGTCGACTCCTTCTCCTGGGCTTCTCCTGGACTCTCCTGAACTTCTCCTGGACTTTCTCCCGAGCTTTTCCTGGGGCGCTCATGGTCAGAGCGGAGGATTCGGCTCGATCGCGAACTGCCCCGGGTCGCGCAGCGCGTCGGCGACCACGACCCCGGCCATGACCGCGGTGGCGAGGAACGGCGCGGCGAGCAGGGGCAGTACCAGGGCGACCGGGGTGAGCAGGGCGAACGCCAGCAGGGCGTACCAGCGGGTCACCGAGACCTTCCGGTGTGCCTCGCGCTCGTCCCACATCCGCCCGGCGAGGAAAAGCACCGGACCGCCGAAGATGGTCCCGATCCAGGCCATGTCGTGCTCGGCGTACGGATCGTTGATGAGCAGGCCGTAGCCGACCGCGGTGGCGACGATCCCGCAGACCATGACCAGGTGGGTGTATCCGGTGACCCGGGTGAACCGGAGCTGGTTACGGCTCTGGCGGATTGCCTCGGCTAGCGCGGGCCCGGGTCGGTAGAAGTAGATCCGCCAGAACAGCACGGTGGTGACGAAGGTCGCCACGAAGACCGCGGTACGTTCGACCGCGAAGCCGACGGGGCTGAGCACGAAGCCGCTGACCAGGATCGCCTCGCCGAGCGCGATGAGCAGCACCTGCTGGTAGCGCTCGGCCAGGTGCTCCGCGCTGACGACCCAGTTGCCGGCGTTGCTGGGGCCCACGCCCGGCGTCCGCCAGCGCAGTGCGGCGCCGAGGAACTCCACGACCACGGCCGCCGTCCAGAGGATCCCCCGGCCTGTGCCGCCACTGAGCGCCCCGGCGATCCAGCCCACCGAGGCGATCGTCGTCCAGCAGAGGACCCGGATCGACTCCGCGTTGCGGGGATGCCCGCGCAGCGCCATCAGCAGAAGGAGCGGGCGACTCATCTGGACCGCGACGTAGGTGCTGGCGAAGATCACGCCGCGCTCCCCGAAGGCCTGCGGCAACGACACCGCCATGATCATGGCACCGAACATCGAGGCGATGACCACGAGCTGGATCTCGATCCGGCGGGGGTCGAACCGGCTCGTCGTCCAGGCGGTGAGCAGCCAGACCTGCCAGAGGGCGAGTAGGACGAGGAGGGTCTGTCCCAGTTCGGAGGCCAGGGTCCGGCGGCTGACCGTGAAGTCGTCGGTCAGCCGCTGGGAGAGCCGGGTGAGCGCGAAGACGTACACCAGATCGAGGAAGAGCTCCAGGAAGGTGGCTCGCCCCTGGCTTCTGGAGTCGCCGAGGTGTCCGCGTCGGTCATCGGCCGCCACGGACCGTCCGCCTTGTCCCGATCTGCCCCGTCACTCGGCAGTCATACCACGACCGCCGGCCTCCGCTCGGGCATAACGACGGACCGGTGGGCGACGACCCGCCCCGGGGCAGCCGCCCACCGGCGCCGTACGGCTCGCGGCGCTCCTCCGGTCAGGCCAGGTCAGGCCAGCCCGGCCCGGGCCGCTACGGCGGTGTCCGGGTGGTCGCTGAACACCCCGTCCAGGCCGAGTCCGTAGAAGAGCTCGTACTCGGCGATGATGTCGCCCCGGGCGTTCGGGTCGGTGCCGATCCGGAAGTCGGTCGGCAGGAACTGGTTCTCCGCCCGGAACGTCCAGGCGTGCACCACCAGGCCGGCCCGGTGCGCGTCCCGGACCACGGTGGTCGGGGCGAGCAGCTTGCCGCTGGAGTCCCGGGGCACCAGCAGGTTCTTGTTCGTCCCGATGCCGTCGGCGTAGCTGTCGATCCAGCGCAGGTTCTCCGGCTTGACCAGGTCGGCATAGGTACGCGGGTCACCGGCCACCGTGAAGTCGTACGGGCGGCCGGCCGCGTCCAGCAACTGGGCCAGCCGTACGTCGGTCAGCTTGTTCAGCTTGCGGAGGTTGGCGGTCTCGAAGGACTGGATGATCACCGGATCCTTCTTGTCGGTCATGCCGTTCTTCCGCAGTACCCGCACCAGCGGCTCCTCCAGCGGCAGCCCGATCGACTGGAAGTAGCTGGGGTGCTTGGTCTCCGGGTAGATGCCGATGGTCCGGCCCAGCCGGCGGCTCTCGCTGCGGGCCAGGTCGATGACCTCCTGGAGGGTCGGCACCGGCAACTGGCCGTCGAACGCGGTGTTGGTCACCCGCACCTGCGGCAGCCGCTCCTTGGCCCGCAGCGTCTTCAGCTCGGCCAGGGTGAAGTCCTCGGTGAACCAGCCGGTCACCGGGGTTCCGTCGATGGTCTTGGTGGTCTTCCGGGCGGCGAACTCGGGGTGCGCGGCGACGTCGGTGGTGCCGGAGATCTCGTTCTCGTGCCGGGCCACCAGCACCCCGTCCCGGGTCGAGACCAGGTCGGGCTCGATGAAGTCGACGCCCATCCGGATCGCCAGCCGGTAGGCCTCCAGGGTGTGCTCCGGACGGTAGCCGCTGGCGCCGCGGTGCGCGATCACCAGCGGGCGGTCACCGGCCACCGGCCGCGACCGGTCGTCGTGCGCGACGGCCTGGCTGGCCGGCACCGCCACGGCGGTCGCCAGCAACGCGCCGGCCAGGCCGAGCGCGGAAAGGGTACGTGCCAATGTCGTCTCCCGTCGGTCGAGGCGGTGCCGTGCCGCTGGGCGCGGCTCCGCCCGTGGATCGACCTGGAATCCAACCCCGCTCCGGCGACCAGCAGTCGGGCAGCGGCTGTCCGGATGGTGAACCTCCGGGGTGTCGGGGCCCGGCATCGGTCCCGGTCATCCGGCCTCCCTGCCCTCGTCCGTCCGGGTCGACCGGAATTATCGCCGGCCGGCCACGCCGGCACGCCCGATCGGGTGCGGGTAGGGGTCGAGGAAGACACGTCGGCGCCGCGCGGCCTGACTTGACCATCAATGCCTAACGGTTAGACTTTAGCGGCTAGGCATCGGAGGTCGGTGGATGAAACACGTCGTGCTCGGGTTGCTCGCCGCCGGACCGGCCCACGGCTACGAGCTGCGTCGGCGCTACGACGAGCTGTTCGCCGACGCCGGCGGCGAGGTCAACATCGGCCAGATCTACGTGACACTGGGCCGGCTGGAACGGGACGGGCTGGTCGCACACACCACCGAGTCCGGCGGCGACCGGCGCGACCGCAAGGTCTACCGGCTCACCGAACCCGGCACGGCGGCGCTGCACGAGTGGCTCTCCGCTCCCTCGGATCCCCCGCTGGTCAAGCCGGACGTGCTGCTCCGGCTGGTCGCCGCCCGGCTGGCCGCGCCACTGCTGCCCGACGTGGATCCCCGGACGGTCATCACCGACCACCGGCAGCGCTGCCTGGAGGCGCTCCGGGAACTCGACCGGCAGGCGGCCCGCACCGCCGCCGCGAGCGTCAGCGGCCTGCTGGTGCAGGCGACCGCGCTGCACCTTCAGGCCGAGCTGCGCTGGCTGGAGGCGTGCCAGCAGCAACTCGCGCAGATCGACCTCAAGACCTCCTGGAAGGGAGACGGCGATGAGTGACCCCCTGCTGCGCGCCCGCGGGTTGGTACGCACCTACCACGGCGGCGTACGGGAGCTGGCCGCCCTGCGGGACGTCTCGATCGAGGTGGCGGCCGGCGACTGGGTCGCCGTGACCGGGCCGAGCGGCTGCGGCAAGTCCACCCTGCTGCACCTGCTCGGCGGGCTCGACCGCCCCGACCGGGGCGAGGTGTGGCTGGCCGGCCACCGGTTGGACACCCGCTCGGAGAGCGAACGGGCCATGCTGCGGCGCCGGCATGTGGGCTTCGTCTTCCAGTTCCTCAACCTGGTGCCGACGATGACGGTGGCCGGCAACGTGGAGCTGCCGCTCGTGCTCCAGGGCGTCGGCCGCCGGGACGCGCGCCGCCGGGTGCTGGAGGCCCTCGACGAGCTGGGCGTGGCCGAGGCCGCCGACGCCGCGCCGGCCGAACTCTCCGGCGGCCAGCAGCAGCGGGTGGCCCTGGCCCGCGCCGTGGTGCACCGCCCCGACGTGCTGCTGGCCGACGAGCCGACCGGGGCACTGGACTCGGCCGCCGCCGAGACCGTGCTCGACCTGCTGCGCCGACGCCACGAGGAGGGTCAGAGCATCGTGCTGGTCACCCACGACCACCGGGTCGCGGCGGCCGCCGACCGGGTGGTGACCATGCTCGACGGGCAGATCGCCGACGAGCGGGACCTGACCGGCTCGGCCCGCCGGCCGGCGTTCGGCAACCTGATCAACCTGGAGGGCTGAGCCGTGTCCGCCGTCCTCCGGCTCGCCCGCTCCGGCCTGCGCGGCGGCAACCGGGCCACCGCGATCGCCACCGCGCTGGTCGCCGCGCTGGCCACCACCGGCGTGGTCGCCGGGCTCTCGGTGCGGGATCAGGGCGGTACGGAGGTGGACCGGGTCTACCACGACGCCGGCCGCCCGGACCTGGTCGTCTACGGCACGCCGGAGGCGCTGGAGGCGGTACGCCTGGACCCGGCGTTCGCGGTGACCTCCCCGGTGAGCCCGTACCTCGACGCGGCGGTCGCGCTCGGCCGGGACTCGGTCGACGCCCGGATCACCACCCTGGTCACCGGTACGTCTCCGGTGGGCCGGCCGCTGCTGCGTACCGGCGCGTGGCCGGCGGCCGGCGTAGCCGGGGAGGTGGTCTTCGACCAGGCCGCCGCGACCGAGGCCGGCATCCGCGCGGGTGACCGCGTCCGGCTGACCGTCGGCGGTCGGCCCGCGACCCTGACCGTGGTCGGCACCGCGGTCGACCTGACGGACTGCTTCTATCCGGACTGTGACCCGATCCGGCTCTTCGTCGATCCGGCCACCCTGGCCACGCTCACCCCGCAGCCGACCGCCGGTCCGACCACGACGACCGGCCCGACACCGACGGGCGCCGGTGATCCCCTGCCGCCGGGCGCCGGCCCGAACCCGATCCCGCCGAGTGCCGCTCCGAACCCGGACCCGCCGGGCGCCGGTGATCCGGCCGGGTCGCCCGGGACCGGTCGATCGACGGCGGGTGGGCGGACCGCGCTGCTGGTCGCCCGGCTGGTCGACCCCGGCCAGGCTGACGCGGTGGCCGCCCGGGTCGGCACCCGCAACGGCGTCGAGGGAGTCCAGCCGTGGCCGGACACCAGGGAGGACATCCTCGTCGGGGACCGGATCTTCGGCGCCTCGCTGGCCGGCTTCGGCATCTTCGTCCTGCTCGCCGCCGCGTTCGTGGTCGCCGGTACCGCCACCGCCCGGCTGATGGCCCGGCGGCGGGAGATCGCGCTGCTCCAGTCGATCGGCTACACCACCCGGCAGGTGATCATCGGTCTGCTCACCGAGGCGCTGCTGCTCGGCGCGGCGGGCGTACTCGCCGGCTGGGTGGCCGGCACCCTGCTCGCCCCGTTCCTCCAGCTCGGCCTCGGTGGCGCGCTCGGCCGGCCGGGCCTGCGGATCGCGCCGCTGTCGCTGCTCGGCTCCGCCCTGCTGGTCGGCACGGTGCTCGCCGCGGCCACCGTACTGCCGGCCTGGCGGGCGGTCCGGCAACCGGTCTCCGAGGTGCTGAGCAACGCCCCGCCGCGCGGCGCGATCCCGGCCCGGGTCACCCGGATGCTCGACCGGCTCCGGCTCGGCCCCGCCTGCCGGTACGGTCTCGGTGCCGTACTCACCCGTCCCGGGCGCTCGGCGCTGACCGCCGCCGCCCTGGCGGTCGCCGTGGCGGCGGTCGTCGTCGGGGTCGGCTTCACCGCCACCGTGGACCGGTTGATCGCCGAGCCGGCCCGGACCGGTGACCCCTACGACGCCGTCGTGGTGGCGGACGGCACGGACCCGGCCACCCTGACCGCCGCGCTGGCCGGTACCCCGGACGCCGCCGGCTGGTACAGCCAGCTCGACCGGCGGACCACCCTCGGCGACCAGACGTTCCTGTCCCGCGCGATCGGTGGGGATCCGGCCGACGCCAGGTTCCTGGTCCGGGAGGGCAGGCCGCTGCGGGCACCCGGCGAGGCGATCGCCGGGTACGGCCTGCTGCGCCGGTTCGGACTCCAGGTCGGCGACACGATCGAGGTCAGGGCCGGTGACACCCCGTTGCGGCTGACCGTCGTGGGCTGGTACAGCGAGACCGAGGACACCGGGGAACTGCTGATGTACCGGGCCGAGATGCTGCCGGGGGTACCGCCGGACGCGTACCTGGTCTCGGCCGGCCCGGCCGGTACGCCGGAGGCGCTGGCCGCCGCGCTGCGGGACCGACTCGGCCCCGGCGTCACGGTGCACGCCCGGACGTCCGACCCCGACGACCTCGGTACGTACACCGTGGCGATGCGCCTGCTGGCCGCCCTCGTCCTGGCGGTCAGCCTGGCCAACCTGGCCGCCGCGCTGCTGACCGGTGCCCGGGAGCGGGCGCGTACCCTCGGAGTGCTCCGCGCGGTCGGGTTCACCGTCCGGCAGACCCTCGCCCAGTCCGCGACCGGCGGTGCCGCGCTCGGCCTCGCCGCCGCGCTCGCCGGCCTGCCGATCGGTCTACTGGTGTTTCGGCTGCTCACCGACCAGGTGCTGGTCGGCATCGGCGCCGGTCCCGGTCTCGCCGAACTCCCCTCCGCCATGCTGCTCGCCGCGACCGTGCCGGCGACCACCCTGGCCGGCGCGTTCGCCGGCGTCCTGGCCGCCGGCCCGCTGGCCCGGACCCGGGCCGCCGACCTGGTCCGCTACGAGTGACGCGGGGTGCCGTCGGCTAGGAGTGACGCGCGGCGCCGTCGGCTACGCATGACACGCGGCGCCGTCCGCCACGAGTGGGGCGCGGCGCCCGGTCCCGCCCTCGAACCGCTCGGGACCCGGGCCGAGCATGACCGCCGCCGGCGGCCCGGCCGGTGAGCGCCGCTCAGAAGGTGACCGGCAGGCTGCTCAGCCCTCGGGTCCGGAACGACGGCCGCCAGGCCAGTTCGGCCGGGTCGACCGCCAGGGCCAGCTTCGGAAACCGGCGCAGGACCGTCCCGATCGCGATCTGCGCCTCCAGCCGGGCCAGCGGCGCACCGACGCAGTAATGGATGCCGTGCCCGAGCGTCAGGTGGGCGTTGTCCGGCCGCTCCAGGTCGAGCGCGTCCGGATCGGCGAATCGCTCGGGATCCCGGTTCGCGGCGGCGACGCAGAGCAGCACCGTGGCCCCGGCCGGGATCGTGACCCCGCCGATCGTGAGATCGGTGACCGCGAAGCGGCGCAACGCGACCGTGCCCGGCGGCTCATAGCGGAGCAGTTCCTCGACGGCGGCCGGCGACGGCTCGGCACCGGCACGCACCAGCGCCAACTGCTCCGGGTTGCGCAGCAGGGCGAGCAGGCCGGTACCGATCACGTGCACGGAATTCTCGTAGCCGGCGAAGAGCACCAGGAAGGCGAGCGAGGTCAGCTCGTCCTCGCTCAACCGGTCGGCGCCGCTGTGCCGGCCCGGGTCCGCGGCGCCGCCGCCGGCCGTCGGGCCGGGGCCATCCGGCGCGCCCGAAGCGGCACCGTCGACGCCACGAGCGGCGTCGTCCGCACCGGTGTCCCGGGCCGCGATCATCGCGGTGAGCAGGTCGTCGCCGGGGTTCCGTCGCTTGTCGGCGAGGAGCCGGACCAGGAAGTCCTGGATCGCCAGGACCGCCCGGCCAGCCGAGCGGGGATCGTCGGTCGGCGGGGCGAGCATCACGTCGGTCCAGCCGCGCAGCGCGGCCCGGTCCGCCTCCGGCACCCCCAGCAGGTCGGAGATGACGGTGACCGGCAGCGGACCGGCGTACTCGGCGACCAGGTCCGCCCGCCCGGCCGGGGCGATCCGGTCCAGCAGCCGCTCGGCCGCCGCCTCGATCTTCGGCCGCAGCCGGGCGATCCGCTGTGGCCCGAAGGCGTGCCGGACCAACCGGCGGATCCGGGTGTGGTCCGGCGGATCCATGTTCAGCAGGTTGGCGTCCAGCGCCGGCGGCAGCGAGAAACCCTTCCACCCGTCGGTGGAGTTCGCCTTGTCCAGCGACAGCCGCGAGTCGGCGAGCCCGGCGCGGACGTCGGCGTAGCGGGTCACCAGCCAGACGTTCGCGCCGTCCGGCAGGGTGAGCCGGTGCACCGGGGCGGCCGTGCGCAGGGCGGCGAACCCGGGATAGGGGTCGGCGATGAACCGCGCGTCGAACAGCGAGGCGGCGGAGAGGGGGGCTCGGTCTTCCGTCTGCGGCGCTCCGGTCACCCGGCCAGGCTACCGGTGGCCGCGCGGTCCGCCGGACCGGTACGCGCGCGGCGGCCGACCGGCACGCCGCGCGCGCAATGTGGCGGGTCAGAAGTCGTCGTCGAACCGTACCGTGCCGGTCACCCCCACCTGGTACGCCGAGACCCGCCGCTCGAAGAAGTTGGACAGCTCCTGCACGTCCTGCAACTCCATGAAGGCGAACGGGTTCGCCGACCCGTACAGCGGCTCGATATCGAGCTGGGCCAACCGGCGGTCCGCGACGTACTGGAGATACTCCCGCATGTCCGGCAGGGAGAGTCCGGAGACTCCGTGTTCGAGCAGGTCCTCGGCGAACTGCACCTCGCACTCGACCGCCTCGGCGAGCATCTCGCGGACCTGTCCGCGCAGCTCGTCGTCGAAGAGGTCCGGCTCCTCCCCGCGTACGGTCTCGACGACGTCGAAGGCGAAGGCCATGTGCATCGACTCGTCCCGGAACACCCAGTTGGTGCCGGAGGCGAGCCCGAGCAGCAGCCCCCGGGAGCGGAGAAAGTAGACGTACGCGAACGCCCCGTAGAAGAACAGCCCCTCGATGCAGGCGGCGAAGCAGATCAGGTTGAGCAGGAAGGCCCGGCGGTCGTCACGGGTCTTCAGCGCACGCAGCTCGAAGACCGAGTCGATCCACCTGAAGCAGAACTCGGCCTTCCGGCGGATCGACGGGATGTTCCCGATCGCGGCGAAGGCGGCGAACCGCTCCTCGTCGTCCGGCACGTACGTGTCGAGCAGGTTGAGGTAGAACTGCACGTGCACCGCCTCCTCGAAGAGTTGGCGGGACAGGTAGAGCCGGCCCTCCGGCGAGTTGACGTGCTGGTAGAGGTTGAGCACCAGGTTGTTGGCCACGATCGTGTCGCCGGTGGCGAAGAACGCCACCAGCCGGCTGACCAGGTGCCGCTCGGCCGGGGAGAGCCGGTCCAGGTCGGCCAGGTCGGCGTGCAGGTCCACCTCCTCGACGGTCCAGGTGTTCCTGATCGCGTCCCGGAACCGGTCGAAGAAGTGCGGGTAGCGCATCGGGCGCAGGGTCAGGTCCATTCCGGGGTCGAGCAGCATGGGTCCCTCACGGTCGCTGGGGCATCGGTCGGTGGTGGCGGGGTCGGTGGTGGCGGGGTCGGTCGTCGGGGTGGCGGCGGAGGTCACTGGCAGGCCTCGCAGGACTCCGGGTTCTCCAGCGAGCAGGCCGACGCCGCGTCCGGGGAGTCCGCGCCGGGCAGCGTCACCGCGGCGAGCGCGGGTCGGGAACCCTGCGGCACCGCGACCGTCGCCTGCTGGATCCGGGTGGCCGGGCGGGAGCGCAGGTAGTAGGTCGTCTTCAGCCCGGACTTCCAGGCGTACAGGTACATCGAGCTGAGCCGGCCGATGTCGGGCGCGGCCATGAAGAGGTTCAGCGACTGGGACTGGTCGACGTAGGGTGCCCGGGCGGCGGCCAGGTCGATCAGCGCCCGCTGCGGCAGCTCCCAGGCGGTACGGAACAACTCGCGCACCTGCGCCGGCAGCTCCTCGATGCCCTGCACCGAGCCGTCCGCCCGCTTGATCGCGGTCCGGATCCGCTCCGTCCACAGCCCGCGTGCCTTCAGCTCCGCCACCAGGGCGGTGTTGACCTGGAGGAACTCCCCGCTCAGCGTCTCCCGCTTGAACAGGTTGGAGACCTGCGGCTCGATGCACTCGTAGCAGCCGGCGATCGACGCGATGGTGGCCGTCGGGGCGATCGCGACCAGCAGCGAGTTGCGCAGCCCGTACGCCGAGATCCGGTCGCGCAGCGCGGCCCAGCGCGCGGTCTGGCGGCCGGCCACTCCGTGCAGGTCGGGTTGGAGCTGCCCCGCCGCCGCCCGGGTCTGCGGGTACGCCGGATGGGCGCCGAACCGCTCGGCCAGCCCGGCCGAGGTCTCCAGCGCGGTCAGGTAGATCTCCTCGGCGATCCGGGTGGAGAGCTCCTTCGCGGCCGGCGAGTCGAACGGCAGCCGCAGCGCGAAGAAGACGTCCTGCAACCCCATCACCCCGAGCCCGACCGGTCGCCAGCGCGGATTGCTCGCCGCCGCCTCCCGGCTCGGGTAGTAGTTGATGTCGATCACCCGGTCCAGGAAGGTCACCGCGGTCCGGACGGTCTCCCGCAGCCGTACCCAGTCGATCCCGTCCGGTGCGGCGGCTGCGCCGCCCGGGTCGGCCGGGCCGGCGGCCAGGTGTGCGGCCAGGTTGACCGAACCCAGGTTGCAGACGGCGGTCTCGGTGTCGCTGGAGACCTCGAGGATCTCGGTGCAGAGGTTGGAGAGGTGCACCACGTTGCCCGACTCGGCGGTCTGGTTGCACAGCCGGTTCGAGGTGTCCTTGAAGGTCATCCAGCCGTTGCCGGTCTGGGCCAGCGTGCGCATCATCCGGCCGTAGAGGTCACGGGCCCGGACCTGGCGGACGTAGCGGCCCTGCTCCTCGGCGGCCCGGTACGCCGCGTCGAACTCCGCACCCCACAGGTCGGGCAGCTCCGGCACCTCGTCCGGGTCGAACAGCGACCACGTCCCGTCCGCCTCGACCCGCCGCATGAACTCGTCGGGGATCCAGTTGGCCAGGTTCAGGTTGTGGGTCCGCCGGGCCTCCTCGCCGGTGTTGTCCCGCAGTTGCAGGAACTCCTCGACGTCCGGGTGCCACGGTTCGAGATAGACGCAGGCCGCGCCCTTGCGCCGACCGCCCTGGTTGACCGCCGCGACCGACGAGTCGAGGGTACGCAGGAACGGGACGATCCCGTTGGACGCACCGTTGGTGCCCCTGATCAACGCGCCCCGGGAGCGGACCCGGGACCAGGCGATGCCGATCCCGCCGGCGAACTTGGACAGCCGCGCCACCTGCGCGTACCGGTCGTAGATCGAGTCCAGTTCGTCCCGGGGCGAGTCGACCAGATAGCAGGAGGACATCTGGGTGTGCCGGGTGCCCGAGTTGAACAGCGTCGGTGAGCTGGGCAGGTAGGCCAGCGAGGCCATCAGCCGGTAGAAGCCGATCGCCTCGTCCGGGGTACGGGACAGCCCGCAGGCGACCCGAAGCAGCCAGTACTGCGGGGTCTCCAGCACCAGCCGGTCCACCGGATGCCGCAGCAGGTACCGGTCGTAGACCGTCCGCAGCCCGAAGTACTCGAAGCGCCGGTCGGCGGCCGGGTCGACGGCGCCGTCCAGCTCGTCGGCGTGCGCCCGGACGAACTCGGCCGTCTCGTCGCCGATCAGGCCGTGCCGGTGCCCGAGTCGGATCGACTCGCTGAACGAGCCGACGCCCTGCCCCCGGACCTCCTGATCGAGGTAACCGGCGAGCAGCCGGGCAGCCAACCGGGAGTACTGGGGCTCCTCCCCGATCAGGTCGGCGGCGGTCTGCACGCAGAGCCGGTGCAGTTCGGCGGCGGTCGCCCCGTCGGGCAGGCCGTTGACCGCCCGGGTCGCCGCCCGTACCGGGTCGACGTCGGGGAGGTCGTCGGCCTCGTGCCGCAGCGCGCGGGCGATCGTGGCGACGTCGGCCGGCGCGGTGCCGCCGTCGCGGTCCCGGACCCGCGGCGGTCCGGCGTCCCGGCCGGCACGGTGACCGGCGGTTCCCGACATCGTCGACCGCTCGGCGTCTCCCGGCGCTGCCCCGTTCGGCGTGGCCTCGGTGACCGTCACAACTCTCTCCTCGCGCACTCGACTCCTCCGGTGGAGGAGCCCGCGCGGAGACGCCGACGGGCACGCGCTGGCGTACGTCGGTGGCGTCGGCCGTCCCGCGCGGCCTCGGACCGCCGCGTACGGGCTCGTACGCGGCGCGCTGGCAGGTCTTCGGACTCGTGGGCCGGCCGCGGGCGTACCCGGGTTCGCCTACTGGCCGTCGCTTCCCAGGCGGTCCGGTTTCCGGCCGGACGACCCAGTGCGTGATGACGGCGGTCGTTCCCACTCACCGCTGCGGGGCAGTCCCGGACTCCCACCGGGTTCCCTCTTGCCTCGACCGCCGGGCGGCGGCCGAACCAGCTACGATCAACACCATATATAGGGACGGCCCGAAAGTCATACCCCAAGATGTCGTGTCGGCGTGTCGACATCCTCCCGCACCCGCCACGTGACGGGTGGGGGAAGGTGGGACGAGCGGGACGGCGACGGTCGCCCGTTCCCCACCGCCGTTGACGTGGCGCGGGCCCGAGGCGCGGTCACAACGACGGGTGGTCGCCCGTCCTTTCCGCGACGCCACCGTGGCCCGCCCGCCGACCGTCGGTCAGGGTCGGCCCGATCCGACGACCTGCGGAGACATCCATGGAAATCCTGATCACCGGGGCGACCGGGCGGCTGGGCCGGGTACTCACCCCGGAACTGGCCGGGGCCGGGCACGCCGTACGGGCCGCCGGCCGGGCGCCGGCGCCGACCGGGAAACCCGGCTCGCTTCCCGGAGGATCCCGCCATGACCGATCGGACCGGCCGGCCGGCGGCGAGGTGCGCCGGGTCCGGCTCGACCTGGTCACCGGGGACGGGCTACCGGCCGCGGTCGACGGGGTCGACACGGTCGTCCACCTTGCCGCCGCGCCCTACCAGGGCAGCTACACCCGCCAGGTCGACGCGGCCGGCACGCGCCGGCTGGTCGAGGCCGCCGCCCGGGCCGGGGTGCGGCACCTGGTGTACCTGTCGATCGTCGGCGCCGACCGTGTGCCGTGGCCGTACTTCCGGATCAAGATCGAGGCGGAGGCGGCGGTCGCGGCCGGCCCGGTGCCGTGGACAGCGCTCCGGGTCACCCAGTTCCACGGGTTCCTGGCCGAGGCGCTGTCCCGGCTGGCCTGGCTGCCGGTGCTGCCCGTCGATCCGGGAATCACGGCGCAGCCGGTCGACGTCGCCGACGTCGCCGCGCACCTGCGCTGGCGGGTCACCGCCGCACCCGCCGGGGCGACCGAGGAGTTCGGCGGGCCGGCGGAACTGGACGGCGGCACGCTCGTCCGGGAATGGCTGGCGGCGCGGCGGATCCGGCGTCGGATGCTCCGGCTGCCGGTGCCGGGCCGGCTCGGCCGCGCCTTCCGGGCGGGTGCGCTGGTGCCCTCGACCGGCAACCGGGGGCGGATCACCTGGCGCGAGTACCTTGCCGGCCCGTCGGAGCAGGCGGGATAGCGCAGCCGTCCGGATTCGGCGGGAGTGTGGTGTGCCCGAGGCTCACCGAACGGATTGACGCGATGATCAAGGCGAGCACCGTTCCGCAGAGCGGAACGACGAGCAGGCACAATTTCGCCGAAAAGGCCCCGGATCCGATCGCACGCGCGGCGGGGAGACAGCGCCGCACCACCCCTGGTAACGTCGGCGACACTCGGCGTCGAATCATGGATCTCCATGTTTCCGTGCGCTGTCGTCCCTTGTACCGGCAGGTGCGCGAACAGGGAGTTGTCACTGCCCACATGAGCCGCTCAGTTCTTCTCGCGTCGCGGGTGCAGGCCGCGCCAGGCCCGGTGGTCGTCCCGGGGTCTCCGGCCGCGTCCACCCGGCCTCAGGAGGTGACGGGATGACCAGTTCGGTCGACGTACGGGACGGCTACCCCCTCTCGCCGGTCCAGCGCGGCATACTCCACCCGGCCTCCGACGAGGTGGATCCGGCGCGCGACCTCGAACAGGTACGGCTCGTCATCCGTGGCCGGCTGCGGGTCGCCGAGTTCCAGCGGGCCTGGCACCAGGTGATCGCCCGCTACGAGGTGCTGCGCACGGGCTTCGTCCGGCACGGGGCCGAGGAGCCCGTCCAGGTGGTCGTGGCCGAGCCGCCGGCACCCGAATGGCACCTCGACGACCTACGGACGATCCGGGCCTGCCAGCGCCGGCGCGGCCTCGCCGAGTTCCTCGCCGCCGACCGGGTCCGGGGTTTCACCCTGGACGACCCGCCGCTGTCCCGGTTCGCCCTGCTCCGCGTCTCCGAGACCGAGCACCTGCTGGTCTGGACGGCCCACCACCTGGTCGTCGACGGCTGGAGCCTGCCGATCCTGCTCCGCGAGGTGCTGACCGCTTACCGGGCGGCGATCGAGGGCCGGGACGCCCCGCTGCCGGCTCCGGCGCCGTTCCGGAACCACATCGCCTGGGCCGCCGCCCGCGACCTTGCCGAGGCGGAGGATTTCTGGCGCGCGGAGTTGTCCGACCGGCCCGCGTGCGGTCCACTCCAGAGCGATCCGCCGGACTGGCGGGGAGAGCCGGCGGACGCGTTCGACGAATACTCCCTCGAACTGACCAGCGAGGACACCTACCTGCTGCACGAGGCCATCGGTCAGCAGCGGATCGCACTGGGAACGGTGATCCAGGGCTGCTGGGCGAGGCTGCTGTCCGCCCGTGCCGGCACCGGCGACATCGTCATCGGTTCGACGGTCGCTGGCCGGGCGGCCGGGACGGCGGCGGAGGCCCTGGTCGGCCCGCTGACCACCACCGTGCCGGTCCGGGTCCGGATCCGGCCCGACCAGCCGGTCGGGGTGTGGCTGCGCGGGTTGCAGGCACGCCAGGCACTGGCCCGCCCGTTCGACCACGTGCCGCCGGCACTGGTCCGGTCCTGGGCCGGGCTGCCCGCCGGGGTGCCGCTGTTCGAGACCGTGCTCGACTTCGAGACGTACCCGATGGACAACGACCTGTTCACCGGTACGGCCGACGCGTCGACTCTCTCCGTACGCTTCGACGGCCGGTGGTCGGCGTCGCACCACCCGTTCAACCTGCTCGTCGTGCCTGGCGAGCGGCTCGGGCTGCACGCCAGGTACGACCTGCGCCATTTCGCGCCGGAGACGGTCGAGAGCCTGGTCACCGACCTCGCGCTTCTGCTCAGCCTGGTCGCCACGGATCCGGAGCGCCCGGTCTCGGCGCTTCGCCCGCCGGACGACGAGCCGCTGCCCACCGACTAGTGCCCAGCGCTGCCGGCGGACAGCCCTGAGCAGCGGAGCCGGCACGGCTCGACCCGGCACGCCGCGTCGTTGCGCCGAGTCGGGTCGCAGTCCTCAGGTGGCTCGGAACTGGCACCATGGGTCGGCCCGAGCGGTCGCTTCGGGCGGAAGCGCCCTCACATCGGCTTGCGATGGGCCCTGACCACCAGGTCACGCATGCTCATCCGGGTCGAACCGTGCCCGACGTAACGTGTCCGCGACTCCGCCACGTCGACCTCCCACAGCTTTCTGGTCAGGGAGCCGGTGACGGCGTCCAGACCGATCGACGCCCTGTCCGGAGCATGGGCCGCCGAGTGCTCATCGGCATGATCGTGGCCGACGACGAGAAGCGTGCCGTCGGAGGCGACAGCCTGGGCCAGCCGGGCAACGAACTCACCGAAGGGAATGGCGGGGTGGACGTACTGGCTGACCACCAGGTCGTACTGCTGGGGCGGTTGCCAGGTCGTCAGGTCGGCCACGACCCAGGAGATGCGTGCGGCGATGTCCGGCTCGTGGTGCGCGAAGTCCTTGGCGTCGCTGACGGCCGTCGGTGAGACGTCGACCGCCGTCACCTGCCAGCCTTGCCGGGCAAGCCAGAGCGCGTCGACTCCGCGTCCGCAGCCCGCGTCGAGGGCCGACCCGGCGGGAAGGCCCTTCACCTCGGCCACCAACTGAGGACTCGGCGAGCCGTGTTTCGCCGTGTGCTCCTGGTAGTGGCGCTCCCACCACTGCGGCCCGAACGCGGAGTCATCCGCGTGCGGCGATCCATGCTGGTCGTGGGCCTCGCTCATCGCTCTGCTCCTGGGGAAGTCGTCCGAAAGAAGCCGGTGGCAACAGCCGTGTTGCTCTTGCCTCAACGGTGACGAGGAAGTGCGATTCGAGCAACTATCCTTGCCGCTTTGGCAAGGAGGGACGTAGGGCTCCCCTGCCGGCCAGCCTCCCGGCCCTGCTGGTCCGGCCGGCCCAGGGATCTGGCAGCAATGGCAGGACAGTGATGATTTCAGCCATCCCCCGCCGGGTACCGCCGTCGCCCGGCGGCGGGCCGACGCCGCCGTAGCCACTGACCAGCCTGCCGGAGCGGGCGTGGGTCCGGTCCCGGCGGCGCCGCCACCGGCGCTCCCGTGTCCCAGAATCTGGTGCCCGGGTCAGCTCCAGCGGTCGGCCGAGTGGCCCGTCGGCCCACCCCGATCGGCAGTGGTCAGACCTCCAGGAAACCGATCTTCACGCTCGCCGGGCAGTCGACCCGGCTGCGCGGACCCCTCGTCGCGCCCCTGTTCCGACACGACAAGCCTTGTTACCAGCGGGTTTCCGGCAGCGTCCAACGACACCCGGTAGATAACGGTCGGATCACGAGATCTTCCCAATGCGCAGTGATCTCACGTACGGTCCCGGAAAGGCAGGAGGTCAGACCTCCATCCTCATGCCTCTGAGTGTTCCGAGGTGAGCTGACTAGTGCAGGAACGTGCTTCCCGCTATACGGGATACCGGTCGTTCGACTATCTGACCCCACAGGTCGACTTCAAGGTGTTCGACCTCGCCCCACAACTCGGTCGGGTGCCCGCGCACGACCTCGGCCTGACTGACGAGCAGTCCGACCGGGTCGCCCGGCTGCTGCGCGAGCACGCCGCGATCTCGCTGCACGAGCACCCGAAGATCCTGCCTGCCGACGTGACGCAGTTGCGGGACTACAACCGGACCGGGCGCAACTCCTTCGGCTTCGAGGGCCTGGCCCGGTCCGGCATGACCGCGGTGTTCGACAACTTCATGAACGGCACCGGCTGCGTGACCAGCGAGCACGCCTGGAAGTGGGACGACGTCATCTACGACATCGGGCTGCGCTTCGCCGACATCGCCAAGCAGGACTACGTGGTCGTGGCGACCACCCTGGAGGAGATCTTCACCGCCAAGCGGAACGGCCAGCTCGCCCTGGTGGCCGGGCTGGAGGCGGCCACGATGATCGAGAACGAACTGGACCGGATCGACATCCTGTACGGCTTCGGCGTACGCCAGATGGGCATCGCGTACAGCCAGGCCAACATGCTCGGCTCGGGGCTCTCCGAGGACCGGGACGGCGGGCTGACCCACTTCGGCCGGCGCGCCGTCGACCGGATGAACAAGCTCGGCATCGCCATCGACGTCTCGCACTCCGGCGACCAGACCTCGCTGGACGTGATCGAGGCGAGCCGGGTACCGGTCTTCATCACCCACGCCGGCGCCCGCGCGGTCTGGAACACCCCTCGGATGAAGCCGGACGACGTCATCCGGGCCTGCGCCGAGCGCGGCGGCGTGATCGGCATCGAGGCCGCCCCGCACACCACGCTCTCGCAGGCGCATCCGCACCACTCGATCGAGTCGGTGATGGACCACTTCGTCTACTGCGTCGAACTGGTCGGCATCGACCACGTGGCGTTCGGCCCGGACACCAACTTCGGTGACCACGTCGGGCTGCACGACAGCTTCACCGGCCACCTGGCGATCGGCAAGGCGCACGGCGCCGTCGACCACCCCCGGGTGCCGTACGTCTCCGGCCTGGAGAACCCGGCCGAGTGCTTCAGCAACATCGTCGGCTGGCTGGTCACGCACGGTTACTCCGACGACGAGATCGCCAAGGTCATCGGCGGCAACATC
Organism: Plantactinospora sp. ZYX-F-223; assembly: GCF_039649625.1. Classification (NCBI taxonomy): domain Bacteria; kingdom Bacillati; phylum Actinomycetota; class Actinomycetes; order Micromonosporales; family Micromonosporaceae; genus Plantactinospora; species Plantactinospora sp. ZYX-F-223. The sequence continues at coordinate 37,830 of NZ_JBDJAV010000006.1, read as the reverse complement.
ATTCGCGTTCTTCGGGAGGTTTGGTGAGCAGGACAATTTCCGGCCGTACCCGGCGGTGGCGGGTCGCCGTCACGCTCGGCGCGGCGGCCGCGCTCGGCCTGTCCGGGTGCGGGCTCAACGAGGGCAACTCGTCGTCCGGGGACAGCTCCGGCGGCGGCGACGTACTGCGGATCGGCACCACCACCGACGTGTCGAACTTCAACCCGCTCCAGTCGCTGAGCAAGACCGACTCCTGGATCCTCAACGCGATGTACCCGCACCTGCTGCGGATCGACGCCAACGCCAAGAAGGCACCGGAGCTGGCCAAGGAGTACAGCTACGAGAACGGCGGCAAGACCGCGGTCTTCCGGCTGCGCGACGACTTCACCTGGACCGACGGCAAGCCGGTGGTGGCCGAGGACGTCAAGTTCAGCGCTGAATCGATCATGAAGTACAAGCTCGGCAACGTGGCCGCCAAGCTGACCTGGGTCACCTCGATCGAGGCACCCGACCCGACCACGGTGAAGTTCCACCTCTCCCAGCCGTACGCGCCGTTCGCCGAGGGCGTCGGGTTCTGGATGTCGATCGTGCCGAAGCACGTCTTCTCCTCCGCCGGTGACCTGTCGAAGTTCGCCAACGACTCCAACTGGGTCGGCGCCGGGCCGTTCGTACTGGAGAGCGCCACCAAGGGCCAGCGGTACGTGCTGAAGCGCAACGACAAGTACCCGCTGGCGCCCGGTGGCAAGCCGGCGGTCGGCAAGGTCGAGTTCCGGCTCTACCCGGACGTCAACACGATGATGCTGGCGCTGCGCAACGGCGACATCGACCTGATGGGCACCCCGGTGCCGGCGTCCGCGGCGAAGACCTTCGCCAACGACTCGAAGATCAAGCTGACCAAGGTCGGTGCGCTCGGCTTCGCCCACCTGACCTACAACATGAACAACAAGGACCTGGCCAAGCAGGAGGTCCGGCAGGCGCTGTCGATGGCGGTGGACACCAAGTCGATCATCTCGTCGGTGCTCCAGGGCGATGCCAAGGAGATGTCCGGACCGATCTCGCCGATCTTCGCCGACTACGACAACACCGAGATCCAGCCGTACCCGTTCGACCCGGCCGGGGCGAAGGCCAAGCTGGCCGCGGCCGGTTACTCCGACGGCAACGGTGACGGCCTCTTCGACGGACTGGACCTCGGCGTCGCCTGCGACCAGTCGAACGCCAACCTCACCCGGGTGGTGCAGCTCTTCCGGGAGAGCGCGGCGAAGGCCGGCATCAAGCTGACCAACGAGTGCGTGGAGCGGAACACCTTCCTCTCCCGTACCAAGGACGGCGAGTACGACATCGACGCGTCCCAGTGGGGTGTCTTCGACAACCCGATGGACCAGCTCCGCAGCACCTACCTCTCCAGCAACCCGGGCGGGATCAACTACAACCTGCTCAAGTCGCCGGAGATGGACCAGCTCATCAACGACGCGGCGGCCACCACCGATCCGGCGGCGTTCGCCACGAAGATCAAGAACATCGACAAGGTGGTGCACGAGCAGGCGTACCTGACGCCGCTCTACGTGGAGAACTTCCAGTTCGCCTACAACGCCAGCAAGTTCACCGGCTTCGTGGCCTCGCCGTCCGACCTGCTCGGCATGGTCACCGCGTACTCGCTGGCCCAGGTCAAGCCGGTCGGCTGACCGGCGCGACGAGGTAGAAGGGAGGGGTCCCCCACGTGGCACGCTTCGTGCTCAACCGGGCGCTGAAGGCCGTACTGACCGTCTGGATAGCGATCACCGCGACGTTCTTCCTGCTCCGGTTGCTGCCGGGGGACCCCACGACCCTGATGGTCGAGGGGGACATGACGCCGGAGATGCGGGCGGCGCTGCTCGAGACGTACGGGCTGGACCGGCCGCTGCTGGAACAGTACGTCTCGTACCTGCGCGAACTGCTGCACGGCAACTTCGGCATCTCGTTCCGGCAGATCCAGCCAGTCGCCGACATCCTGCTCGACCGGCTGCCCTGGACCCTGCTGCTGGCCGGGGTGGCGTTCCTGCTCACCATCGCCGTCGGCATCCCGATCGGGGTGTCCGCGGCGGCGCACCGGGGCCGCTGGCCGGACAAGCTGCTCCAGGGCTTCGGCATCGCCGGGCACGCCCTCTTCGTGCCCAGCGTGGCGATGCTGCTGCTGGTCTGGCTCGGCGCCCGGCTCGGCTGGTTTCCGATCGGCGGGGCGATCGACCCGGACACCCGGGGCGTGGCGGCGTACCTGAGCCTGGCGCACCACCTGGTGCTGCCGGTCGCGTCGCTGGTGCTGGTGCAGCTCGGCCCGTACGCGCTGACCCTGCGGACCAACCTGATCGACGTACTCGGCGAGGACTACATCCGGGCGGCCCGGGCGCGGGGCCTGTCCGCCCGGCGCCGACTGTGGAAACACGGCCTGCGCAACGCGATCCTGCCGGCGCTGACCCTGATGGGGCTGCAACTCGGCACCCTGGTCGGCGGCGCCGTGCTGACCGAGACCGTCTTCGCCTATCCCGGCGTCGGCCGGCTGATCTACGAGGCGGTCGGACAACGCGACTATCCCGTCCTGCAAGGAGCGTTCATCATGCTCGCCATCACCGTGGTGGTCGCCAACGCGCTCACCGACCTGCTCTACGCGGTGCTCAACCCCAGGATCCGGCTGTGAGCCCAAGGAGCGAGCGTTCCGGGGCGGCTCGGGTGGGACCGAAGGTTTCCCGGGCCGCCCGGGTGGGACGCGGCGGAGCGGAAACCTCCACAGGTCGCGGCGGAATGCGAGGAGAGCCGGGTTTGCGAGCCCCGCAGTCACGAACGAAAGAGGCACAGCCATGAGTGCGCCACTGGTGACCGAGGCGGAGGCGACCGCTCCGACCGCGGAGCCGGCGATCGGCGCCCGGTCGGCCTGGCGGACGTTCTTCCGGCAGCCGTCCGGGCTGCTCGCCGCGGCGGTGCTGGTCGTGATGGTGCTGCTCGCGGCCTTCGCGCCGCTGATCGCCGACGAACCGGGCGGGACCAGCCCGGACGTGCTGCGGTCGCCGTCCGGCGCGCACCTGTTCGGCACCGACGATCTCGGGCAGGACATCTTCGCCCAGGTGGTCTGGGGCACCAGGACCAGCCTGCTGATCGGGGTGGCGGCCTCGCTGATCGCCATCGTGCTGGGTACGGCGATCGGGCTCGCCTCGGCCTACTTCCGCCGGGTCGACGCGGTCGGCACGGTCGTCACCGACGTGATGCTGGCACTGCCCACGCTGCCCCTGATGATCATGCTGGCCGCGATCGTCAACCCGAGCGTCTGGACGCTGACGCTGATCATCGGCGTCTTCGCCTGGCCCGAGGTGGCCCGGCTGATCCGCTCGCAGGGGCTGGTGGTCAGCGCGATGCCGTACATCGACGGTGCCCGGGTACTCGGCGCCAGCGGATGGCGGATCGTCACCCGGGAGATCCTGCCGGCGGTGGTCCCGCTGATCGTGGTCAGCGTGCTGCTCACCGCGTCCCGGGCGGTCATCTCCGAGGCCGGGCTGAGCTTCCTCGGCCTCGGTGACCCGGACGCCTGGTCGTGGGGGCGGATCCTGCTCAATGCCCAGCGCAGCGGGGTGGTGGCCATCGCCTGGTGGCAGACCCTCTTCCCGTCGCTGGCCATCCTGCTGCTGGTGCTCGCCGCGACGGTCGCCGGCATGCGGTTCAACGACATCCGAGACCCCCGCCGGAACGGAGGCTGACCCGTGCGTCTGCCCGACAGTTTCTACTCGTCCGTCCGGGCCCGGCTCGCCGACGCGCTCGACGTACGCGGCCTCGACGGGTTCCTGGCCACCTCCCCCGCCGACGTGGCGTTCCTGTCCGGGTTCTTCTACATCGCCACCGAACGGCCGGTCTACCTCTGGATGCCCCGCGCCGGCGACCCGCTGCTGGTGATCCCCCGACTCGACGAGGAGTACGCCGCCGGGCAGGGCGTCGGCGTCGAGACGGTCAGCTACGTCGAGTTCCCCGGGGTGGTGAGCGCCGAACAGACCCTCGGCACGGCGCTGTCCGGCCGGCGGGCGAAGCAGATCGGGGTGAGCGCGGGGCTGTCGATCGGGGCGTACCGGGCGCTGTCCCGGGCGCTCGGCGGGAGCACGCTGGTCACCACCGACGCGGTGGCGAAGCTGCGGCTGCGCAAATTTCCCGAGGAGATCCCGTGCCACGAGGCGGCGGCGCGGATCTGCGACGAGATGCTCGCCGCCGGCCGGGAACTGATCGCGGACGCGCTGCGCCGGGGAGCCGCACTCCCCCGCGAGGACGAGATCGCCCGGCACGTCATCGGGTACGGCACCGACCGGATGTACGCCGACTACGACCTGGTGGTCTACACCACCAAACTGGCCGGCGGGCTGGTCTACGCCGGCCCGAACTCGGCGCTGCCGCACGGCCTGCCGACCCGGCGGCGGGTCCGGCCCGGCGACACCCTGATCCTCTCCCTCGGCGCGGCGGTGGCCAGCCGGTTCGTGGAGAGCGAGCGCACCTTCGTCGTCGGCGAGCCGACCCCGGAACAGCGGCGCTACTACGAGGCGGACCGGGAGGCGCAGGAGGTGGGCACCGAGGCGATGCGGGCCGGCCGGACCTGCGCCGAGGTGAACAAGATCTGCCTGGACGTGCTGCGCGGGCACGGTCTGGGCGACTACATCCGGCACCGGCAGGGGCACGGCATCGGGTTGCAGAACCACGAGGCGCCCTGGGTGGAGGACGGCGACCACACCGTGCTGGAACCCGGGATGCTGCTCTCCAGCGAGCCCGGCGTCTACGTACCCGGGCACGCCGGCTACCGGATCTCCGACACCGTACTGGTCGAGGAGGCCGGGCCGCGCCGGCTGACCGGCTATCCGCGCGATCTCGCATCCAACATCATCGAGGAGGTCCGATGACGGTCGACAACTCGTCCGACTTTTCCGGCCGGCTGACGATCAACGGTGCCGAGCTGGTCGTCGAGGCGTTCGGACCGGTCGACGCACCGGCGATGATCGTGCACCACGGCGCGCCCGGGCTCGGCTCCCGGTCCGAGCCGAAGCGGTCGTTCGGGCCGTTCGCCGACCGGTACCGGGTGATCGTCTTCGACGCACGCGGCTCCGGGGAGTCCAGCGACGACGAGCCGTTCACCCACGCCCAGTGGGTCGCCGACGTCGACGCGATCCGGGAGTACTTCGGCTACGAGCGGATCGTGATGGCCGGCGGGTCGTACGGCGGCTTCATCTCCCTCGAATACGCCGTCGCACATCCGGACCGGGTCGCCGCGCTGATCCTGCGGGACACCGCCGCCGACAGCGGGCACAACGAACTCGCGGTCGAGAAGGCCAGGAACACCGACCGGACGGTGATCCCGCAGTGGGCGATCGACCGGATCGGCACCGGCCGGTTCGAGAGCAACGAGCAGCTCCGGGAGTACTGGAAGGCGATCCTGCCGCTCTACGATCACCGGCACGACCCGGCCAAGGACGCCGCGAAGCTGCACGCGACCCGGTTCCACTACCGGACCCACAACGCCGCGTTCGGGCAGAACATGCCGCGCTACGACCTGAAGCCGCAGCTTCCCTCGATCACCTGCCCGACCCTGGTCACCGTCGGCCGGCACGACTGGCGTACTCCGGTGGCCGCCTCGCAGGTGATCGCCGACCTGATCCCGAACGCCGAACTGGTGGTCTTCGAGCACTCCGGGCACTCGCCGCAACTGGAGGAGCCGGAGCTGTTCCAGCGGACCGTGCGGGACTTCCTCGACTCGGCCGGGATCCGGTAATGGCCCTGCTGGAGGTGGAGGAGCTGCGGGTCAGCTTCCCCGGGCCGGGCGGCGGCACCGGGTCGGCCGGCGCGGTGCACGCGGTCAACGGGGTGTCGCTGGCCCTGGAGTCCGGCCGGACCCTGGCGATCCTCGGCGAGTCCGGCTCCGGCAAGAGCGTCACCGCGCAGGCGGTGATGGGGATCCTCGACGTGCCGCCGGCCCGGGTCAGCGGCTCGGTCCGGCTGCGCGGCCGGGAGCTGCTGACCCTGACCCCGAAACAGCGGGACCGGGTCAGCGGCGAGGAGATCGGCATGGTCTTCCAGGACGCGATGGCCGCGCTCAACCCGGTCTACCCGGTCGGCGAGCAGCTCGGCGAACTGCTCCGGGTCCGCCGGGGGCTCTCCCGATCGCAGGCGCGCAGGCGCGCCGTCGAGCTGATCGACCGGGTGCACATCCCGGCCGCGAAGGACCGGGTACGCGACTATCCGCACCAGTTCTCCGGCGGGATGCGGCAACGCATCATGATCGCGCTGGCCATTGCGCTGGAGCCGGACGTGCTGATCGCCGACGAGCCGACCACGGCGCTGGACGTGACCGTGCAGGCGCAGGTGATGGAGCTGATCGCGGAGATCCAGCGGGACAGCGGGATGGCACTGCTGCTGATCACCCACGACCTGGGCGTGGTGGCCGAGGTCGCCGACGACGTGGCGGTGATGTACGCCGGCCGGATCGTCGAACGGGCCACCGTGCAGCAGATCTTCGCCGGTCCGGCGCACCCGTACACCGAGGGGCTGCTCGCCTCGATGCCCCGGATCGACCGGCGCGACGAGGAGCTGTACGCCATCCCCGGCGCCCCGCCGAACCCGGCCCGGCTGCCCAGCGGGTGCCCGTTCCACCTGCGCTGCCCGCGCGCCGACGACGTCTGCCGGGCCACGCTGCCGGCGCTGGAGCCGCTGCCCGAGGGCCGCGCCAGCGCCTGCCACCACCGGGAGGAGTTGCTGCATGTCCGCAGATGACGACCTGGTGCTGCGGGTCGACAACCTGGTCCGGCACTTTCCGGTGAAGGGGAGGCTGCCGTTCACCTCCGGCGGGGTGGTCAAGGCCGTCGACGGGGTCTCCTTCACGCTGCGCCGGGGCGAGACGCTCGGCATCGTCGGCGAGTCCGGCTGCGGCAAGAGCACTCTGGCCCGGATGCTGGTCGGGCTGGAGCGGCCGACCGCAGGCGAGGTGCGCTTCGGCGACGCGGTGGTGCACGCCGCCCGGGGGCGGGACCTGCGGGCGCTGCGCCGGCGGATCCAGATCGTGCTCCAGGACCCCTACACCTCGCTGAACCCGCGCCGGACGATCCGGGAGATCCTGCTCCAGCCGTTCGAGATCCACCCGGACGTGCTGGACCGCAGGCGCCGGCTGGACCGGGTGAAGGAGCTGCTCGACCTGGTCGGGCTCGATCCGAGCGTGCACCTGGACCGCTATCCGCACCAGTTCTCCGGCGGGCAGCGGCAGCGGATCGGCATCGCCCGGGCACTGGCCCTGCAACCCGACGTGATCGTCTGCGACGAGCCGGTCTCCGCGCTCGACGTCTCGGTCCAGGCCCAGGTGGTCAACCTGCTGGAACGGCTCCAGCGGGAGCTGGGCGTGGCGTACGTCTTCATCGCGCACGACCTGTCGGTGGTCCGGCACATCTCCGACCGGGTGGCGGTGATGTACCTCGGCAAGCTGGTGGAGAGCGGCCCCGAGCCGATGCTGTACGACGCGCCGGCCCACCCGTACACCAAGGCACTGCTGTCGGCGGTGCCGGTCCCCGAGCCGGTCGGCCGGGCGGAGCGGACACGGATTCTCCTCACCGGCGATCCGCCCAGCCCGGTCGACCCGCCATCCGGCTGCCGGTTCCGCACCCGCTGCTGGCAGGCGACCGAGACCTGTGCCATCACCGAACCACCGCTGGCCGGCGGCGACCGCGCGGTCGCCTGCCACTACCCGCTGGCCGCCGCCTAGCCACGCACCGTTCCGTCGCGTAAGGAGAAAGTGTTGCTGCAAGAACCCGCGTCCCGGTACCAGGGCCACAAGTCCTACTCGTACCTGGAGCCAGATGCCGACTACCGGGTCTTCGAGCTGGCCCCGGAGATCGGTCGGGTACCCGAGCACGACCTCGGGCTCTCCGACACGCAGCGGCAGCGGGTCACGCGCCTGCTCGCCGAGCACATCGCGATCTCCCTGCACGAGCACCCTGTGATCCTGCCGGCGGACGTCACCGAGCTGCGCGCCTACAACCGGACCGCCCGGCAGCGGACCGGCTACGAGGGGCTGGCCCGGTCCGGCCTGACCGCCGTCTTCGACAACTTCATGGCCGGCGCCTCCTGCGTGACCAGCGAAAACGGCTGGAAGTGGAACGACCTCATCTACGCCCTCGGGATGCGGATGAGCGACCTCTACCAGCAGGACTACGTCACGCTGGCCACCTCGCTCGCCGACATCCGGGCGGCGAAGCGGGACGGCCGGCTGGCTCTGGTCGCCGGCCTGGAGTGCAGCAGCCCGATCGAGAACGAACTCGACCGGATCGACATCCTCTACGGCTTCGGGGTGCGACAGCTCGGCATCGCGTACAGCCAGGCGAACATGCTCGGCGGTGGGTTGTCCGAGGCCCGGGACGGCGGGCTGACCCACTTCGGCCGGCGCGCGGTCGACCGGATGAACAAGCTCGGCATCGCCATCGACGTCTCGCACTCCGGCGACCAGACCTGCCTGGACACCATCGAGGCGAGCCGGGTGCCGGTCTTCATCACCCACGCCGGGGCGCGGTCGGTGTGGAACACCTCGCGGATGAAGCCGGACGAGGTGATCCGGGCCTGCGCCGAGCGGGGTGGGGTGATCGGCATCGAGGCCGCCCCGCACACCACCCTGTCCGAGGCGCACCTGGAGCACTCCCTCGAATCGGTGATGGACCACTTCACCTACTGCGTCGACCTGGTCGGCATCGACCACGTGACGTTCGGCCCGGACACGATGTTCGGCGACCACGTCGGGGTGCACAAGGTGTACGCCGGCAACTACGGCAAGGACGCGGGCAACAAGCCCGAGCACCCCCGGGTCGAGTACGTCTCCGGGGTGGAGAACCCGGGCGAGGCGTTCGGGAACATCGTCGGCTGGCTGGTCAACCACGACTACTCGGACGACGAGATCGCCAAGGTGATCGGTGGCAACACCATCCGGGTACTGGAACAGGTCTGGTAACGACGTCGGGTGGTTGGCGTGCACCCGCTCGGGTGGGCGCCCAGCTACTACACTCCGTACGCCATGGCTGGCGCGGCGGAGCGAAGAGGTGAGGGTTGATGGCTCGGCGCGAGACCGCGCTACAGACCGCGCAGAGCCAACTGCGCGATCTGATCGGCAGCGAGTTCCGGACCGGTGACAAGCTGCCCAACGAGCGCGAGTTGGCCGACCGGCTGGCGGTCAGCCGGGCCACCGTGCGAGAGGTGCTGGGGCAGCTCGCCGCCGAGGGCGTACTCACCCGGACCTGGGGTGTCGGCACCTTCGTCAGCGAGCCGACCGAACGGGTACCGGTGTCGATCGGCGACGTCACCGCGCTGCGGGACCGGATCACCGCCTCCGGGCACCGGCCGGCACTCCAGGACGCGGCGGTGAGCCGGGCCGAGTGCCCGGACGACTGCGCCAAGATCCTCGGGCTGGACGTCGGTTCACCGGTCTGGCGGGTCGACCGGCTCTTCGCCGTCGACGGCGTCGCGGCGGCCTGGATCCGCGACCACCTGCCGCTGCGGGTCGGCGACCGCGAACTCGACCCGTCCGGCCTGGTCAGCATCGACCTGGACATGTTCGAGTTCCTGGCCGGTGCGACCGGGATGCCGGTACGGCGGGCCGAGATCGAGTTCGCCGCCGTCCTCGCCGACGAGGCAGCCGTCGGACGGCTCAAGGTGCCGATCGGGCACCCGCTGGTCAGCGCCACCCAGATCGGCTACAACGCCGAGGGGTTGGCGCTGTTCCACGGGCACATCACGGTCCGGACCGACGTGTTGACCCTGCGGATCACCCGGGGAGCCTGAGCCTCGCCCCCGGCAGCCCGTTGGCGGTAGGCGACGGGGTCATCCGGCAGTGGCCGGCGTACCCGTGATCAACGCCGCCTGGACGATCCGGACAGCCTCGTCCGGGTCGACGCCCGCGCTGGTGACCACTGCCGCGTACTCCGCGGCGGCGCGTCGCACGCGTTCGCGCGCCTGCTCACCGGCTGCCGACACGAAGGAGCCGGCCCGGCCCCGGGTCTCGATCAGTCCCGCCTCCTCCAGCTCCCGGTAGGTCCTGGCCACCGTGTTGGCGGCCAGGCCGAGATCGGCGGCGAGCTGGCGGATCGGCGGCAGGCGGGTGCCGACGACCAGGGTGTGATCCTGGATCTGCCGGGCGAACTGCACGCGCAACTGTTCGAACGGCGGCACCGGCGACGACGCGTCGATGACGATCCCCGGTCCCGCGTCCGACGAGCCCTTGCCCACCATGCCTCCGCTCATGTAGCAACCGTTGTCGCAGGACAATACGCCAATTCCGCGCCACGGTGCCGATGTCGGCGGCAGCCGATCCGGCGGACCAGGTCCGCCACCGCCGGTGCGCGGTGGCGGACCTGGCGTGCCCGCCGGTGGCGTCAGCGGCCCGACACCGCCGTCGCCCACCTCAGCGCCGGCGGGTTGACCGGGACCCGGTCGCCGACCGGCCTGGTCAGGTCGTAGCGGTACCGGACCTACCTCCGGCGTGCTTCGAGCGCATCCAGGATCAGGTCCAGGCCGTAGCCGAACTCGTGTGCGGGGTCGTAACCCGCCCGCAGGCCATGGTCGACGATCATCTCTGTGAGGTATGGCGGCTACCTGTTCGTCCTGGTGTACGGATCGCGCTCGGACTGGGTACAGAACGTGCTGGCGGCCGGCGGTGCGCGGCTCCGGGTCGCGGGGAGGGAGGTGGAACTCACCGCCCCACGCCTCGTCGGGGAGGTCGAGGCGTTCCAGTCCCTCCCCGCCGATGTGGCGCGCCCACCGAAGCTGCTGCGCATCACCGAGTTCCTCCGCATGGACCTCGTCGCAGGCTGACCGGTCGCCGCTCGTGGTCAGCGGCTGAGGCGCTGGTACTGGCGTACCGCCAGGGGCAGGAAGATCGCGGTGATGACCGCCGGCCAGAGTACGGCAGTGGTGACGGCGTGCTCCTCGATCCAGTAGCCGCTGGCCACCGCCGGGGACTCGAACAACTCCCGGATCGCCCCGGCCGTGGAGGAGACCGGATTCCAGGCGGCGACCGCGCCGAGCCAGCCCGGCATCAGGTCCGGTGGCGCGAAGACCGAGGAGACCATGCCGAACGGGAAGGCGAGCGCGAACAGGTTCCCGGCCGCCTCGGTGTTCTTCAGCATCAACCCGAGCTGGATTCCGACGAAGATGAGGGCCGTACGCAGCCACAGCAGCAGCGCGAAGGCGGTCAGGGTCGCGGCGAGGCTGCCGCCGGGGCGCCAGCCGAGGACCAGCGCGATGACGACCAGGATGGCCAGGTCCACCGTGGCGTGGATGACGTCGGCCAGGCCACGGCCGGTGACCACCGCGGACGAAGCCATGGGCATGGACCGGAAGCGGTCGATGAAGCCCCGCTCCTTGATCATGGCTACCGCGAAGGCGGTGTTCATGAAGCCGAAGGCCATCGTCATGGCGAAGAGACCGGGCATGGCGAACTCCAGGTAGCCGGTGCCGGCACCCTGCCCCGAGACGTCCATGGCGCTGCCGAAGACGTAGACGAACATCAGCACCATGACGATCGGGAAGCCGAGCTGCCAGGCGAAGTTGGAGGGCTGCCGGACGAGGTGCGCCATTTCCTGGATCAGGATGGTCCAGCAGTCGACGACCGCCCACTTGATCCGGCTACCGAGGGTGTCGCTGGGATCCGGCGCGAGGTGGACCGTGGTCATCTGCTGGCCTCCAGGTAGGCGGTCGGACGCTTCTCGTCGGTGTGCGCGCCGGCATTCCGGCGTTCTTGGGTCAGGTGCAGGAAGGCCTCGTCCAGGGTGGGGCGCCGCAGCCCCAGGTCGGCCACGGCGATGCCCCGCTGGCGCAGTTCGGCGGCGACCTCGGTCAGGGCGGCCACGCCGTTGTCCACCGGGACGCTGACCGCGAGTACGGCGTCGTCCACCGTGGCCGTACGCCCGGCGGCGGCGACCCCGCCCACGAGCGCGCCGATCGCCGGCAGGTCGGCCGGTTCGGCCGCGACGACCTCGAGCCGTTCGTTGCCGATCCGGCGCTTCAACCCGCTCGGGGTGTCCTCGACGAGGTTCCTGCCGTGGTCGATGACCCCGATCCGGTCGCAGAGCCGGTCCGCCTCGTCGAGGTAGTGGGTGGTGAGCACCACCGTGGTGCCGCGCGAGGCCAGCTCTCCCACCGCCTGCCACACCTCGCGTCGCCCGGCGGGGTCCAGTCCGGTGGTGGGCTCGTCGAGAAACAGCACGTCAGGCGCGAGGATCATGCTGGATGCGAGGTCCAGCCGGCGTCGCATCCCACCCGAGAACTTCTTCGGCGTCTTGTCCGCCGCGTGCGAGAGGCCGAACTGGTCCAGCAGTTCCTGAGCCCGTTGCCGGGCGGCGGCCGCGCCGATGTGGAACAGGCGGCCGAACATCACCAGGTTCTGCCGGGCACTGATGTTGTCGTCGACCGCGGTGTTCTGCCCGGTCAGGCCGATGCGGCGGCGTACCAGGCGGGCCTGGGTCCGTACGTCGTAGCCGGCGACCTCGGCGCGCCCGCCGTCCGGCCGGAGCAGCGTACACAGGATGCGCACGGCGGTGGTCTTGCCGGCGCCGTTGGGGCCGAGCAGGCCGTAGACCAGACCGCGCGGCACGGCGAGGTCCAGCCCGGCCAGCGCCTCGGTGTCGCGATATCGCTTCTGCAGGCCCTCGGTGAAGACGACGTAGTCAGACGTGGGCAAGACAAACCCTCCCTAGACTGGGTACGGTGTACGGAGATTAGCGTACGCTGTACCCAGATCACAACCGACTTGTAGGCTGACGGCACCATGACGAGCGAGCTCACCCCCACCGAGCAGTTGCGACGCAGCATCGAACTGCTCTGGGGCACCGGCGGGCGCCCCGCCCGGGGACCGAAACCGACCCTGACCCTGGACAAGATCGTCGAAGCGGCGATCGCCGTCGCCGACCGGGAGGGCACCGCCGCCATCTCCATGCGGCGGGTGGCCGCGGAACTCGGGGTCGGCGCGATGACGCTGTACCGGTACGTCCCCGGCAAGGCGGAACTCCTCGCACTGATGCTGGACAGGGTCAGCGGGCCCGGCGAGGAGGCGGTCCGGGCCGCGGAGAAGGGCTGGCGGGAACTGCTGACGGCAGTAGCCCACGACTCCTACCGGCTGCACCTGGCGCACCCCTGGCTGCTCCAGGTCAACTGGACCCGGCCGGTGATGGGCCCGAACAGCCTCGCCGGGGCCGAGATCGTCGTCGCCGCGCTGACCGGTCTCGGCCTGACCAGCCAGGAACGGATCGGCGTGATGATCGCGCTCGACGGCTTCGTCACCGGCTACGCCCGGCACCGGATCCTGTACCTCGCCGCGGCCGAGGAGAGCGGCGTCAGCGACGAGGAGTTCTGGAGCCAGCACCTTCCGGTGCTGGAGCGGGCCATGGCCTCCGGAGACTACCCGGCGATGGCCGCACTCAGCGCGGACGCGTTCGACGCGGGCTGGGACGAGACCTTCGAATTCGGCCTGCACTGCCTACTCGACGGCTTCGCCGCGCTGTTCGCCGCCCGCCGCTCGGCCCCGGCCGCCGATGCGCCGGAGGTCGATGGGGTCGCCGACTGCTCATGACACCGCGCGGCGCGCCGGTCGGCCGGCGCCGGTCGGCTCGGGTCACCTGAGCCGTGCGGCGATGGTCCGCGCACACGCCAGGGACTCGGTATGCGTCGTGTCCACCTCCAGGTCGTAGGCGACGCCCTGGTGGACCATCTCCGCCTGTGACACGGCCATTCCCCGGACCCGGTCTCCCCGGGCGACCTCACGGCCCGCGGCGACCGAACCCTCACACCGGACGCCGACCCAGAACACGTCCAGCCCGCCGAGGACCTTCTGCCAGAGCTGCTGCGACCCCCCTCCACCGAGGAAAACCTCGTCGAGGATGACCCGGGCGCCGGCACGGACCATCGCGGCGACTCCCTCCATCCACGCCGTCTGAAGCAACCGGAACTCCGGCCCGACTTTCACCCCGCCATCCGAAGTGAACTCGATGCCCCCATCCGTCGCCTGCATGGACGCGGGCATCGCATCGATCAGTGTGTCGACCCCGATGGCAAGCCATGGATCCGGTAGGACCGCCTGCAGGCACCGGGCGATTCCCGACTTACCCGAGCTCGATCCGCCATTCAGCACGATCACCTGAGTTGTCACCACGTCACGATAGAACCGCTTCCCATTGCGCCGAGAAACGGACCCTGGCGAATTACCAGGCCGAAGGTATCCGTGCATCGCCAGACCGACGGTGGATACCGCTCCCGGCGACAGACCGGATGGTGCTGCTGCTCGCTATCGTGTGCGTGCCTCGTACCTCGTGGTCCGTGGCTCATCGCTGTGCGGAGAGGGTTTGGTGATGACGGATCTGCGGGGGCTGATCGGTGAGATGGCGTCGGCGCTGGGCCGCAGCGACATAGCGGTCCTGCAAGGGCGATACCGGCCACGGGGCGGCAGCTCGCTGCACACGTTCGACGCCGCCGGGCGGTCGGCGGTCGCGGGCACCGGGTTCGCCCTGCACGACCTGCTCCGCCGGGTGGACGAAGCGGTACGCCCGGACGGGGAGGACCGCCCGCTCGTCGTCGAACTCGCCCGCGACGGGTCTGGCCGCGCCGAGCTGCGGTACACCTTCGACCTGCCCACCGTGGCGCCGGTACGGCTGGTGCTGGACCCCGACTACCGGCACCCCCACCACCCGGTCTCGCCGATGCCGGCGCCGCCCAACGTCGCCGTCACCGACCGGCCCACCGATCCGGAGGTACTCGCCACCGTCCGTGCCCTCGTCGCGGAGTTCGTGCGCGAGTACACCCGGCAGACCGGGGACACGCCCGAACTCGGCGCCGGGCATTCGGAAGAGGAGATCCGGGCCGCCGAGTCGGCCATGGGCCTGCGGCTGCCCGAGGACCTCCGGGCCCTGTACCGGACCGTATCCGGCGGTGAGGAGTACGGGCTACTCGGGGCGGGAGCGCTGCTGCCGTTGAAATCCGTGGTGGCCGAGTACCTGGACGGTGGGCCCGGAGCGTTCCTGGGCAACGACGATCTGTTCGCGGTGTTCCCGGTCGTCTACGAGGCGTACCCGCCCGGCCGGGTACGGCGGGTGTCCCGCAACGACTGGTGGGTGGAGGTCGGCACCGACCGGGGCGGCAACTTCTGCATGGTCGACCTCGATCCGGGGCCGGAGGGAACCTCCGGGCAGCTCATCCAGTACGGCAGGGACTTCCATGGGCCGGTGGGCTACGTCGCCGAGTCCGTGACGGCGGCGCTGCACGACCGTCTCGGGACGCTGCGGGACGACGGTACTGCGCGGCGTGTCTCGGCTCATCCGCCGTACAACCACTCGGAGCGGGTGGGCGAGCGGCGGGTTGCCGACGTCGTCACGGGGTTCGACGTGCAGGAGCTGTACCTCAACGACGCGACTGCCCTCCACCTGGCGGACCTGGCGCCGCTCGGCCGGCTGCGCAGTGTCTCGATAAACCGCGCGACGGCGGTCACGACGGCGCTCCCGCCCGACGTGCCGGTCGAGTGGCTGTCGATCGACGCCGCCGAGCTCGACCTTTCGCAACTCGGCGGGCATCCGACCCTGTGGGGGCTGAGGCTCGCCTCCCGCTCCCCGGTCTCGATCGCGCCGCTGGTCGACCTCCCCGCTCTGGTCCACGTCGACCTGTCCGGGGCCGAGGTGAGTGACCTGCACCGGATCAGGGATGTGCCCGGTCTCCGGGTGTTGGAGCTCAACCTGGCCCAGTGGCGGGAGCTACGCGGCCCCGGTTCGCTGCCGACCGGGCTGGCTGCCGCGGCGCTGAACGGATTCGCCCGGCTGGAGGAGGCCGACGAGTGGGCCGATTGGCTGCGACGAGGCGCCGGGCCGCGATGAGCGGACCCCGGCTCGACATCGCCCACGACCGCCAGCGTCGGCAGCGGGCGACCCGCTCGCGCGCCGGGGCTTGAAACCATAGCGGCGAGGACGGATCCTGGGCAGTACATCGACCGTCGACAATCGGGGGTTGCGGGATGCGCCTCGTACCGGTCCTCGTCCTCACGCTCACCGCACTGCTGCCCGCCGCCCCGGCCGCCGCACACGAGCACGGCAGTTCCTCACCCGGTCCGGCCAGCGTGGCCGAGGTGCGGACCGCCGGAACCGCGTGGGGTGTCGATCCGGCGACCGGCCGGACCACGCTCACCGTCGACGAGTCGGTCGACAACGCCCAGGCCCGGGTACTGCGCGCCGTCGCCGACCGCTCCGGAGCGGCGTTCCGCCGCGAACCCGGCCGCCTACGCCTACTCATCGCCGGCGGACAGGCCATCTACGGCGCCGCCGGCCGGTGCTCCCTCGGAGCCAACGTACGCGCCAGCGGCACGTCCTACTTCGTCACCGCCGGGCACTGCACCCGGGCCGCCTCGACCTGGTACGCCGACAGCAGCCGGACGATCCCGCTCGGCCCCAACGCCGGCAGCAGCTTCCCCGGCAACGACTACGGCATCGTGCGCTACACCGGTGCGGTCAGCCATCCCAGCGCGGTCTACACCTACCCGCAACTGCTGCCGATCACCGGTGCCGGCAACGCGTACGTCGGTCAGGCCGTCTGCCGCAGCGGAGCCACCACCGGCGTGCGCTGCGGCACGGTGACCGGCCTCAACCAGACCGTGAACTACGCCGAGGGCAGCGTCTTCGGGCTCATCCGCACCAACATCTGCGCCGAGCCGGGCGACAGCGGCGGCCCGCTCTACTCCGCGTCGACCGGCACCATCCTCGGCATCCTCTCCGGCGGCAGCGGCAACTGCACCACCGGTGGGACGACGTACTACCAGCCGATCATGGAGATCCTCGCCGCGTACGGCGTCACCGTCCCGTAGCCCAGGAACGCCGGTCAGCCACACACCGTGCCCGAGCGACGGGCATCGGTTCCACAGGCGAGCGGGCGTCCACTCCGCGCCACTGAGCCGGTCTCCGGTTCCCACCTGGCCGCAGCATCGCCAACCGTTCGGCAACCCTCGACTCCTACCATCCGCGCCGGCCGGAGCCGGCCAGCGGCGCACCTTGCCGTACGGTTGGGCGAACCGCTGTCGTCGACCTCGGAAGCGGGTTGTGTTCGGTGACCACTCCGGTAATCCTCGACTGTGACCCGGGCCATGACGACGCGCTGGCCCTCCTGCTGGCCGCGGCCGACCCCCGGATCGACCTACTCGCCATCACCACGGTCGCCGGCAACCAGACCCTCGACAAGACCACGGTGAACGCGCGGCGGATCTGCACCGCCGCCGGCATCACCGACGTGCCGCTCGCCGCCGGATGCGCCGGGCCGATCGCCGGCGAACTGCGGGTGGCGCCGGAGATCCACGGGGCGAGCGGGCTCGACGGCCCGACTCTGGGCGAACCGACGGTGCCAGTCCTCGACGAGCACGCCGTCGCGCTGATCCGCCGAATCCTGCTCGATCATCCGGAACCCGTCACGCTCGTCCCCACCGGACCGCTCACCAACATCGCGACGCTGCTGCGGGACCACCCCGAGGTGGCGCCGAAGATCCGCGAAATCGTGTTCATGGGTGGCTCGACCGGACGCGGGAACGTCACGCCGTACGGCGAGTTCAACGTGGTGGTGGATCCGGAAGCCGCCCAGATCGTGCTGCGTTCCGGCCTGCCGGTGACGATGTGCGGACTGAACATCACACACCAGGCGCTGGTGACGCCGGACGTCATCGCGAGATTCCGGCGGCTCGACACCGACCTCGCGCGGATCTGCATCGACCTCATGACGTTCTTCGCTGCGACGTACCAGAACGTGTTCGGGCTGGCCGATCCGCCGCTGCACGATCCGATCGCCGTTGCCCGGGTGATAGACGCGTCGATCGTCGCCTGCGTACCGGCACCGGTCGCGGTGGAACTGGCCGGGGCACACACCCGGGGCGCGACCGTGGTCGACCTGCACCACCGCACCGCCACGCCGGACAACGCCAACGTGGCACTGCACCTGGACGTCGAGGCGTTCTGGGAGTTGGTGCTCGGCGCCGTCGAACGGCTGGCGTCACCGGCGCGCCGCCGGTGACGACCGCGCGTGCCGAAGGGTGCCGGAGGAGGCCGCGTCCGTTGCCGGCGCACTTGCCGGAGGCGGGGTCAGGCCAGACAGGTTCAGATGAAGGTGGGCTTGGTGAGCCGCCAGGCGGCTCCGATGAGGCCGACGTGGGACAGCGCCAGCGGGGTGTTGCCAAGATGCGCGCCGGTGCGGGGGTCGATCTGTTCGGCGAACAGCCCGAGGTCGTTGGCGCGGGCGGCGGTGCGTTCGAAGAGGGCGGCGGCCCGTTCGGTCTCGCCGGCCATCGCCAGGCATTCGACCAACCAGAACGTGCAGATCACGAAGCCGGCCGGATCGTCCGGCCAGCGGCGGACCAGTCCTTCGGTCGTCAGGTCTCTCGCGATGGCCTCGATGGTGGCCCGCATCCGCGGATCGGAGGCCGCCACCATGCCCGTCCCGGGCAGGATCAGCACCGAGGCATCCAGTTCCGACGATCCGATGGTTCCGGTGTAGGCGCCGACGCGCTCGTTCCAGCCGTCGCGCAGCACCGTGCGCCGGATCTCGTCGCGGACGGCGGTCCACCGCTCCGGATCGGCGCGCGGGCCGAGGATCGGCGCGAGTTTCACCGCGCTGTCCAGCGCGCCCCAGCACAGCGCCTTCGACGCGAGGTAGTGCCGTCCGGGGCCGCGTTCCTCCCACATGCCGGCGTCCGGTTCCCGCCAGTGCGTGGCCTGCTCGGCCAGGCCGACCAGCAACGCCCGTAGCTCCTCGGTGACGTCGCCGAGTCGGTCACGGAGCAGGTACGCACAGAGCAGTACCTCGCCGGGCACGTCGTGCTGCCGCTGCTGCCAGGCGCCGTTGCCGACCCGGACCGGCCGACTGCCGGCGTAGCCGCGCAGATGGTCGAGGGAGTACTCGGCCAGGTTCCGCTCGCCGGTCACCCCGTACATGACCGGCACGGGTTCGTCACCGGTACGGCCGGCCGAGCGGGCCGCCCAGTCGAAGAGCCGGCCGGTCTCCTCCGGGCAGGCGGTGACCCAGAGCGCCCGCATGGTCAGGAAGAAGTCCCGCAGCCAGGCGTAGCGGTAGTCGAAGTTGTCGGTGCCGCCGAGCCGCTCCGGCAGGGACGTCGTGACGGCGGCGACCACCGCCCCGCTGGGCCGGTAGGTCAGGCCCTGCACGATCAACGCGTGCTGCCGCACGAGGTCGCGGTAACGGCCGTCGTACCGGTGCAGATCCTCCCCCGCCCGCCACGCCTCGACGGTGTCCCGCAGCGCCGGTACCGGATCCAGTTGCCGTGGCGGCGGGCCGTCGGCCGGCGCGGACGCCAGGTCGAAGCCGAAGACCTGACCGGCGGCGACGTCGAACTCGCCAACCGCCCGCCCGCGCGCGCAGTCCAGCGGCACCGGGGCGCGCAGGGCCAGGGCCAGCGGGCCGGCGGTGGTGAGCACCTGCCCGTCGCGGCAGTGCAGGTACGGAACTATCAGCCCGTATTCCGGTCTCGGGACGTACTCGCAGCGCATCCGTACCGTGCCGGTGAGTCCTTCGACGACCCGGGCCAGCACCCTCGGAGAATTCCGTCCGAGGTCGTGTGCATGCACCCCGGGCTCCGCCAGCAGCGCGTCGGTGACCGCGACGCTGCCGGTGCCGGTACGGTGCACGGTCCGCAGCACCAGCGAACCGTCGACGTACGCCCGCTCCGTCCGCGGTTCCGATCCGGGCACCGGGCAGAGGGCCCAGTGTCCGGCGTCCGGGTCCAGCAGCCGGCCGAACACGGACGGCGCGTCGAACCGGCCCGGGCACCACCAGTCGATTGAGCCGCCCCGGCTGACCAACGCCGCCGACGCGCAGTCAGACAGCAGACCGTAGTCGGCGATGGCGGCCTCGGACATTCCGCGCGAATACCCGATTTTGCTGTGATTAGCCCTCCCGCGAAGCGGAGCCGTCCGAGCGTCCGCGGTGGGCCGGCTACCCGGAGCCCTCCGGCCTGCGATCCGTGTATCCCGCGTAGACCGGGCACTCCGTGCACGCCGCCCGGTCGCAGAGCCGGCACAGCCGGGCCAGGCACCGCTCGTCGGCCGGCTGCGGCCGCAGGAGGGCCGTGGCGATGCCGGTCAACTGCCGGCGCTGCTCGGCGGACAACGGTGCGAGCAGCTCGGTCAGGACCTGGCGTCGGGCCCGCAGTACCTGTTCGGCGATCCGCAGTCCGGCAGCGGTGAGGTGCAGGAGATAGCTGCGTGCGTCGCTGCCGGGTCGTCGCTCGATCCAGCCCGACTGGACGAGGCGGCGGACGAGGTGTGCGGTCCCCGGTTGGGAGAGGCCGAGGACGTGGCCGAGCCACTCCGCGGTGGCTCCCGGCTGGTCCTTGAGCACTACCAGCGCCTCGGGCAGTGACCCGGCGGCTCCCGCTTCGGCGGTCACGGCCGCCCGGACCGTGCCTTCGATAAGCAGACTCAGCGCGCCGAGCAGGTTTGGCGCGTCGTCGGCGGGAACATTCATAAGTCATGAATCTACCGCATCGCAGCCTCGCCGTCATCGCCGCGACCAACCTCGCCCAGCTACCGATCGCCCTGCGACAACTACTGGTCGTGCTGCTCGGCCACGACAACAGTGGCAGCTACGCCGTCGCCGGCGCCGCCGGCGCCGCCTGCGGGGTCGGCCTCGCCATCAGCGCCCCGCTGGCCGGCCGGCTGCTCACCCGGCTGGGGCATCGGAGAGTCCTGCTCGGATTCGGGATGCTGCACGCCTCGGCACTGATCGGGCTCAGTTTCGCCGCCACCCCGGCCGGCTGCCTCACCCTCGCCGCCGTGGCTGGTCTGGCCACGCCTCCGGTCACCAGCAGCAGCCGCGCGATCCTGCCGGCCCTGGTACCCGCCTCCGCGCTCAGTCGGGCCTACGCGCTCAACGCGGTCGGGCAGGAGGTGCTGTACGTCGCCGGCCCGCTGGCCGTGACGGTGATCCTCGGCTACGTCGGTCCGGCAGCGGCACTGCTGGCGTTCACCGCGGTCGGCACCATCGCACTGCTCCTCGACGCCGCGATCATCCCACCCTTCGGCAGCCGCGCCGAGCCGGCCGCCCCGGCCCGGACGGGGCCGGCCCGGGTGGCCGTACTCACGCTGGTCGGAGTGCATTTCGCGTACATGGTCGGGATGGGCGCCATGTGGGTACTGCTCCCCGCCTTCGCCACGGACAACGGCCGTCCGAACCAGACCGGGCTGCTGATCGCGGTCTGGTCGGCCGCGAGCCTGGTGGGTGGGCTGCTGCTGGTGAAACGGGGCCGCTCCGGCGGCGTCGTGGTCAGCTACCTGGCCCTGCTGGCGGCACTGGCGCTCACCTCCGGCACGCTGCTGTTGCCGCGCACCGTGCCCCAGATGGGTCTCGCCCTGCTGGCTTTCGGCCTCGCGCTGGCGCCGTGGCTCGCCACCACCGACGAACTCATGGTCCGGACCGTGCCACCGCACCGCAGCGCGGAGAGCTACGGCTGGCAGCAGACCGCCGGCCAACTCGGGCTGGCGGCAGGTTCGGCCAGCAGCGGGCTGGTCAACGACCACATCGGCACCAGGGCCGCGTTCCTGGTCGTGTCCACCACCCTGCTTGCCGGCTTCGCGGTCGCCTACCGGCAGCGTGCGGTTCTCCAGGCCGCCGCCGAAGGTGAACGTTACCGACCGTCACATCCGGACCTCCAAGGGGCGCCGTCCTGATCGAATGACGATGCCGGGCTCCCGCATCCTGGCTCCGATGTGGGACCAGATCGGCCGGCCAGCGCCGAGCTGCGCCTCACGGGCCGCCACAGGTGTCATTATGATGCGATGACGGACGGAAGGCGGGAGATGTCCCCGGAACTCGGTTCCACCGCGGCCGTTCTGTCCTTGACGGTGGTACGCGACGGCACCGGGATCCGGGTGGCAGCCGACGGCGAGGTGGACATGAGCACCGCCGACAACCTACGAGACTGTCTGGACGAGCTGCTGGACCAGAAGCCCGACAGGCTCACGGTCGACCTGACCAGGGTCACCTTCCTGGACTCCAGCGGTATCGCCACACTCGTGCACGCCTACAACCGGGCGGTCAAACAAGACGCCGGTCTGAATGTGGTGAACTGCCAGAGAAACGTTCGCCGGGTCCTGGAGTTGACCGGCCTGCTCGCCGTCATGGGCGACGGCACCTGAGACCATGCACCGGGCAGCCGGTCGGCCGTTCAGGTAGATCAGGACCGCCGGGCCCAGCGATGGTCGTCCTCGTCCGCCGGCAGGCCCAGCTTCGCCAGCGGGCTCCCGATGTGCTTCGTCCGACGCGGTACCGGAGCACGCGCCGGACGCCGTTGTGATGCCCGGTCGAGTAGCGCGGGTCGGTTCTGGGTAGCTGAAGGTCCGTGAGCGCTGTCCCGCAGGTTCTGGTGGTCGGACAACTGGCCCGCGATCTCGTACTGGTGGTCGACCGGGTGCCGCCGGCCGGCAGCGCCGCCGACGTCCGGTGCCGCCGCGAGATGCTCGGCGGCAAGGGCGCCAACCAGGCGGTCGCGCTGGCCCAGCTCGGTGCCCGTCCGATCCTGCTCGCCCTGGCCGGCGACGACCGGGTCGGTACGGACCTGTTGACGCAGGCGCGCCGGGACGGTGTCGATGTGTCGCGGGTACGCCGCCGGGTCGGGGCGGACACGGGGCTGATCGTGGAGGCGCTGGACGCCGAGGGAGGCTGGCGCTATCTGCAACACCTGCCCGACGACATGCTGCTGACCGAGGCGGACGTGCGGGAGGCGGCGGAGGCGTTCACCGCCGACGGCGTACTGGTGCAGCTCCAGCAGCCACCACCGGCGGCGCTGGCGGCGGCGCGGCTCGCCCGGGAGGCGGGCCGGCTGCTCGTGCTCGACGGCGCGCCGGCCGACGACGAGCACCGCCAGCCGCTGCTGGCGGCCGCCGACGTGCTGCGGGCGGACGACCGGGAGACCGAGTTGCTGACCGGTGCCTCCGCCGACGACCCGGATCGGGTCCGCGCCGCTGCCGAGCGACTCCTCCGCGCCGGCCCGGGTCTGGTCGTGCTCGGCCTCGGGCCGGCGGGAAACCTCTTCGTCTGGGACGACCGTCGCCGGGGCCGGGGGCATCTGCTGGTGCCGCTCAGCGAGGAGAAGGTCGTGGACACCACCGGCGCGGGAGACGCGCTGACCGCCGCGCTCACCGTGGCGCTGCTGCGCGGTGATCCGCCGCCGGACGCCGCCCGGTACGCGGTGGCCGCCGCCGGGGCCAGTGTCGGGCATCCCGGAGGCCGCCCCGCGCTCGGCGGCGCTGCGGTACGGAAGCGGCTGGCGGACCTCGCTCCCGAGTCCGGTGACGATCGGCTGATCGGCGGCGAGGCGTGAGCGTCGACACCGGGCCCACCCGTGGGGAGCGGCAGCCGACGATATCGATACCGCGACCCCGGACCGGGCACCCGGATCCGGACGCGCCGACCTGGCAGGTCCGCGAGGACGGCCTCGACCACACCGCGCTGGCCGACCTGGAGTCCGTCTTCGCGCTGGCCAACGGCCAGCTCGGCGTCCGTGGCGTACTGGAGGAGGGCGGGGCCAGCGGCAACCCGGGCAGCTACCTCAACTCGTGCTACGAGGAATGCGAGCTGACCTACCCGGAGAGCGGCTACGCCTTTCCGGAGCGGAACCAGGTGCTGGTCGGTGCGCCGGAGGGGACCCGGATCCGGCTGTTCGTGGCCGGCCACCCGGTCGACCCGACGGTCGACGGCACGGACCGGCATGAACGGATCCTCGACCTGCGCGACGGCACCCTTCGACGGTCGTTCGGCTGGACCGCCCCGTCCGGCGCGGCGGTAGAGGTGCACAGCACCCGGCTGGTCTCGTTCGTCCACCCCGCGGTGCTGGCGATCCGCTACGAGGTCGCCGCCACCGACCGGCCGGTACGGATCCGGCTGCACTCGGAGCTTCGGGCCAACCCGGCACTGCCCGAGCAGGACACCGAGGACCCGAGGGCGCCGACCGTCCTCGAACGGCCGCTGCTGCCGGAGCGGCACGTGACCGACGGCCTCGGTGGCGTCCTGGCGCATCGGGCACGGCGCAGCGGGCACCGGATCGTCGCCGCCGTCACGCACCTGCTCGACGCAGCGGGAGCGGAGGTCGACGTGGACAGCGGCCCGGACCTGGTGCGGGTCGCCGTCGAGACCCGGCTCGCGCCGGGGCAGCGACTCCGGGTGACGAAACTGGTCGGGTACGCCTGGTCCGGGCAGCGACCGCTCGACGCGCTGATCGCCGACGCGGGTACGGCGGTCGCGGAGGCGGCACGGGGCGGCTGGGCTGGACTCCGCGCCGACCAGCGGGGCTACCTGGACGGGTTCTGGGCCGACGCGGACGTGGTCGTCGACGGCGATCCGCAGCTCCAGCAGGCCGTACGATTCGCGCTCTTCCACCTGTTGCAGGCCACCGCCCGGGCGGGTGAGCGTCCGCTGCCGGCCAAGGGGCTGACCGGCAACGGATACGACGGCCACACCATGTGGGACGCCGAGACATTCGTGCTGCCGGTCCTGACCTACCTGCGGCCGGACGCCGCCGCGGCGGCGCTGCGCTGGCGGCACGCCACCCTCGACCGGGCCCGGGAGCGGGCCGGCGAGCTGCGGCTGGCCGGTGCGGCCTTCCCATGGCGGACCATCGACGGACGGGAGTGCTCGGGGTACTGGCCGGCCGGTACGGCGGCGCTGCACGTCAACGCCGACATCGCCGCAGCCGTGCTGCGGTACGTCGCCGTCACCGACGACCGTGCCCTCCTCCGGGACGCCGGGCTGGAACTGCTGGTCGAGACGGCCCGGCTCTGGAACCGGGTGGGCCACTTCGACGACGCGGGCGGCTTCCACATCGACGGTGTCACCGGGCCGGACGAGTACACCGCGCTCGGCAACGACAACCTGTTCACCAACGTCATGGCCCGGCGCAACCTGCTCGGTGCCGTCGGGGCGGCCGAACTGCTGCCGGACCGGGCCCGGCAACTCGGCGTCGAGCAGGCGGAGTTGGACGCCTGGCGGGCGGCCGCCGAGGCGATGCACCTTCCGTACGACGACGGACGGGAGGTGCACCAGCAGTGTGCCGGGTTCACCGCGCTCGAGGAGTGGGACTTCGCCGGCACCCCGGCCGACGAGTACCCGCTGCTGCTGCACTACCCCTATCTGGAGCTCTACCGTCGACAGGTGATCAAGCAGGCCGACGTCGTGCTGGCGATGCAGCACTGCGGTGAGCTGTTCACCCCGGAGCAGAAGGCCCGCAACTTCGCCTACTACCAGCGGCGTACCGTCGGCGACTCGTCGCTGTCGGCGAGCGCGCAGGCGATCCTCGCCGCCGAACTCGGGCACCTCGAACTCGGCTACGCCCACCTCGCCGAGTCGGCCCTACAGGACCTGCACGGTCTCGCCGGGCAGAGCCGCGACGGCCTGCACATCGCCGCCCTCGCCGGCGTCTGGCTGGCGCTGGTGACGGGCTTCGGCGGACTCCGGGACGGCGGCGGCGAACTCGCGTTCGCGCCTCGGCTGCCGGCGGCACTGACCCGACTGGAGTTCTCGCTCCGCTGGCGGGGCCGCCGGCTCCGGGTCACGGTCACCGGGAACACCGCGACCTACCTGCTGCGGGACGGTACCGACGAGCACGGAATCCGGCTGCGCCACCACGGGACGCGGGTGCACCTCCGACCGCGCCGCCCCCGTCGGCTGC
The DNA here is from genome assembly GCF_039649625.1 of Plantactinospora sp. ZYX-F-223. Taxonomy (NCBI): domain Bacteria; kingdom Bacillati; phylum Actinomycetota; class Actinomycetes; order Micromonosporales; family Micromonosporaceae; genus Plantactinospora; species Plantactinospora sp. ZYX-F-223. Next base: position 12,140 of record NZ_JBDJAV010000006.1, on the reverse strand, counting down.
CGCTGCCGGAACTCCCCGACCCCGGCCCGGAACCCGTCGCACCACCCGGTCGGGCCCCCCGACGCCGGCTTGCCGGGCAGCCGGTGACCGCCATCCGGGCGGCCCGGCCCGGTGTTGGTGCGCCCGTGCCGCCACCGGCTCAGCCCGGTCCGGAGGCCCCGGCACCCGGATGAGGCCGGAGGCCGCGGCAGGCAAACGAGGCCGGAGGCCCCGGCGCACGGGTGAAGCGGGCGCGCCGACGCCGTCCGGACGGCCAGGATCTGCCGAGGGAGGACCGGCGGCGGCCCGGACGGCGGCGCCCGACGGCACAGCTCGGGCGTACCAGGAATGACCTGGCCGGTGCGGGGGCAGAGTGACGGCATGGATCAGCAGGCGACCGCAGGGATGTACCTGATCGAGGAGCTTTGCCAGTTGGCCGAACTGGTGCGGCAGGCGCCCGCGGACGAGGAACTGTACGTGCGGTGGTCCCACGGCCCGGACGCCGACCACGTCGGGCGGGGTGCGTCCCGGCAGACCAGCCGGGACGCGCTCACCGGCGTGCCACTGCCGGGCCTGTCCGCCAACCCGCTGCGGGTCGAGCCGTGGTGGGGTGACCGCTCGCTGCATCTCTGGGTCGCCCGGCGTCTCTACGACTACTGCCATGTCCGGGAACTCCGCGGCCCGGGAGCCTCCCCCTGGGTGCTGACCGGCCGGGAGTGCGGACGGGGACCGGACAACGAACCGCTGGTGATCTGCCGCCGACCGGTCGCGTGGGTGGGCGAGAAGGCACTCCGCGAGGCCGACCTGGCGATCCGGGGACAACGATCCGAAGAATGGGGCCCGTTGCACCGTGCGGATCAGGACGGCGAGGACGAGCGAGGGTACGGCGAGGACGAGCGGCGAGGGTTGGGACTGGGCGCCGCGCCGTGAGCGTGGCCGTCAGCGGGCGCGGGTATAGCGACGACATGACGCATGAACCGGGTTCGGCGGAGTCGTACTGGATGGATTCGACGGCGGCGACCTCGTTCGCCGCGCTGGCCGACGACGTCGAGGTCGACGTGGCGGTGATCGGCGGCGGTATCGCGGGCCTCTGCACGGCCTGGGAGTTGGCCCGGACCGGGGCCGCGGTCGCGGTCCTCGAGGCCGACCGGATCGCCACCGGGGTCACCGGCTACACGACCGCGAAACTGACCGCCCAACACGGCCTCGTCTACGCCCACCTGCGGTCGAAACTCGACGAGCAGGCCGCCCGCTGGTACGCGACGTCCCAACTCGACGCCATCGAGCACGTCGCCGCGACAGCCCTCGACCTGGGCATCGACTGCGACCTGGAGCGACTGCCCGCCTACACCTACCTGTCCGAGGGGAAACGCGGCCAGATCGAGGCCGAGGTCCAGGCGGCACGCGTCGCCGGCCTGCCGGCGTCGCTGGTCACCGAGTCCGGACTGCCGTACCCGATCGGTGCCGCCATCCGCGTCGACCGGCAGGCCCAGTTCCATCCCCGCCGTTACCTGCTCGGGCTGGCCGCCGACCTCGTCCGCCGGGGCGGACGCATCTTCGAACGCACCCGCGTCGTCGACCTGACCGAGGGCGAGCCGTGCCGGCTCGGCACCGAGAGCGGTGCCACGGTGACGGCCCGGGACGTCGTGGTCGCGACCCACTACCCGATCTTCGACCGGGCGGGCCTGTTCACCCGGCTGGTACCACACCGTGAACTGGTGGTCGCCGCCGTCATCGACGCCGGTGACGACCCGGCCGGCATGTACGTCACGCCGGAGGAGAACACCCGTTCGGTCCGTACCGCCCCGTACGGCGACGGGCGCCGGCTGCTCATCGTGACCGGCGAGTCGTTCCAGCCCGGAACGCCGGGAGTGCGCGAGCGCCTGGACAGGCTCGCCGGCTGGACCGGTGAACACTTCCCGGTCGACACGCTGGCATACCACTGGGCGGCTCAGGACAACACCAGCACCGACCGGATCCCCTACATCGGCCTGCTACACCCGGGCGCCTCGCACGTCTACGTGGCGACCGGCTTCAACGCCTGGGGAATGACCAACGGGGTACTGGCCGGCCGGCTGCTGACCGCTCTCATCGACGGAACGGACCGGCCGCCCTGGAGCAAGCTGTACGACCCACGCCGCCTGCATCCCGTGGTCGAGGCGGTGCCCCTGATCAAAGCCGCGGCCGAGGTCGCCAGGCGGTTCGTCGGAGACCGGCTGCGACCGGCCAGCTACGCCGACTCCCCCGAGCAGCTCGCACCCGGCGACGGGGCCGTGATCCGGATGGGCGGGCGGCGCTGCGCGGTCTACCGTGACGACTCCGGCGACCTGCACTCGGTCTCGGCAACCTGCACCCACCTGGGCTGCGTCGTCGCGTTCAACGATGTCGAGAAGACCTGGGACTGCCCGTGCCACGGTTCCCGTTTCGATGTCGACGGCGCCGTACTGCACGGGCCGGCCACCACACCGCTGCCGCCCGCGCGCACCTGATCCCGGGCCGCGCCTCGCCGCTGACCGGCTCGCCGCCCGAAGGTGCCAACCGGGCTGACGGTGCCGGTACCGTCGAGCCCGGATGGGAGCGAGCGGGCGGCCGGCTCCCCGGATGCGCCGTACCGCCCGGCATCCTGCTGTCGGGGTCAGTGCTGCGAGATGGCGTCGACCAGGTCACCGACGGGACGGTCCGGCAGGGCTCGCGCGACGTCGGCCACGGCCACCACTCCGACGAGGTCGTGCCCGTCGATCACCGGGAGCCGGCGTACCTGGTGGCTGCCCATCGTTCGCAGGATCTCCTCGGCGTCGTCGTCGGCCCCGATGGTCACCGGCTTGCCCTGGGCGAGTTCTCCCGCCGTCACACTGCGCGGATCACGCCCCTGGGCGAGTACCTTCACCACGATGTCGCGGTCGGTGAGCATGCCCTTGAGCCGGTTGTCGCCGCCGCAGATCGGCATCGAACCCACGCCGAGCTCCGACATCCGGCGGGCGGCGGTCACCATGTCCTCGCCTTCGCCGACACAGGTCGGGTTCGGCGTCATGATTTCCCGTGCGGTTGTCATATCCAATCACCTTCTCCACGGATGGCCTTTGCCGAGCCTCCTACCCAGAAGCCCGGGATTCGATGCCCGTCGCGGCATCGAGAGCAGGCGATTCCGCGCCGTCGTCATCCCTTGCGGTGCCGCCGACCCCGCCACAAGCGGCGACGCCGAGGAGCAAACGCCGACAGTGCCGCCAGGCCTGACCTCTTCCGCATGGTGTGCCCCCTCCCCCGCGTGTCCGGCCGACCCGGGTGACTACTTCCACCCGGCCGTCCGGTTGGAACGCTCGGTACGTCGTTGAGGCGTGATCTGCGCCGTCCGCCGTCTGGGACACGAGGCGATGGGCGTCGTCGAGGAGGTGGGCACGGCTGGCCGCCACCGGTCGCGCGGGTCCAGTCACCGATCGCGACGCGACCGGCTGGCGGTTTCGTCCGCCGGCGACGGGGTAGCGGAGACGGTTGTACCTGCCGGGTCTGTTCGGCGTCCCTCGTCGAGGGAGCGGGCCCGACCTGGTCGAGCAGGCTGTGGAGGTTGAGGTGACCGACCGCATCGCGGATCCCTGGGGCGTCCGGACACCGTACGGGCCGCGGGAGGCCGGCGGGATCGGGCAGGTGTCGGGGGAACCGGCCTGGCCGGTACGGGTCGACATGTTCCTCGAACCGGGATTATCCGAGGAGGACGTCGAGCGGTGGGTCCGGTCGGCGTCGCTGCTGCACTCCAACGGTGACGCGATGGAGATCGCGGTACGCGGGGGGCGGATCGTCGGAGTACGGGGCCGGGCGACGGATCGGGTCAACCACGGCCGGCTGGACCCGAAGGACCTCTACGGCTGGCAGGCGAACAACCACCCCGACCGGCTACGGCGGCCGTTGGTCCGGGACGGCGACGACCTGGTGGAGACCGACTGGGAGACCGCGATGGGCCGGATCGTGGCCCGGTCCCGGGAGTTGCTCGCCGGCCAGGGCGGCTGGGGCCACTTCGGCTTCTACACCAGCGGTCAGCTCTTCCTCGAGGACTACTACACGCTGAGCGTGATCGGCAAGGCGGGCATCGGCACCCCGCACATGGACGGCAACACGCGGCTGTGCACCGCCACCGCCGCCTCGGCGTTGAAGGCCAGTTTCGGCACCGACGGGCAGCCCGGTTCGTACCGCGACGTGGACCACTGCGACGCGCTGGCGCTGTGGGGGCACAACGTCGCGGAAACCCAGGCGGTGCTCTGGGCCCGGATGCTCGACCGCCGCCGCGGCCCCCATCCGCCGGCCATGCTGGCGGTGGACCCCCGGAGCACCCCGGTGGCCCGCGAGGCGGACCTGCATCTGGCGATCCGGCCCGGCACCAATCTGGCGCTGCTCAACGGCCTGCTCCGCGAGGTGATCCGCAACGGCTGGTACGACCCGGACTACGTCGCCGCGCACACCCTCGGCTTCGACGCGCTGTGCCGGACCGTGCACGGGTACCCGCCGGAGCGGGTGGCGCGGATCTGTGACGTACCGGTCGCCGGGATCGAGGCGGCGGCGGAACTGCTCGGCACCGCCTCCCGGCTCTTCTCCACCGTGTTACAGGGCTTCTACCAGTCCAACCAGGCCACCGCCTCGGCCTGCCAGGTGAACAACCTGCACCTGGTACGCGGGATGCTCGGCCGGCCGGGAGCGGGCCTCTGCCAGATGAACGGGCAGCCGACCGCGCAGAACACCCGGGAGACCGGCGCCGACGGCGACCTGCCCGGCCTGCGGAACTGGGCGAACCCGCAGCACATCGCGGAGCTCGCCCGGCTGTGGAACGTGCACCCCGACGTCATCCCGCACTGGGCGCCGCCGACCCACGCGATGCAGATCTTCCGGTACGCCGAACAGGGCTCGATCAAACTGCTCTGGATCTCCGCCACCAACCCGGCGGTGTCGCTGCCGGACCTCGCCCGGATCCGCCGGATCCTGGCCCGGCCGGAGTTGTTCGTCGTGGTACAGGACCTGTTCCGCACCGAGACCGCCCAGCTCGCCGACGTGGTGCTGCCGGCCGCGACCTGGGGCGAGAAGCTGGGCACGTTCACCAACGCCGACCGGACGGTGCACCTGTCCGAGAAGGCCGTCGAACCCCCCGGCGAGGCTCGCGCCGACCTGGACATCTTCCTCGACTACGCCCGGCGGATGGACTTCCGGGACGCCGACGGGGCCCCGCTGGTCACGTGGACCGACCCCGAGTCCGCGTTCGAGGCGTGGCGGGAGTGCTCCGCCGGACGGCCCTGCGACTACACCGGTCTCAGCTACCGCCGGCTGCGCGAGGCGGACAGCGGCATCCAGTGGCCCTGCACCGAGGAGCATCCGGACGGCCTCGAGCGGCTGTACGCCGACGGCCGGTTCAACACGGATCCGGACTACTGCGAGACCTACGGCCAGGACCTCGGCACCGGGGCGGAGGCCAGCGCGTCCGACTACCGGGCCAGCCGCCCGGACGGGCGGGCGTTGCTGCATGCCGCCGACTACGAGCCCTCCCCCGAGGTGCCGGGCGAGGAGTTCCCGCTGCTGCTCACCACCGGCCGCACCGTCTACCAGTTCCACACCCGCACCAAGACCGGCCGGGTGCCGCAGCTCGCCGACGCCGCCCCGCAGGGGTGGGTCGAGGTCGACCCGGCCGACGCCGATCGGCTGTCGGTGGCCGAGGGTGACCTGGTGCGGGTCGAGTCGTCCCGAGGGGTGCTCGTGGCCCGGGCACGTGTCTGTCCGGGCCGGCCCGGCACCATCTTCGTGCCCTTCCACTACGGCTACTGGGACACTCCGGCCGGGCGGGGCCGGGGATACGAACGTGCCGCCAACGAGCTGACTCTCACCGCCTGGGATCCGGTGTCGAAACAGCCGATCTTCAAGATCTCGGCGGTCCGGCTGGTCAAGGTCGCGGACGCGGACGGCAACGCCGCACCGGCCCCCACCGTCGGGGCCGCGGCCCCGGCCGACGGCGCGGTACCGGCCACCACCGGCGGTCCGAGCGCACAGGCCGCCGCCACCGTCGAGGGCAGGGACTGACATGCATCTCGCCCACTATCTCGGCCTGCTGCACCGGACCCTGGCCAATCTCGACAGCGCCTACCGGGAGGTGGCGCGGGAGCACGGCGACGAGCCCGACATCCGGCACACCTGCCAGCGGCTCGCCCGGCAGTGCGCGGCACAGGCCCGCCGGCTGGAGCCGTTCGCCCACCGCTACTCCGAGTCGGCTCCGGACGAACCCGACCGGCTGCACTCCGAACTGTTCCGGGGCACCCGGGGCGGCGGCCTCGGCCTGCTGCGCGACCTTCAGGACCTCTATCTGATGACCGCCGAGTCCGACATCTGCTGGACCGTCGTGGGGCAGGCCGCCCAGGGCGTCCGGGACCGGGACCTGCTCGAGGTCCTCCGGTCCTGCGCCGCCGAGACCAGCGTCCAGCTCGGCTGGTTGCGTACCCGGATGAAGCAGGCGGCCCCCCAGGCGCTCGTCGTCGCCGAATAGCCCGACGGCGGCGCGGCCTCGCCCACCCGACCCGTCGGCGGCGGTCTCGTCGCCCGCCCGGACGGGGAACGTGGAATCGGACGATTCGGCTCGGGTGGTGCGGGGTAGGAGCACACCGGTCAGCCGATGAGATTCGAGTTCAGGAGCAGACCTGTGGGAACCCTTCGTGCCCTGGTGTTGTGCTGCACCCTCAAGCCCTCCCCCGCGCCGTCCAGTGCCGAACTGCTGGGCCGGGAGGTACTCGCCGCACTCGCCGACCACGACGTGGACGGCGAACTCATCCGGGTGGTGGACCACAAGGTGAAGTTCGGTGTATCCACCGACGAAGGCGACGGCGACGAGTGGCCGACCATCCGGGCCAAGCTGATGGACGCGCAGATCCTGGTGGTGGCGACCCCCATCTGGCTGGGACAGCCGTCGAGCGTCTGCAAGCTGGTGCTGGAACGCCTCGACGCCGAACTGTCCGAGACCGACGACCAGGGCCGGCTGCGCACGTACGGCAAGGTCGGCGCGGTTGCCGTCGTCGGCAACGAGGACGGGGCGCACCACGTCACCGCCGAGGTACTCCAGGCGCTCAACGACGTCGGGTTCAGCGTCGCCGCCGCCGCGTCCACCTACTGGGTCGGCGAGGCCATGGGCGGCACCGACTACCGGGATGCCGGACCGAAGCCGGACACCACCGGCAGCGCGACCAGGGCCCTCGCCCGCAACGCCGCACACCTGGCGCATCTGCTGGCGGCGCAGCCCTACCCGGCGCGCTGATCTGAACGGTCAGCGCCTGCCGCACACTGACCACACCGGGGTGGCCTCGACCGCCTCCGGTGGCCGGTAACGGACCATGACGACGGAGATGGGCAACCGGGCGAACTATCGCCCCCCGCTGCCCGTCCGCGAAGGCCCGACTCGCGCCACCCGGCCCGGTCACGGTCTCCCGCGGTCGGCACATGTCGGTATAACAGCCGGTCAGCGGGGTATCCGGCCGTCGACACCGCGGGCGAAGCTGGGGGCGGAGATGACACAGGACAGGATTGCTGACCCGTCTGGTGACGGTCACCGGTCGAAGACCCAGGTGGCCCGGCAGGGCGCCACGGAGACCGGACAGCGGTTGACACAGACCGGAGGAGGTCTGGCACACAGCGCCGCCGACCGGGGCCGGGACGTCGCGGCCGAGGCGGGACGCCAGGCCAAGGATCTGATGGGGCAGGCGTCGGGCCAACTCAAGGAACAGGCGGGCGCGCAGCAGCAGCGGGCCGCCTCCGGCCTGCGGGCCCTCGGCGACGAACTGCGGGCGATGTCCGAGCGCAGCGACCGCCCAGGGGTCGGCACGGACCTGGTCCGGCACGCGTCCGAACGCGTCCAGCAGGCCGCTCAGTGGCTCGACCAGCGCGAACCCGGGATGGTACTCAACGACGTGCGCGACTACGCCCGCCGCAATCCCGGACTCTTCCTCGCCGGGGCCGCCGTCGCCGGGGTGATCGCGGGCCGGCTGACCCGGACCCGGGACGCGTTGCAGGGCGGGCCGTCCGGTCCCCATCCCGACGGGAGGCGGACGGAGCCGGATGTCCGGCCCGGCGGGATGCTCGGGCAGCCGGCCGGGATGGGTGGTCAACCGCACGGCAGCCCGCTCCCGGAGGCGGGGGCCGGACAGCGTGGCGGGTCCGGTGACGGACGGACCAGCGAGGTACGGCGATGAGCGTCTCGGCGGGTGGGCTCGGCGCGGAGCGGGAGCAGGACCCCAGCCGCGCCTCGATCGGCGAACTGCTCGGTGCCGTCACCCGCGACACGTCGACCCTGGTCCGCCAGGAGATCCAGCTGGCGAAACTGGAGCTACGGCAGGAGATGCGCACCGCCGGCCGGGTCGCCGGGATGTTCGGCGGCGCCGCGCTGGGCGCGTTGATGGTGCTGCTCTTCCTGTCGTACGCCCTGTGGTGGGGGTTGTCGAACGTGATGGACCAGGGCTGGGGGGCGCTGGTCGTCGCGGGGGTCTGGGCAGTGGTCGCCGCGGTTCTCGTCGGGGTGGCCAGGCGTCAGGCGCGTAGCCTCCGGCCGCTGCCGCAGACGTCCGAGTCGATCCGGCGGATGCCTTCCGCCATGCGGGACCGGACACAGCATCGATCGGGGGGACAAGGATGAGTACCGACCCAGGCTCGATCCGGGCCGACGCCGACCGTACCCAGGATCGCCTGGGTGAGAACCTGAACGCGCTCGGCGACCGGATGAACCCGCGCAACATGGCGCAGCAGCAGGTTGGCCGGGCCCGGAACGCCTGGCAGCGGGCGCGGGAGACGGTGATGGGTAGCGCCGAGAGCGCCCGCCAGAACATCGCCGGCCAGGCGCAAGGCGGTGCCCAGCAGGCGCGCGGCAGCATGCAGCGGGCTCGTGAGGCGTCACAGGCCGGACTCTCCTCGGCTGGCCATCGGGCTCAGGCGCTGGGACAGCAGACCCGGCAGGTGCCGGAAGGGCACCCGCTGGCCGCCGGCCTCGTCGCGTTCGGGCTCGGTGTGCTCGCCTCCGCGCTGCTGCCGGCCAGTCCGGCGGAGCAGCGGGTGGCCGGCCGGCTCCGGGACGAGGTCGCCGAGCATTCCGACCAGCTCAAGCAGCAGGCCAGCGGCATGGCCCGGCAGACACAGCAGAATCTACGGGAACCGGCCCAGCACGCCGTCGAGTCGGTCCGTTCCCGCGCCGGTCAGCACGCGGGCGAGATGCGGGAGCATGCCCGCTCGTCGGCGGAGGAGTTGCGCGGGCAGACCCAGGAGACGATGGGCGAGGTACGCCGACGCTGATCGGGCCGGCGAGCGCTCTGGGCGGCCCGCCGAGCGGGTACCGGGACGGGGCTGCTCGCCCGGGTGGATTCCTCTGCTGGCGTCGGATGGGTGGGCGTGGCGGGATCAGTCGCCGAGCAGGCCGAGCACGGCCTGCTCGGCGGCTTGGCCGGACGTTCCCGCCAGCGGCCCGAGCCGGCCGTCCCGGTAGAGGTCGAGAAGGCGGGGGTCGACGTACGAGGCCCGGGCCACCGCCGGGGTGTTGCCGAGTAGCTCGGCCACCTCCCGCATCACCCCGGCCACGACCCGTCGCCGCTTCGCCTCCGAGTTCCGTGGCCCGGCCGCGGCCAGGCGGGTGGCCGCGAGCACGGTCGCGTGCCAGGTGCGGAAGTCCTTCGCCGTCATGTCGGTGCCGCTGGCCTCCCGGAGGTAGTCGTTGACGTCCTCGGCACGTACGTCCCACCAGCGCCGCCGCTCCCAGTAGCCGAACAACCGGTCCCGACCCCGACGACGGCGCCGCAGGTCCCGCAGTACCTGGCAGAGGTCCGGATCGGTCACCCGCCGGCTCTGCTCCACTCCGCCCTTGGCCGGGAACTCCAGTACCACGCAGCCGGCGACCCCCCGAGCATGCTCTGGACGCAGCGTCGCGACACCGAACGTCGGCACCTCCCCGGCCGCGTACTGGTCACCGCCGATCCGGAACATCCCGAGGTCCAGCAGGCGGGCGATGACGGCCAGTACCCGCGACCGGGTCAGGCCGCGCTCGCGCAGATCGTCCTCGACCTGCTTCCGCAGCCGACCGAGGTGTCCGGCCACCTCCAGGACGTGCGCGAACTTCTCGCGATCCCGCCGCTGTCGCCACACCGGGTGGTAGAGGTACTGCTTGCGCCCGGCCTCGTCGATGCCGGTGGCCTGGATGTGACCCCGGGGGTCGGGCGAGATCCACACCTCCCGCCAGGCCGGCGGGATGGCGAGGCCACGCAGCCGGCGCAGCTGTGCCGAGTCGGTGATCGCCCGCCCTGCGGAGTCGAGAAACGTCACCCCACGTCCCCGTCGTCGGCGGCGGTAACCGGGGGCGCCGAGGTCAGAGCGACGCAACCGCATGTCTCACCATCGCTGTCATGCCCGCCCTTCTACCCCCCGGCCCGCTCCGGCACGCCAAGGTCCGCAAGCCCCACCGGCACGGTGACATATATCCATCGACATGGATCGCCGTTTTCCCATACCGCCTGCTGGGTAGCTTCGTCGTCGGGCGCTACGGCAGCAAGGTGAGCGCGGTCGTCGCCGGCCGTGACGTGGCGCGAGCGAATCAGCCGAGCCGGCTCGTCGTGCACAAGCCCTTCGGGCGGATCGAGACCGTACACGTCTATCAGCACGACCCCTTTCCGCCGGCCGGCTGACCGCCCGACGCCGATCACCCGCGCGCGCCGCCCGGCTCCGCCCACCCCGGCCGCGACACGCCGCGACACGCCGTGACCAGGTTTTCCGCGAATCCGTGCAGGGAAGCAAGGCCCGGGCAGGAGGGATTCCCTGACCCGGGAAGGGCACCTCCGGGGGGAAAGGAGGTCCCGGCATGGGACAACAGACCGTCACACCAGGGCGGACCAGAGCGCGGCGCCAGGCGGGCCCGCAGCCCGCCACCCGGGCCCGCCACTGGCTGCGCGACCACGGGTTGGCCGTGACGATGTTCGGCGCCTTCCTGATCTTCCTCGCCCTACAGAGCCTCTTCGGCTGGCAGACCCACAACGACGAACTGGTCCAGGCCGGCGCGCGTGCCGAGGGCTATCTCGACTACCTCGGCACGGGACACTTCGCCGAGGCCGTGTTCGAGAACTGGGAGTCGGAATTCCTCCAGATGGGCGCGTACGTGCTGCTCACGGTTTATCTGGTGCAACGCGGGTCGGCCGAGTCCAAGCCCGATCCGGACCAGGACCGGCCAGGCGACAACCCGGTCAAGGCGAAATCGAACTCCCCCTGGCCGGTACGCGCCGGTGGCCTGCTGCTGGCGCTGTACCGCAACAGCCTGTCCATCGCGCTCTTCCTGCTCTTCGGCGCCTCCTTCGTCCTGCACCTGCTCAGCGGCACCGCCGAATACAACGAACAGCAGGCGCTGGAAACCGGAGCGCCGCCGATCACCGCATGGCAGTTCCTCGGCAGCAGCGAATTCTGGTTCCAGTCCATGCAGAACTGGCAGAGCGAATTCCTCGCCGTCGGCACACTGATCGTGCTCAGTGTCTTCCTACGCCAGCATGGGTCACCGGAGTCGAAGCCGGTCAACACCCCGCATCACGAAACCGGGGCGTGACAGGACCTCGGCGCCGGCGGACTCGACCTCGACTCCGCGATCGTCGCCTACCTGACCGCGGTGTTCGGCAGCCGCGACCCCGGCACGTGGCACCGACTCACCCATCCCGGGCCAGAGCCCGACCTGCGGTCGCGGCGGCAACTCTGGGTCGATGTGCGGACCGCCAAGGAGTAGGAGTCCTGTCCCGGCGGACGTCGGCCCGCATCACGCTGCCACCGCTGAGCTGCTGAGAGTCGCCGGGGAGAGTTCCACGATGGAGTACCGGCGGATCTCGGACCTGGCGCTGTCGTTCCCGCGCTGACCCGGGTCAGCCCCCGCGAGCAGCGCGCCGCCCGCCGCGCCACCTGGTGATGTACGGCAGCACGAACAGGTACAGACCGGTGAACATGAGCAGGACGAGCGGGAGCAGCGGCAGGTAGTACACCCAGGCGGCGGGTTCCTGCTGTGCTCCGACGGCGACGATGACAACGATGACGGAGAGCGTGAAGGCGACGGCGAGCCAGCGGTGGCTCTGCCGAATCCACTTGTTCCAGGTCAACGGGACCTCCTCGGACGACGACGGGCAACCCCCGAGGAGGTCAGG
>NZ_JBDJAV010000059.1:0-49346 GCF_039649625.1 Plantactinospora sp. ZYX-F-223 | reverse complement strand
AGGCCAGGTCTTTCTCGGCACGGAGACGTACAACGTCCGGCGGCTGGTCCGCGCACCAAGCCAGAGCCGCGAGCGGCCGGCCGTCAGAGTCCACAGTTAGGCCGGTGATGGCTTTGATCTCGGGTGTGCAGGAGGTCAGTCCGGTCAGAAGCAGCAGGGCGGTGGTCAACGAAGCGGTGGTCAACGAAGCGGTGGTCCGCTGCGCGGTCGTCGGCGCTTGAACGGCCATGCTCCGACGGTCACAGGATTGTGTTGATCTACGACCACGGTCCGGTCTCGGGTCTATGACGGCTTCCGGCTGGGTGGCGCGCATTCCTTGGGGCTGCCGGCGTGCCAGGCTCCGGGGAGCCCGCTCACAACGAGCGGGCTCCCGAAACGGTTTGGCCCGGCCCCGACCGTTCAACTGCAACGGCGCGGACGCGCGGAGCGCGGCATGAGGGCTCTTCGAAGTTAAGCGGGGTCGAGGTGTCCGCGGTGGTGGCGGTGCGGGTGCGTAGCCGTTGGTTCTCGGGTTGCGGAAGCCGTAGGCGTCGCGGGCGAGGGTCTTGATCACGCGGTTGGTGCCTTCGGAGCCGGCGTTGGTGATGCCGGTGGTCAGGAACGTGTGGATGTGTGGCCACCAGGTCTCGATGGTGGTGGCGAGCCGGTGGAGTTCGGGCAGGTCGGTAGCGGCGCAGCGGGTGTAGAAGCGGTGCAGGAGCCGGTGGATGTGTTCCCGGTCGGGTTGGGTGCGGGCGGTCGCGAGGAGGTCGAGCAGGTCCTCTTTCGCGTTCCACGCGGCAAGGATCGGGGCGCCGATCGTGGTGGGCAGGGTTTCGAGGGTGTCGACCAGGCGGTCGACGTGCTTGCCGGGCATGCGGGCGGCCGAGCGGGTCAGCCGGTTGCGCATCCGCCATTCGGGATCGGTGCCGCGTCCGCGGCGTCCGCGCCGGGTCAGGGTCATGCGGCGGCGGACCTCGGTGACGGCCCGGTTGGCCAGTTGCACGATGTGGAAGTGGTCGACCACCAGCAGCGAGTGTGGCAGCACCTGGCGGATGGCGGCCTTGAAGACGGTGCACATGTCGATCGCGACGGCTCGGACCTGGTCGCGCCAGGCGGGTGGGCGATCGGTCAGCCAGCCGGTGACCGTGGCGGTGGTGCGGCCTTCGACCTGGGCGAGCAGGCCTTGCCCGCCGGACAGATCCACGAAGCCGACGTGCCACCGGTCGGCGGTGGTGGTCCACGAACCGGCCTGCTCGTCCCAGGTCCAGCGCGGCTTGCCCCGTCGGATCTCGTCGATGCCCAACACTGTGACCGGTTCCGGCTCGGCTGGCAGCACCCTGGCCGCGTGGGCGGTGAACGCGTCGGCGACGACCGGCCATGAGATGCCGTGGTCGCGGGCGGCCTGCACGATCGTGCAGCCGGCGTCGGCGACCGCGGCCCCGGCCGCCTGCCGCAACCGGGTGGTCAGGCGGGACCGAGCAGGTACCTGAGCGACCTGTTCGGTGAACGACCTGCGCGGGCAGGCGATCGTCGGGCAGTACCAGCATCTTTTGCGCCAGCGCAGCCGTACCGGCCGGCCACCCACCGGCAGGTCCCGCGGCCGGGTCGTGGCCCACTGCTTCACCCGGACTGCCCGTTGCCCGCACTGCGGGCAACATCGCGCCTGCCCATCGCCGGTGAGCAGACTCACCACCGGCACGCCCTCGGCGTCCAACTCGACCCGCTCCACCACCAGGCCGTCCAGCCCCAGCAGCCGGGTCGTATCGTTGACCATGCTCGCAGCTCTTCACTTGTGACCATCCGAACTCGACACTCAGATGATCACCGATGAGCTGCGAGCCCAACACACTCGGGTCAGCTCAACCACGAACCCCGCTCAAGTTCGAAGAGCCGCCATGCCACACAGACATCCACGAATAGATCAAACAACTCCGGTGGGGGGCGCGGAAGCGCCCCCCACGCCCGTTCCCGGCCCTGTTCGGGCCACCCGATGCTCCATGCCTCACCGCGCGCCAGCCTTCGCGAGCGCAGGCCGGGGAGTACCGTGAGGGCACTCCATGATCACGTAGGCGACCTCACCCGCCCCCGGCCCGGAACGCCCGACGCTCGACCGGCAGACTGATCATGGAGAGGAACGGCTCCCGGCAGTAGAGGTCAATCACCGGTGCCGGGGTCACCATCGGCGTCTCAGCGTTGTCGCGATCGCAGCACGTGACCACGAGGCGGATTCGGCTGCCTTTGGGGAAGAGCTTGGAGGTCGGATGCAGGTCGAAGCGAAGGACCGCCGGTCGACCGTTCAACGGCGCCACGCTTGCCTGGGTGCCGGGATGATACGGCAGGCCCATGAACGCGTGCGGCGAAGGCTCCTCAGCCCGATGTGAAGCCCGCAGGACGCCTTCCGTCACATAGTGCGGCTGACCGAGAGCGTCGACTTCTTCAAGGTAGACGAAGAAGTCACCATCGTCATGGGTGGAGCTTACGACCAGCGTCACGACGGGATGCCCCGTCACGGTCATGTCCACCGGCAAGGGCGGCGTGGTGTACAGCAGGCCGGGACGGTCCAGTGGGATGTCGTAGCCGAACCGTTCGTCACCGAATCCGTAGGTCAGATAGCCGTTTGCCCATCGGCTGCGACGGCCAGACGTCGTGGAGTAGTCCACCGCGTACCGGTCACTCGGCGCCGCGTCGACAGCAGGTGACGAACTGAGCGCACCGCCCCGCATCCCGGCCGGAGCCGCGTGGAGGTAGAGGACGTACGGCACGACATCCGGAAGCGGCCAATGCGTCGCCGTCCGCCAGTCGCCGCGCGGCCGCCCAATGGTGGCATAGCGGATCGCAGGACCATCCATCAGACCGTGGTCCACTCCCCGCAGCCAGTGGTCGAACCAACGAATGTGTTCGTCCGCAAGATCGATCCCGCTGCGATCGTTGTGACACCAGGCCCCGACGATGATGCGCTGCGGATTCGACAGATTGGTGAACCAGGTCAACGCGTCACGTACCCACATGTCGTACCAACCGGAGAGGTGACAGATCGCAATCCCGGACCGGCTTATCCGCTCGGCGAAGCGGGCCGGACTGAGTTCCTCGAAGAGCCGGACTCCGCTGTCCTCATCCACCGAGTCGCGGAACGGCAGCGCGCTGCTCTGCGACAGGATCCCCCGAGCCGGCCGTGCGTCCTCCGACCTCGCCCGGTTCTGCAACTCATCGACCATCTCGTTCCAGCGCCGCGCGAAGTCATGCCGGAAGACGCCTCCGGGATAGAGAAAGGCGTACGCGTCGTGCATGGCCATCTGTGGGAATATGGCTTTCAGATGTGGCGGCGCGACGCTGGCGGCGAGCAGTTGCACGACGGCCGAGTACGAGTCACCGAACATGCCGACGTTGCCGTCGCAGAAGCTCTGCTCCGCCAACCACTCCGTGACGTCATAGGTGTCCAGAAGCTCGGCGGGACCGAACTCCAACGCACGCTCACCGGTCGAGTCACCGGTCCCGCGGGCATCCACGGATGCGATCACATAGCCGGCCGCAATCACTCGGCGGAGCCAGGGATGGGTGTCCAGACGCGACTCCTGGTCGGGCCGACCCGGCCGGCCGTACCGCTCCAGACACCAGAGGACCGGGAGTGCCCCAGTCACTGTCACGCCCTCACGTCGAGGTCGAAACAGATCAAGCGCCAGCAGCGTGCCGTCACGTACCGGTATGTGTCGCGTGGTGTGCTCGACACCGTCGCTCTCCAGCAGGAACGCGATGATTGCCGCCCGGTTCTCTCGGACGCGGTCCAGCAGTTCACCGACCAGGACGCCGGGCGGGCCCGAGTACCGCAGCTTTCCCTGCTCCACCCGTATTTCCACCCCGAGCGAGCGCAACTGCAGCAGCAGTCGTACGACGGTCATATCTCTCCGTCTTCCCGTTCACCCTCCGCCATGTCCGCGACGAGCGTGCGCTGGCTCCAAAGGAAGAGTTCGATCTCATGTGCCATGCCGGCGACAGTCGGCGCCATGAAGAGGAGACGCAGCGGAAGGTCGGGGTGAACCGACTCCCGCAGATTTCGCACGATCGCGGCGACCTGCGCCGAATTGGCGCCGAGATCGAAAAGGTTCTCGTTCAGGCCGACGGCGTCTGCTTCCAGCACGCTGGCCAACGCGGCGAGAACGGTCTCCTCGATCGCGCTCTTGCCCGGCCCGGCGGTCTCCACACCGCCGGGTAGATCGTGGCTGGCAGCGTCTTCGTTGTGGATCACCGGTGCTCCCCCTGTCGGTTCTCGTGAATCGTGCTTACCCGGAAGGCATCACGTGGTTCCCCGGCCATCGAGGAATCGGGCGAGGTCAGCCACCGTGGGATTGGCGAAGAACTCCGCCAGCGTGACTTTCCCGACGGACCGTTCGAGACGGTGCACTATTCGCAGTGCGAGCAGCGAATCCCCGCCGAGATCGAAGACATTCGCGGTCACGTCCATCTCGGAACGGCCGAGTTCAGCGCCCCAGGCCCGCGCAATCTGATCCTCGGTGCTGGTGTACGTGCCGCTCTCCCGGCCCTGGAGGATGATCGGCGGATCGTCGTCGCGGCTCACCGCGGCCGCCGTGGACGGTCCTTGACGCATCGCGCCGATCCGGCGCCCCACTCGGGACGGCATCCGGACTGGTGCGCGCCGCAGCAGGGTGCGCAGCGCCTGCGTCTCAACCGCGGCGAGCGCACCATAGTTGATCTCGCCAACAATCACCCGCGCCGGCGCCGCGCGCAGGATGCGGTCAAGGCTGGCGACCGCATCAGCGATGGTGATGGACCGGAAGAAGCCCCGATCCCGCTCCACGCCGAAGGCGTCCGCCATGCCGGTTCCGATCCAGTCCGTCCAGTTGATGGTGACCGTCCGGCGTCCCTGGGCGTTGCGGAACTCGGCGAACGCGTCCTGGAACATGTTGGCGGCGGTGTAGTCGGACTGTCCTGCCGCCCCAAACAGCGCCGTCGTGGAGCTGAACAGAACCATGATCTCCGGCGGATGGTCGCGAGTCAGGACATCGAGAATGACCGAGCCGTCTACCTTGGGCGCCAGCGTACGGCGGAAGACCTCCGCATCCTTACGGAGCACGAAACCGTCGCCAGCGATGCCGGCGGCGTGGACGACCGCACCGATACGACCGAACTCCCCGAGCACCGCCGCGAGTGCGACCCGCATGTCATCCACACGGTCGACGTGGGCGGCGTAGGTCCGCACGACCGCGCCGACGGCCTCCAACTCCCGGATGACCGCCATCTGGCGGCGCTGCCGGTCGGTGTGGGCGGCCTCCGGATCGTCCCATGTGGCCCGGTCCGGCAAGCCGCTCCTGCTCAGTAGGGCCAGGCGCACCCCGGGCACGGAACGCGCGAGATATCGGGCCATCTCCAAGCCCAGACCACCGAGACCACCGGTGATCAACCAAGCTCCGTCCGAGCCAACCGGCAGGTGTCCATCCCCGGCGAGGTCCTGCTCGACAAGCTCGGCCAGGTAGCGCCGCCCGTCACGATAGGCCGCCATCGTCGGCTGATCCGCGCCCCAGGACAGTTCACCGAGCCACGCCTCAGGAGGCGTCGCGGCATCGACGTCCACCCACCCGCACCTCACGTTGTCGTGCTCGTGGCCGATCACCTTCGCCAGGCCGGCCGCGGCCGCGGCCGCCGGCGACGTCGGTTGCTCGTCAGCCCGCACCTGGTGGACGGAACTGGAGACAACGGTGAGTCGAATCGGCCGGCTCCCCCGCACAGCAAGCGCTTTCGCGAGATGGAAGAGGCTGACGACGCCGGCATCGATCGGCGCCAGTTGCTCGGCCACATCCGGAGCCGGACGGAAGGGTGCGCCCGGCGTGGCGAAGATGATGTCTGTGGGTTCGCCGGCCGCCAACATGTCCTCGTACTCGGCGGCCGACCCGACCGGGGCCGCCTGCGTGAACGTCTCGGCGAGATCCCTCATGCACGTCACTGTCCCCGCCGGTAGTACGTCGGGCAGAGTGATCAGCAGAACACGTCCCAGACGGCCGACCGGTGGCGTGTCATCGGCTCGCACCCAGCGCACCGAGTGGTGTGCCGACTCGCCGCGAAGCTCATTCACCGTCTGCTTGGGGCTGCGCACCCGTTTGACGGTGAAGCCCTTGATGTCCAGCACGGCGGTGTCGGACGTGTCGAATACGACAATGTCGAATCGACGTATCTCGCCATTGCGCTCCGTCCCCGGGCACGGTCGTACGTAGCTCCACGCATCCGGCGGCAACGCGCGATGAAGCTCCATCCGCTCGTATCCCAGGGGCAGAAAGAGGTCCTGATCAGACCGGATTTCGTCCGGGTCCGCATCGGGGCTCAGGAGCGCCCAGCGGGTGAAGCCCGTCGCCAGATCGAGCAGCGCCGGGTGCAGGACGAGCTCAGCGCACTCGGCGCGGTACTCCTCCGGCAGTGCGAGCTGGCCGACTGCCTGGCGATCGCCCACATTCGCCCAGGTGAGGCTCCGCTTCCACCGGCCGCCGAAGTTCATGACCGGATGCTCCGCCTGCATACGACCAACATCGACACGGGCAAGGTCGCACTCGGCCAGCACCGCCTGGACCCGTTGGGCTGGTGCCGGCCGCACCGCACCCCATCCGACACAGCCACGGGCATGCAGGGTCCAGTCGTCCGGTCCTTCGTCGGAATTCTTGCTGACCACGGAGAACCCGAGCGTGTCAACGTCCAGCCGGCGGATGATGGTGTGCGCCTCACGCACTTCACCATCGCGGACCAGCAGAGGGACCAGGAATTCCACGTCCCGGATCAGCGTCACCGGCCGACCCAGATAGTCCGCCGCGGCAGAGCGTGCGATTTCGAGGTAGGTAGTGCCGGGCACGATCGCCTCGCCGAGCATCCGATGCTCGGCGAGGACCCAGTGCCGGTCCAGGGCGAATTCTGTGGCGTACACGGCCTGATCCATGGTCCGCACGAGCACCCGGTCCAGCAGCGGATGCGGTCCGGCCGTCGCCACTTCACGCGCCGGTTGCGGGGTTCCGGGCTCCAGCCAGTACCGTTGCCGCTCGAACGGATAGGTCGGCAGGCCCACACGATGGCGCTGCTCACCGGCGTAGTACGCCGTCCAGTCCACCGTTTGCCCGCCGCTCCAGAGCTGACCGAGCGCTCGCTGGGTCGACTCGGTCGCACCGATCCCGTCGTGCCGGCCCGGGAGACTCGCGATGTGCCGAACCGCGGAGCGTGCGGCACGCCGGGCGATGGTCATGAGCGATCGGCCTGGACCGATCTGAAGAAGCAACGGGTCGTCGTTGCCCATGAGGGTCACGACTCCGGCGCCGAAATCGGCGGTGCCGGTCAGGTGGGCCTGCCAGAAGTCGCCACGGCCGGCTTGACCTTCGACGACCCGCATTCCCGTGACACCTGACACCCATGGAATATCGGACGTTCCCACGGCATGCCCGGCGGCCGCCGAAGCGAACCTTTGCACCGCCTCATCGGCCACTCCCACTGGCGGTAGACCGGGATTCTTCACGCGACGGTGACGAAGACGCGCCGTATTGAGCCGACGAACGACCGCCGCGATGGTCTCGGCCGTCCCGCCGACGACACACTCGTCCGCGCCGTGCCGAGCGAGCACCCGCGCTCCATCGGCGAGCAACGGGGCCACGACATCCACGCCCGCGTCGACGGAGAGCGCGACAGACGCTGGTGCCTGCCGCAGCAACGTCGCCCGCAGCCCGACCAACCCTGCCGCGACGGCAGGCTCGAACGCCCCGACCACGCTGCCGGCGACCAGATCACCAATGCCATAACTGAGCACCGCCGCCGGCTCGACGCCCCATGATCGCCAGAGCTGCGCCATGGCGTACTGCACGGCGAACAGCGCGATGTCGGCGGCTGCCGAGCGTTGCTCCCCGGCGCCGGCCACGCCTTCGCCGCTGATCAACTGGCGTGCCTCAGCCGCGTCTGTTTCCGGAACACCACGAAGACACGCTTCCACATGGTTCCGGAAGACCGACTCGCTGTGGAACAGCTCGTCGGCCACGCCCGGGTCCTGCTGGTCGGCGAGCCCGCACAAGAAGGCCACAGACGCCTTCGGCTGCTGCTCCCTCGACAGCAGGAACACGGGATCGCGGGCCTGCAGGGTATGGACCGCGGACTGGCTGTCGTCCGTCACGAGGACCCGCCGATGCGGGAAGTCTCGCCGTCCCAGAGCCAATGTGTATGCCACATCGGCGAGCGGGAGCGGCTCATCGCGAAGCCGCTCGGCGAGCCGGTCCGTCATGTGCTCGAGCGCTCCGGGTGACCGGGCGGAGAGCACCAGCAGCTGTGACGCACGGCCGGTGGGACAGACCGCTGTATCCGGCGCCTCCTGGAGGATCACATGGGCGTTGGTTCCGCCGAAGCCGAAGGCGCTGACGCCGGCTCTGCGCGGTACAGCCGTTCGCATCCAGGTGGCGGCTTCCGCCTGCACGCGGAACGGGCTGCCCGCGAAGTCGATGTCGGCGTTGGGCCCTGTGTAGTGCAGGGTCGGCGGAAGCTCTTCGTGCTTCAGGGCCAGGACCGTCTTGATGAGTCCGGCGATTCCGGCCGCCACATCGAGGTGCCCGATGTTGGACTTCACGGAGCCGATCCCGCAGAACTGACGACGCTCGGTCGTCTGCCGATATGCCTCGGTCAGGGCCTTCACCTCGATCGCGTCACCGATCCGGGTTCCACTGCCATGCGCCTCGACGTAGCTGATGGTTGACGCCTCGACGCCGGCACTCACCAGGGCGTCGAGGATCACGGATGTCTGACCCGCGATGCCGGGAGCCGAGAAGCTGGCCTTCGCCGCGCCGTCGTTGTTCACGGCCGAGCCGCGGATCACGGCGTAGACGGTGTCGCGATCGGCCAGCGCGTCCGCCAATCTCTTGAGCACCACCACGCCGATACCGTTGTTGAAGATCGTTCCCTGCGCCTGGATGTCGAAGGGCCGGCAGCGGCCGTCCGGAGACAGGATCCCCTCGCTCTGGTACGCATAGCCCACACCGGGCGGAACCTTGAAGGCGACACCGCCACCGAGCGCGATATCGCACTCGAAGTTCAACAGGCTCTGGCAGGCGAGGTGCACAGCAACCAGCGAACTGGAGCAGGCGGTCTGCACCGGGTAACTCGGGCCCGTCAGATCCAGCTTGTACGAGACCCGGGTGGTGAGGTATCCCAACTCGTTTCCGATACCCACGTGCGCGTTGCGGATCGAGGCCCCATTGTCGAGGTTACTGAACACATTGGCCAGGTAGGCGCTGGTGGTCGCCGCTCCGAAGACGCCGACGCTGTCCAGGTTGGCGGGGTCGTAGCCAGAGTGCTCCAATGCCTCCCAGCAGCTCTCCAAGAACCATCGATGCTGCGGATCCATGATCTCGGCTTCACGACGCGAGTAGCCGAAGAAGTCGGCGTCGAACAGGTCGATGCCCTCCGAACGCGCGCCCGCCCGCACATAGTTCCGCCGGCGGTACTCCTGCGGCGGGACACCAGCGGCCGCCAGCGTCGCCTCGTCGAACCGCGCCACCGTCTCCACGCCGTTGCGCAGGTTCTTCCAGTACTGCTCGATATTCGAGGCACCCGGGAAACGGCCCACAAGCCCGATGATCGCGATGTCGCCGTCGTCGGCGCCGTCCGACTGCCGCGGACCCTGGTCTGGTTGCAGTGGCGCAATCGGCGCCGGTGGGACGCTCACGCCGGTGTTCCGGATCATCATGTTCATCTCACTTCGGCTGATCATCCTTGAAGGTCGGGGCGGTCACCAGTTCAGCGCGGCGAGGCGGCAGCTGATGTCGGCAAGGAGCGCCGCTTCCTGCGGCACGAGATAGAAGTGGTCCCCCGGGAAGACCCGGTGGTCGAAGACGTCCCGGGTCGCCGCCGCCCACATTCGGGTCTCGGCCTCGGTGCAATCGGGATCCGTGTCACCCACGTATGCCACGAGCGGGCAGCTGACCGCCGCCAGGGTTGGGGTGTAGTTCGCGCGAAGGCGGTAGTCGGCGAAGAGCATCGGCAGCACGAGCGCCCGCATCTCGGGATCGGCGAGCATCGCCCGGTCCGCCCCACCGAGTCGTTCGATCTCAACAAGCAGCGCCTCTTCCGTCACGACCGCCGGCTGCGGCGGGCGACCGCGCCCCGGCGCCCGTCCCGCCGAGACGAACAGCGTGGACGCTGTCCGGTCATACCGGTTCTCCAGCAGGAGCGCCAGCTCGTGTCCGATGGACGCGCCCACACTGTGGCCGAAGATGGCAAACGGACCCGGGATCTGCGGCGCGAGCGCCTCCGCCAGTTGTTCGACCAGCCGCTCCATGTCGTCGATAGGCGGCTCGGCGAGGCGGTCCTGCCGTCCGGGGTACTTCACCGCCAGCAATTCCGTGCCTGACGGCAGTTGACCAGCCCATCCGCGGTAGACGGTGGCTCCTGAGCCCGCGTTGGGCAGGCACACGAACCGTAACCGAGGCTTGCCGGCGGACGGGTAACGTCTGAACCAATTGCTTGTCCCAGCCGCCGGCTGTCCACCGACTGTCATCGTTGCGGCACCCCTTCTCGCCTCGTAGCGTCGTCACGCCAAGCCGTCAACGGTCTGCTTGCCTGGCTCGAAGGCTCAGCGGACGCATGTCCGTCCAGACAAGTTCGACATGAGCCAGACACTCCGCCTCACTGCCGTGCACGCCGACGTCCGTCCAGCCACTCGGCAGCGGCCTGCCCACCGGCCAGATCGAGTACTGCTCCTCGTCGTTGCGCACCACCGCGTATGCGGTCGCATCATCGCTGTCGCTCACGCGCCGATCCTCCGATCTCGCTTTCCGATATTCACCGGACGGCTGCGCCGTTGCCCGCCGTGACAGCGGAACGCACCCGCGCCGGCCACCGTGCTGGATCCGTCCCGTACTGGCAAATGAACGCGTATGCCATGCGCTCGATACCGAACCCGACGCACCCCGTGCTGGCCGCGCTGCCATCACCGTGCCGGATGTCGAAGGTGTCGCTGAAGAACGTGTTGTGGAAGTTGAAAGAACCGACCGCGACCGTCCTGTCCGCGCTCACATTCATGCGGAGTTCGTATTTGAGTTCCAGGAGGCGCTGTGAAAGAATCCTGCCCGATGTGACCCCGTTGCGGAAAAAGGGGTCGTTCGCCACTTCGCAGACGCCCATCAACCCCAATTCGGACACCTCCGCGAACACGAGGTCCATGATTCGCTGACGCGACTGCAAGACATCGTCGCGGGATCCGATGAACACGATCTCACGAATGGTGAAGTCCCACAGTCGCTCGAGCGTGTTCGCATATCTGGACTCATGCCGGAAAGACTTGCCGCGGGCTGTGACGACTCGACTCTCGTCCGGTGCGAGCCGCTGTCCCTGGAGCTGATTGAAAGTATGGAAGCACATCGTCGGCGGAAGACAGTAGTCGACGTTGTCACAGTCCGCCAAGATGGACCTGTCCGCGCTGCGCCCGTCCCTGAATCGGCTCGCGACGGTTCGATACACGTCGGTGTCCTCGTGAAGCCGGGTCACGAACATGAGGAAGTGCGGGAATGACTCGAAATAGCCGCACCTGGAGACCACGTCTGTCGAGATGAGCGTGGGATATCTATACTCCACGGCTCCGAACTCTCGGACAACGAGATCCCGGAGGAGGCTGTCCAGGTATCCCATCAGCGACAGCATCGGTTCGCCGACCCCGACCTGCCCCACGCCGAGCCGCACGGCGGCGCCCATCGAAACCAACTGCTCGAACGAATCCCCCGGAACGTCGCGATGCGCGGGTGACTCCCAGACGACTTTTCGCGGCGCCACGTTGCTCGCGTAGATCTCGTCGCCGAGCAGACGCACGACCCGGCCGAGGAGGCGATCCTCCTCGATCGGCTGGTCCGACGTCAGGGAGATCTCCACAACCTGCCCATCGCACACCACCAGGTTGAAGCCGGTGATTGTTGAGGATACGAAGAAGAGCATGCGCTCGATCTCCGGCGCGTAGCCGGCCGGCACCGGCAACGGAAGGCGCAACCGTGCATGGAACACTGGGCCACCTCCTCGTCAGACCTGTGGCGTGATCGGCACGTCCGGTGCACGACCACGCTCTTTCCGCACCACCAGGCGCGACATCGCCGCGACGGACCGGAAGTTCTTGAAGTCCAGATCGTCCGAACCGAGCGTCAGCCCGAATTCCTTCTCGACGAAAAGCACGAGTTGCATCGCGAACAGCGAGTTGACGAAACCGAGCGCGAACAGATCATCTTCATCTGCGATCTCGTACCCGCCGAAATGCGGCTGCACGAACCGCCTGATCCTCGCGTTGGCGTCAGCCTCCATGGTTATTCCTTCCGGGACGAGATGAGAGTGGACACACAAGGTGCGGGGCCGTCCTCGGCCCCGGCCACACCCGGCCCGCGCGACGCTCCATTCATGTCGTCGCGGAACGCAAGCCAGTCGCGCACGTGATGATCGTCGAATGCGGGCCCCTGCACGACCAGCTGTATCAGCGTGGTGCCCGCCTTCACCAGATCCCGGCCGACCTCGTCGGGCGTCTTGCGGAACACCCGCGCCGACCGCTCGATCTCGGACGGGTCCCGCCCCACCTCGACACACCAGTCATCCAGGAGCCGATGCTTCACCGCCAGCTCCTCGGGCGTGCCGAACCCATGCCAGATATCCGCGTAGACAGCCGCGAGCCGCAACGTCCGGCGAACCCCGTTGCCACCGATCAGGATAGGGATCCTGCGTTTCGGCAGGGGATTCAGGACGGCCAGCCTCCGCTGGATGCGGGGCAGCGACTCACCGAGGTCGTCCAGCCGGCTCGCGGCCGTGCCGAATTCATAGCCATACTCCAGGAAATCGCGCTCGTGCCAGCCCGACCCGATTCCGAGGATCAGACGACCATCGCTGATGTGGTCGATCGTGCGGGCCATGTCGGCCAGCAAATCGGGATTCCGATACGAGTTACATGTGACCAGCGGCCCGAACTCGACATGCGTGGTCGCCTCGGCCCACGCGCCGAGCATCGACCAACATTCGTAGTGCTCGCCCTCGCGCGGGCCGTACATCGGAAAGAAGTGGTCCCAGTTGAAGAGGATGTCGACGCCCAGCTCCTCGTAGTGAGCGACGGCACGCCGGATGTCGGCATAGCTACAATGCTGTGGCTGAATCTGTACCCCGACCCGGACCGGGCACGTCACGCCTGCTCGCGAATCCGCACTGTTCTTGACCGCGATCATTGCGCAAATGTTCCGTGAGTCGTCGAATAATCGTAGAAGCCCTCGCCCGACTTCCGACCCAACAGGCCGGCGTCGACCATCCTCTGCAACAGCGGGGCGGGCCGGAACTTGCTGTCGCGATAACTCTCGTACAGAACCTTGATCGAGTTGAGGATCGTATCGAGACCGATGAGGTCTGCAGTTTCCAGCGGGCCCATTCTGTGTCCGAAGCAACCCTTGAATATCCGGTCGACCTCCTGAGCGGATGCGACCTGGTCCTGGAGGCAGAAAGCCGCCTCGTTGATCGTGAGCATGAGTACCCGGTTGGTGACGAAACCGGGAAAGTCGCCCACGACGATCCCTTCCTTGCCCAGGCGGTCCAGGACGTTCATCGCCACCTCCAGCGACTCGTCGGAGGTGTGGTGCCCGCGCACCACCTCCACTGTGCGTATCAGCGGCACCGGATTCATGAAGTGGAGGCCGAGCACCCTTGCGGGTCGATTCGACGCCGAGGCGACCCGGGTGATCGGAATGGCGGAGGTGTTGACCGCGAAGATCACGTGTGGCAGGCAGATCTGGTCGATCGCCTCGTGCACGCTCCGCTTCACCTCCCAGTTCTCCGTGACGTTCTCCACCACGAAGTCGGCCTCGGCCAGGAGCGCCAGGTCCGTACCGGATTCGATGCTGTCGAGCAGCGTGGAGGAGTCGGATGATTCATTTCCGCCACGGAACATGTGCTTGAAACGACTCAGGTGCCGGATGTTCTCGCGCGCTTTCACCAGCTGCTCCTCGGCCGAGTCGACGAGGATGACTCGAAAGCCGTGCTGCGCGAAGTCCTGTGCTACACCCCGGCCGATGGTGCCGGCGCCGACGACGCCTACGGTACGGATTTCCACTGACAACCAACTCCGATATGACTCGTCGCTGACATCCCGGACAGGCGGCGACCGCAGGGGCCTATCTGCCGCGCAGGGCCATGCGCTGTTGCTGATGCTGGCGGCGCCGTTGCATGCGCTCTCTGCGGTCGTCCATCGTGGCGCGCAGACCGACTCCGCCGTGCTCGTCATCTCCGCCCACGAGATGAGCAAGATGGTTGACGGTGAGTCCTTCGTAGAGACGCGCCACCGTCAGCCGCGATCCGAGTTCACGGTTGATCGCCGCGATGACCTGGATCGCGATCAGCGAGTTGCCACCCAGATCGAAGAAGCTGTCCTCAATTCCCACCTGTTCGAAGCCGAGCGACTCCTGCCACACCGCGCACATGCGCCGCTGGACCTCCGTCGCGGGCGGCACGTACGAACTCCCCATCGAGGGCCGAGGGCGGGCCAGTCCAGCCGGCTTGAGGCCGGACAGCGCGTCGCCGTCGGCGGTCAGCCGAAACGCGGAGGCGAACACCGCCGAGAGGTCCACCGGCGAGACGACGACCTGCGGCGTCAGCGGGGCGGCAAGGAGGCGGTCCAACGCCTCCAGTCCCTCCGTGGGCGACATGCCGCGCACCGCCAGGTCCCGGCGGCGTACTTCCTCCAGACCGCGCGGTACCTCCGTGGAGACCGCCATGCCGACCTCACGCCATGGACCCCAGTCGATCGCCATCACCGGTTGCCGGCCCGCTCGAACATGGGCGAACGCGTCAAGGAAGGCGTTTGCGGCCACGTAGTCCACCTGCCCGAAGTCACCGAGGTTCGCGGCGTTCGATCCGAACAGGAGTAGGAAGTCGAGATGATGTGTCGCGAGCACCCGCTCCAGGACCATGGTGCCCTCGACCTTGGGGCGCAACACGGCCCGGGCCGCCGCCGTGTCCCTGACCTGCATCAAGCCGCCTCCGGCGACTCCGGCAGCATGGAAGACGCCGTTGATGACCCCCCAGCGCCGTGTGCCTTCGCCGACGGCTCGACCCATCGCCTCGGCGTCGCATACGTCGGCCTGGACCACGAGCAGTTCGGCGCCCATGCTTTCGAGCCGGCAAAGGGTGCGCACCGCCGAGGCGACACGGTCGGTCACCGGGTCGCGTCCCAGCCAACCATGCCATTCGGCGGCCGGCGGCAGCGCGGTACGGGACGTCAGGATGATCCTGCACCGCATGCGTGCGAGGCGCTCGGCGATCGCCAGGCCCAGCCCGCCAAGACCTCCAGTGATGAGGTACACGCCCCCCTCGCGCAGGGCCGTGGCACCATCGGCGGCCGGTGCCAGCGATCGTCGGGCGAACTCCTGCCGCCACCGGCGCCGTCCCCGGTAGGCCACCGGAATCGCGGACGGCTCCCCCGTCACCTCGGTCAGCAGATTGTCCACCAGCCGACCGTCCGCCAGATCGTCGAGCACGACGTCCACGTTCGTGCAACTCAGACCCGGATACTCGCGGGGGATCACCCGGCTGGGCCCGAGCAGAGTGGCCTTCTCCGGCTGTAGCCGTTCCTGATCCGTCACGCTGAAGAGGCCATTGCTGAGCACCCACATTCGACGCGTCACGCCATCCTGATGCTCGCCGATGGCGCGGGCCAGGTGAAAGAGGCTCTCGAACGCGAGCTCGGCCGCGTCGGGCTGCGCCGCCGGCGGCGCTTCGCCGGACGGGACCTCCGTGACGTTGAAGCAATGGACGATGTGCTCCGGGGACGCCCGGCCTCCCTCGCTCAACGCGGTGAGGAGTCTCTGGTAGTCAGCGCCGCTCGACGGATCGACGGCGAAGCTGGTGGCGTCCAGCTGCCGCCAAGCTTCGGCGGCGGCCACAGTGGTGACCGAGGCGCCCGAATCACAGAGTCGGGCGGCCAGCGCCTCGCCGAGACCCAGCCGGTCCAGGAACACGATCCAGCTTCCGTCGACCGTCGACGGCACCGACCGGCTCACCGACGACTCCTGCCAAGACGGGACATAGAACCAGTCCGCGATGTCGACCTGCCTGCTGGACGTCGTCTGAGACGCCCGGGCCGTCGCACCGTCGCCGGGTCGCAGCCAGAACCTGTCACGTTCGAACGGGTACGGCGGAAGCGACACTCGGCGGCGTCGTTCGTGCCGGTAGTAACCCGTCCAGTCCGGCTGTATGCCCGCGAGCCACATCTCGCCCAGCGTCCGCTGCATCCTCTGCAGGGCACCACGTCGATCGTTTCGGTGCGGCAGCGACGACGTGATCAGACGGGTGCTGCCATCCTTCAGGATCCGCCGCGCCAAGCCGCTCAGCGTCTGCCCGGGACCCACCTCCACCAGCAACCGATCGCCATCCTCGCCGAGCGTGCGGACCCCAGCGACAAACTCGACCGGCGCACACACATGTCGGCCCCAGTACATCGGGTCCTGCGCCTCCTCGCTGGAGATCCACGTGCCGCTGACGTTGGACACGAACGGCACCGTCGGGGCGGATCGCTGGACCCCGGCCACCGCCGCGATGAACTCGGGCACCATGGGCCGCATGAGCGCCGAATGGAATCCATGGGACGTGGCGACCGGCTGAGTCACCCAGCCGCAAGCGGTAGCGGTGTCCGCGAACGCCGCCACCGCCGCGTGTGAACCGGCGATCACGCAAGCCGTGTCGCCGTTGTGTGCCGCGAGCGACAGGTCGTCCGGAAGGCAGGACGCCAATTCGGTCCGGTCGGCAAGGACGCTGAGCATCGCACCGCCGGGCTGCGCCTGCATGAGCCGGCCCCGCAAGGCGACCAGAGCCAGCGCGTCGGCCAACGAGAAGACTCCGGCCAGGCATGCCGCGACGTACTCGCCGAGGCTGTGGCCGAGCAGCGCGCTGGGCACGACACCCCACGAGCGCCACAACTCGGCAAGCGCGTACTCGACCGTGAACAGCGCCGGCTGGGCGAATTCTGTGCGGCGAAGCCGATCCGCCGCAGCGACATCGTCGGGGGCTGCGAACATTGTGGGCCGCAGATCCAGACCGACATGTGACCGTAGTGTCTCGACGCAGGCGTCGACGGCGGAACGGAACACTGGTTCGTTTCGGTAGATGTCGACCGCCATACCCGGGAACTGGGCGCCCTGACCGCTGAAGAGGAAGGCAACGTCCGGGCGTTCGCGTGTCGTCGATCGGCTGGCCACGCGGGCCGGTTCACGGCTCTCCAGCAGCGCCGCAGCCGACTGCACATCGTCGGCTACCACGATGCGCCGGAAGGCGAAACAGTGCCGTCCCTGGGCGAGGGTGAAGGCGACGTCCTCCAGCGGCTGAGCATACCGGCGCAACCGATCGGCCAGGTTGTCGGTGAGGGTTTCGAGCGCCTCCCAGCTGCGGGCGGACAGTACGAGGAGTTGAGACGGTCGCCTCGATGCCTCGGCCGCGGATACCGGACCTTCCTCGAGGACCACGTGCGCGTTCGCCCCGCCGAAGCCGAAGGCGCTCACGGCAGCCTTGCGCGGGACGTCGGCACGGGGCCAGCGGGACAGTTCCCGTTGCACCCGGAACGGCGAACCGTCGAGCTCGACAGCCGGGTTCGCCCGGTTGAAGTTCGCGGTAGGTGGAATCGCCTCGTGGTGAAGCGCAAGAACGACCTTGATGAGGCTCGCGATCCCCGCCGCGGCGTCGAGATGACCGACGTTCGCCTTCAGCGAGCCGATCGCGCAGTAGCCCACGAGGTCTGTGTGCCGCCGGTAGGCCATGGTGAGCGCGCGCAGCTCGATCGGATCCCCGAGCACCGTTCCCGTGCCGTGGGTCTCGACGTACCCGATCGACTGCGCGGCAACGCCGGCCCGCTCGAGCGCACGGGTGATGACCTCGGCCTGGCCCCGCACACCCGGCGCCGTGAAGCCGACCTTCACGGCGCCGTCGTTGTTCACCGCCGAGCCTTTGACGACCGCGTAGATGGTGTCGCCGTCGTTCATGGCGTCGGTGAACCGCTTGAGCACCACCAGGCCGACGCCGCTGCCAAAGACGGTCCCGCCGGCGTCGGCGTCGAACGGACGGCAGCGTCCGTCGGGCGACATGAAACCGCCATCCTGGTACAGATAGCCGCGGTCCTGTGCCAGATTGACGAAGGATCCACCGGCGAGCACCATGTCGCTGTCGCCATCCAGCAGGCTCTGGCAACCGAGGTGCACGGCCGCCAGCGACGTGGAGCAGGCCGTACGCAACGAGATGCTGGGGCCGCGAAGGTCCATCTTGTACGACACCCGCGAGGCCAGGAACCCAATTTCGTTGCCGAGCAGAATCTGCGTCTGGCCAACCGCGTCGACCACCTCCGGGTTGGAATAGACGTGATGCAGGTAGCCGTTGCTCCCCGTTCCGCCGAAGACGCCGATGCGTCCGTCGTAACGGCTCGGGTCGTATCCCGCCTGTTCCAGTGCCTCCCAGGCGGTCTCGAGGAAGATGCGTTGCTGAGGGTCCATGATCTCGGCCTCGCGCGGTGTGTAGCCGAAGAAGCCGGCGTCGAACTTGTCGACGTCACGCACCCGCGCGCCGACACGGACGTAGTCGGCCTGGCCGAACTCCTCGGGCGACACGCCTGCCGAGATCAGCTCCTCTTCGCTGAGGACGTCGATGGACACGATGCCGTCGCGCAGGTTCGCCCAGAACTCCTCGACGCTGCGCGCGCCGGGGAATCGACCGGCCATGCCGATGATCGCCACGTCCGTGCCGGTGATGCCGTGGTTCGGGATCACGGTCTACCTCCCAGTTCTTCGAGGAGACGGGCAAGGGTCCGCACCGAAGGTCCTTCGTAGACGATTGTCAGCGGCACCGCGACGCCCAGCTCGTCGCGGAGTCTGTGGACGACCTGAAGTCCCAGGAGCGAACTGCCACCGAGTTCGAAGAAGCTGTCGTGGACGCCCACCATGTCCACCCCGAGCAGGTCCTGCCAGACTCCGGCGATGCGTCGTTCCATCTCGGATGTCGGCTCCACATAGGCATTGCGGAGATTGGGGCGGGCATGCCCGCCTGGCCTGGCCGCCGATCGGAGCACGGGCTCGGTCCACAGACGGGCCCGTTCGTCGAGGTCAGTAGTGGAGACGATCACCTGGCGGGGCGGCACGGCGGTCAGGAGCCGTTCGAAGACCCGGCGCCCCTCGCGTTGGTCCACGGCCATCTCCTGGATCGCCCCGCCGACACCCCCTGCGGGTTCGTCGGCATCGGGGAACCTCCACGCCTCCCAGTTCAGGCTGGTCCAGGAGACATTGCGGCCCTCGGGTCGCCTCGCGAGGGCGTCCATGAACGCGTTCGCCGCCGCATAGGCGGCGAAGCCGAGACCTCCCAACAGCGACGCCACGGAGGAGAACAGGAACGCGAAGTCGAGGGGCTGGCCGGAGAGGGCCCGGTCCAGCGCGAGAGTGCCGTGCACCTTCGGTCCGAAATGCCAGTCGCACGCCTCCGGCGTCAGGTCCGCGATGACGCGGTGGGCCCGCGCCCCGGTCGACCCGGCGCAATGGAGTACGCCGTTGATGGGACCCATCTGTTGCTGAACGGTTGTCACCATCTCCCGCATCCGGGTCTCGTCAGCGACGTCCGCCCGGAGGATCAGCACCTCGGCACCGAGCGCTTCGAGTTCGCGGACCGCTTGGATGCGGCGTGTGTCATCGGGCGAGAGGTCGAGCCTTCTCCACTCCTCGCGCGGCGGCAGCCCGGTCCGCCCGACCAGGACGAGTCGCCCTTGAACCGACTCAGCCAACGCCCGGGCGAGGACGAGGCCGATCTTTCCCAGGCCGCCGGTGATGAGGTAGACCCCTCTGGGACGCAGCAGCGACGGGCCGTTGCCGTCGTAGGAGGCCGGCACGTACACCGGCCGCCAGGCGTGGCGGCCGCGAATCGCCGTGACCCCGGAGGCCGGTGGGCCGGCGAGATGGTCCAGGAGCTGATCGACGCGGGCTTCGGGTGCCGACGCAAGGTCGAACAGATGACAGGTCGAGCCCGGGTACTCCTGCGCGATCACCTTGCACACCCCTTGAAGCGTGGCGTTGACTGCGCACACCTCCTCGTCCCCCAACACGGCATAGACCCCGGTTGACACCACGTCCCACCGTTGCCGGCCGGTCATCAGCTCGGGCCCGTATGCCTGCGCCCACCGCACGAGGCTCTGGAAACCACGACCCAGCAACCGATCGACTTGCGCACGGTCCACGGCCGGCGGCACCCCATCGGCCGTCCAGCAGTGCAGGACACGCTCCGGGCTGAAACCCGTCTCCCGCAGATGGGCGGCGAGACGTTCGTAGTGGCTCGCATCGGCCGGATCCACCAGGTACGAACTGGAACTCTTCCGCTCCCAGGCCGTACCCGCGGTCACGGTCACAACCTCGGCGCCGAGGTCCCGCAACGTGTCGACCAGACGCGAGCCAAAGCCACCGCCAATGAAGGCCAGCCAGCGTTTCCCGGCCAGTTCGCCCTCTGTGTCCCGTGGACGATCCGGAAGCCGTTGCCAGGACTCGGTCGCGAACCACGTCGTCAGATCGGCTCGCCGGCCAGCCGCCGTTCCGCCACCGCCGGGTGTACCGGAAGTCCGGTCCAACCAGAACCGCCGCCGCTCAAACGGATAGGTCGGCAGCGGTATGCGCCGGCGCCCCGCGCGGTGGGTCTGCTCCCATGCGATGGGCACCCCGGCAAGCCACAGCTGCCCCACCGTACGCAGAAGGTGGCCGCGGTCGGACTCCCCGGTGAGTCCGCCGTGCATCGACGACACGGCGAGCCGATCGGCGGCCTCCCTGGCGCCCGGATGCTGCAAAGCCGAACCCATCAGCGTCCGACCGGGTCCCACCTCGACCAGCACGGGGTCGGGCAGCCTCCACAACTCGCCGGCGCCATCGGCGAAGCGGACGGTCCCGAGCATGTGCTGGGCCCAGTACTCCGGGTCGGTGGCTTGCTCGTCGGTGATCCAGGTACCGGTCATGTTGGAGATGAAACGCGTTGACGGTGCGCTGAGCCGCACCCCGCGCAATGCCTGGCGGTACGGATCGACCGCCGGCTCGGCGAGATGGGAGTGGAAGGCGTACCGCGTGAGCAGGCGGCGGCAGGCAATGCCGGCAGCCTTGAGGTCCGCCTCGATCGCCGCGATGCCGGAGGCGACACCGGACAGCACGCACATGCGCGGACCGTTCACCGCGGCGAGCTGCACCTCATCGTTCACCAGCGCCCGGGCCTCCTGCTCGCCAAGCGGAACGGCGAGCATGACGCCTTCGGGAAGCCGCTCGATCCGCTCGGCGCGCTCGACGACCAGGCGCAGACCGTCTTCGAGCGAGAACACCCCGGCCACGCAGGCGGCCACGTACTCACCGAGGCTGTGACCGATCATGGCGGCGGGTCGCACTCCCCACGCCCCCCACAACTGCACGAGGGCGTATTCGACGGCGAACAACGCCGGGTACCCGTACAGCGGGCGGTAGAGGTGATGATCCGGTACCTGCGGCTGCTGTAGCAGCGTCCTGAAGTCGGGTGCGCCCGCCGGCCGCGATGGTGGGGTGGCGTCGTCGAACATGACGTCACGGAGGTCCCGGTCGAGCCGATCCGCCACGATCGCGGCGCACCCGTCGATGGCGTCGCGGAACACCGGTTCCTGCTCGTACAGCTCCCGGCCCATCTGTGGGTACTGGTCGCCGAATCCGGTGAAGAGGAAGGCGACCTGACGACGCGCCGTCCCGGTGGTGACGGCGGAGAGCAAACGGCCGTCGACACGGGCGTCCAGCGCTGCCCGTCCATCCGAGGCCGTCGCGCAGACCAGGACACGCCGGTATGGAAACGGTCGCCGCCCGGTCTGCAGGGTGAACGCGATGTCGGCCAGGGGCACGTCGGGGTGGCGGCGTAGATAATCGCTCAGCCGGTCGCTGGCGCAATCCAGTGCCGGCTCGCTGCGTGCGGAGACCACCAGGAGCTGTTCCCGATCGTCCCGTGCGGATGTCGGTCGTTCGGGGGCCTGCTCCAACACGACGTGCGCGTTGGTGCCACCAAGACCGAACGAGCTCACGCCCGCCCGGCGCGGCCCTGGCGTGGCCGGCCAGGGCATCAGCTCCGTGTTGATGTAGAACGGGCTGTCGTCCAGGTGAATGCGCGGGTTGGGCCGTTCATAGTGCAGCATCGGCGGGATCTGTCCATGCTCCACCGACAGAACCGTCTTGATCAATCCGGCGATCCCGGCGGCGGCGTCGAGGTGCCCGATGTTCGGCTTGACGGAGCCGAGTGCGCAGTACCGTCTCTGCCCGCCGTCTGCCCTGTATGCCGTGGTCAGCGCCGCGAACTCGATGGGGTCACCCAAAATCGTCGCGGTGCCGTGCGCCTCGACGTACTGCACGGTGACCGGGTCCACATCAGCGTTGGCGAGCGCTGTCGTAATCGCCATCGCCTGGCCGTCGGCCCGGGGAGCGGTGAACCCGGCACGCAGCGCACCGTCGTTGGTGACCGCTGAGCCCTTGATGACCGCATGGATGTGATCACCGTCGAGCATCGCATCGTGCAGCCGCTTCAGGACCACCAGACCAACGCCGTCGCCACCGACGGTGCCCCGCGCCCGCGCGTCGAACGTCCGGCAGTATCCGTCCGGGGCGAAGGGGCCATCCTCCTGGTAGAGATAGCCGCGCTCCTTCAGGACATCCACCGCGACTCCACCGGCCAGGGCGATGTCACACTGATAGCCCAGTAGCCCCTGGCACGCCAGCGCCACGGCGACCAGTGACGACGAACAGGCGGATTGCACGTTGATGCTCGGGCCTTCAAGCCCCAGCTTGTACGACAGCCGGGTGGCGAGGAAGTCGTTGCTATTGCCGATTTTGACCTGGTTACTCCCGACCGCGGCAACCAGGTCACGGTGTCCAGCGATGTTGTTCAACAGGTAGGTACTCATGCCGCCACCCGCGTACACCCCGGCCAGGCCCTGGTATTGGGCCGGATCGCAGCCGGCGCTTTCGAGTGCCTCCCACGCGCACTCAAGGAGGATGCGGTGCTGCGGGTCCATGAGTTCCGCCTCACGCGGGGCGTAGCCGAAGAAGCCCGCGTCGAACAGATCGCTGTCCTCCAGCAGGAAGGCGGCCTTGACCAGCGCGGGATCCCGCAAGAGTTCCGAGCTGACGCCGGCAGCCATGAGTCGCTCGTCGTCCAGCCGCGTGACTGAGCAGACGCCGTTGCGCAGGTTGTGCCAGAACTGGTTGACGTCGGCGGCCCCCGGGAATCGAGCAGCGATTCCCACGATCGCGATGTCGAGGCTGTCCTCGTACGCCCGGGCTGCGGGCACTGGTGCCTCAGCCATCCTCGTCTCGCCCCGCTCTCAGTGCTCGCTGTCGCTGTCGCATGACCTCGGCCTGCCGGCGGCCGCGCTCCTGCCCGCGTCGCGACGCATCCGATCCAGCGGTCGCGTCGGCGAGGAAAGCGGCCTGTGTCTCGATCGTGGTGAAGTTGAAGAGTTCGGCCAGCGGGAACTGCCGGCCGAATGCCTCCTGGAGTTCCTGGTGCACCCGCACGAGCAGTAGCGAATGGCCACCCGCCTCGAAAAAGTTTTCGGTCACCCCGATGCCCTCGGCTCCGAGCAACCGCAGCCATATTCCCGAAACGATGTGTTCGGCGTCGGTGGCCAAGTCCCGGCGCGGACCGCGGGCCGGCCGGTTCACTCCAGGCGCCGGCAACGCCTGCCGGTCCACCTTGCCATGCGCGGAGAGTGGCAAGGCGCTGAGCACCACGTACGCCGACGGAACCATGTGGTGCGGCAATGCCTGCTGCATCGCGACCCGTACGGCTGCGACGTCGAGCGTGGCGGGGTCGACGGGCACGAGGTACGCGACCAACGACCTCGTACCACGCTCATCCTCACGAGCCGCGACAACGGCGTCGGCCACATCGGGATGCGTGGCGAGCCGGGTCGCCACGTCGCCCAACTCGACCCGGAACCCGCGGATCTTGACCTGCTCGTCCCGGCGGCCCAGATACTCGATCTCACCGCCCTCGAGCCGGCGCACGATGTCGCCCGTACGGTAGAGCCGATCTCCGGCAGGCCCGAACGGATTGGGCACGAACTGGCGGGCTGTGAGGCCGGCCCGGCCGTGATACCCGCGCGCTATGTTCGTGCCCGCCAGGTGCAGTTCACCGGGCACTCCGACCGGTACGAGATGCAGTTGCGGGTCGAGCACGTAGGCCTCGCTGCCCGGCAATGGGTT
Organism: Plantactinospora sp. ZYX-F-223; assembly: GCF_039649625.1. NCBI lineage: Bacteria > Bacillati > Actinomycetota > Actinomycetes > Micromonosporales > Micromonosporaceae > Plantactinospora > Plantactinospora sp. ZYX-F-223. Next base: position 25,128 of record NZ_JBDJAV010000059.1, on the reverse strand, counting down.
TCCCAGGGGCGTGACGCTGTAGTCGGAGGCCAGGTGTTCGAATACCGGAAACGTCGTCACGCCGACGGTGGCTTCCGTGGGGCCGTAGTGGTTGTACAGCCGGCAGTCGCCGCTGAGGGTCTGCAGCCGCCGTACCCAGCTCCAGTCGGACGCCTCGCCGCCGATGATCAATCGGCGTGCGGGGAGTAGATCGGCGAATCGGGGCGACTGCTGCAGGGCCCGGAGATGGGACGGCGCGATCTTCAGGCAGTCGATCCGATTGACCTGCACATAGTCGGCCAGCGCGGCGGCGTCGATCGCCGTCTCACGCCCGATGACGTGCACCGATCCGCCGGTGATCAGCGGCGGATAGAGCATTGTGAGACACGAGTCCACTGTCAGCGGCTGGACCATGGCGTAGCTCATCGGCTCGTCGAGCGCCAACCGCTCCACGATGGCGCGAACGTAGCTCGTCAGCTGCGAATGTTCGACGACGACGCCCTTCGGCGTACCGGTCGAACCGGAGGTGTACAGGATGTACGCCGCCTGTGCCGGTTCGATGGCGACGGTTGCCGCAGTCGCCGGACGGCAAACATCCGGTGCCTCCGGGTGCACACGCACGAGCTGGTACGTGCCGGCGTCGTGGTGGCCCTCGGGTGTGGTGATGACGACGCGCACGCGGGCGTCGCGGAAGATGGCCTGGACCCGCTCGTCGGGATCCGTCGGATCAACCGGCACGTAGACTCCGCCGGCCATGAGGACCGCCAGCAACGCCACCACGGTTTCCGGCAACCGGTCCAGCCGCAGACCGACGGCGACCTCCGGCCCGACGCCCATGTCCGTCAACCTGCCGGCGAGTTCACGGGCTCTGCGGTCGACTTGCGCGTACGTCAGCCGTCCGGACCGCCCCGCCACCGCGACGGCCTCCGGGTTCCGCCTGGCCTGGGCTTCGAAGAGCTGGTGGACGCCGCCCGGCTCGGCTGCCTCCGGACTCGGCCCCACGCTCCAGGATCGGAGCTGCCGCTCCTCGTCCGCAGTCAGCAGCGCAAGGTGGGCGACGGGCCTGTCCGGCTCATCGACCACCTCGGCCAGGAGCCTCAGGTAGTGGCCGACGAACCGCCGTATGGCGCCCTCGGTGAAGAGGTCGGTGTCGAACTCGACGTGTCCCTCCAGGTGGTCACCGGACTCGACCAGCTGCATGGTGAGATCACGCTTGGCGGTTCCGTTGTGCACCTTGACCTGCCGCATGCGCAAGGATTCCCACTGCCGTTCGGCGACGGCGGTGCGGTAGGCGAACATGATCTGAAAGAACGGCGCCATGCCGGCGCTGCGCGCCGGTTGCAGCTCCTCGACAAGCTTCTCGAACGGCACGTCCTGGTGGTCGTAGGCGTCGATCGCGACCCGCCGGACATCACGCAAGATGTCTCGGAAGCTGAGCGCTGCGTGGATCCGGGTCCGCAGCAGCAACGTGTTGACGAACAAACCTACGATCGACTCCAGCTGTGTCGATCGGCGACCGGCCACCGGCGTGCCGATCACGATGTCCTGGTGACCCGTGTACCGGTGCAGGAGAACACCGAAGACGGTGAGGGCGATCATGAACAGCGTCGCCTCTTCGCCGCCGCCCAGCCGGCGCAACCTGGCAACCAGCCTCGCCGGCACATCGAAGTTCACGACCGAGCCCCGGAACCGCGGCGCCGCCGGCCGGGTTCGGCCTATCGGAAGTTCCGTCGCGGCGCCGGCGCCGTCCAACGCCGATCGCCAGTAGCGTAGTTGCTCCTCCAGGTCCCCCTCGGCGTACCGCTTGCGCTGCCACGCGGCGACGTCGCTGTATTGCAGCACCGGGGGCGGGGGTGAGTACGGCAGTCCGGCGGACATCGTCCGGTACGCCTCGGTCACCTCGGACAGGAGCGTGTCCCACGACCAGGCATCGCCGACGATATGGTGCATGTTCAACACCAGCAGGTGATCGCGGTCCTCAACCCGGATGAGCGTGAGCCTGACCAATGGGCCCTGTCGCAGGTCGAACGGTCGCTCGATCTCGCGCTGCATCAGCGTTGCCGCCTCACCCTCGCGGCGCTCCGCGGGGAGTGACGTCAGGTCATGCAGGGTCAGCGTCCGGCCCCCACCGGATCCGACGCTCGGCGTCGGCTGGCCGTCCACCACGTCGTACGTGGTACGCATGACGGTGTGGCGCGCCACGACGGCGGCGAAGCACCGTTCGAGGACCTCGTGGTCGAGGTCGCCGGCCAGCCTGAGCACCGCGGGTAGGTTGTAGACCGCCGTGTCCGGAGCGAGCTGTTCGAAGAACCACATGCGCTCCTGCGCGAAGGAGAGCACCGCCGGTGAGCCGGCTGGTCGCGCGGGGACGGGGGCGACCGTACCGGGTGCGGTCGCCGCCTCTTCGGCCAGCAGCTTCGTCAGTAGTGCGCGGCGCCGGTCAGTCAGCTCGAAACGCTGCTGATGTGGAACTGTCATGACCCAGCACCGCCCGCGCCGGTCTCGCCGCCGAGCATCCGCTCGACGTCCTCATCGGAGAGATCGGCAAGCATGAGCAGCAACTCGGCCCGCTTCTCCACCCCGGCCTTGCGCTCAGGGCGACCCACCAGGTGGGCCGCCATGCCTGCGATGGTCGGCGCCTCGAAGAACGCGCTCAGGGGGAGATCCACATCGAACGCCTCCCGTACTCGCATCACCAGCCGGGTGGCAAGCAGCGAGTGGCCGCCCATCGAGAAGAAGGGGTCGTGCACCCCGATGTCCTGGGTCGTGTCGAGGACGGTTCGCCACAGCCCGGCGATGGCCGATTCAACCGGTGTCCGCGGCGCCACCAGGTCCGCCCGCCGCACCACCTCCGGGGGCGGCAACGCCGAACGGTCGAGCTTGCCGCTCGGGGTCAGCGGCAAGGCCGGCAGGAGGACGAGGCTCGCCGGCACCATGTAGGCCGGCAGCCGACCGAGAAGGTCGCTGCGAAGTGCGTCCGGCTGGGGATCGCGACCGGGTTCCGGCACGACGTACGCCACCAGTGCCTGCCGGTGCTGTACCACGACAGCGCCAGCGACGTCCCGATGCCGCCGGAGTGTGCTTTCCACCTCCGCCAACTCGATCCGGAATCCCCGGACCTTCACCTGCTCATCGCGCCGGCCGAGGTATTCGATGACACCGTCGGCCGCGAACCGACCGCGGTCACCCGTACGGTAGAGGCGGCCGCCCGGCGTCGAGGCGAACGGATCGGGAACGAACCTGCTGGCGGTGAGCCCGGGTCGACGCAGGTAGCCGTGCCCCGGCGCGACGCCACCGACGTAGATCTCGCCGTCGGCACCCGGCGCGACCGGTCGCAGCCCCGCATCCAGCAGATAGACGCTGACGTTCGCGATGGGGCGGCCGATCGGCACGTGATCGGCGGCCGCATCGTCTGCCGTGACCTCGTGCCAGGTGACATCCGCGGCAACCTCCGACGACCCGTAGAGGTTGAGCAGGCACCTGCCCGGCAAGGCGGCGAAGAAGGCCCGTGCCAGCTGCGGCGTCAACGCCTCGCCGCTCGTCACCCACAGCCGCAGCGACGGGAGCAGGTCGGCCAGGCCGGGATTGAACTCCAGCACCGCCTGGAGCAGAGACGGCACCACAACGACCCGCGTGACGCCATGTTCGCCGAGCAACCGGACGAACTCCTCAGGGTCTGCGACGGCCCGCTGTGGAAAGACGACCGTCGTGATGCCCTGGCACATCGGCCCGAAGATCTCCCAGAAAGAGTCCAGGAAATTGAGGGAAGTCTTTTGGCAATGCACCTCGTCGGGTGCGAACGGATAGCGCTCCCACATCCACGCCAACCGGTTGCGCATCCCCCCGTGCAGGCCGACGACACCCTTCGGCGTACCGGTGGAGCCGGAGGTGTAGATGACGTACGCAGGATCGGAGTCGTCGACCAGGCAGGGTGGAGCCCAGGCGGGCTGGTCGGCACAGGCGTCCCAGAGTTCTTCCAGGGTGATCATCGCGGCGCCGCCCGCGGCCACCGGGATCGCACTGTCGCGCCGCGTCACCAGCAGGTCCAACCGCGCGTCGGTCGCCATGTGCTGCAGCCAGGCCCGGGGATAGGTCGGGTCGAGGGGTACGTAGGCACAACCCGCCTTGACGATTCCGACGAGGGCGACGATCGTCTCGGGTGAGCGCTCGAGGTGCACCCCGACTTGGCACCCCCGCCCGATCCCCCGCTTCGTCAGATACCAGGCCACCTGGTTCGACAGGCGTTCGAGCTCGCCGAAGGTGAAGCCCCGAGTCGATGCGTACGCCCCGACGACGGCGTCCTTGTCCGGTGTGGCGGCCGCCCGTTGCGCGACCAGGTGCGGTATGGAGGTGTCCCCCCACTTCCGGGCTTCGCCGTTGGACCAGGTGCCCAGAACGGTGGCCTGTTCCTCCACCGGCATCGCGCCCAGCGCGGCGACCGAGTCCTGAGGTCGGTCGGCGATCCTCCGCAGCAACGTGTGGAATTGGCGGCCGAGCCGGTTGATGGTCTGGCGCGTGAAGAGATCGGTTGAGTACTCGATGATCCCGGTCACGCCCTCGCCGGTCTCCCTCAGGGTGAACATGAGATCGAACTTGGCCGTTGTGGCTTCCATCGGCATCGGGCTCAGGCGCAGGTCGGACAGGACGAGCTCGGGCAGCGGGGCGTTCTGGAGCACGAAGACCACCTGAAACACCGGGCCATGGCTCAGGCTGCGAACTGGCTGGAGGTTCTCCACCAGGACCTCGAACGGCAGTTCCTGATGGGCGTAGGCACCGAGGGTCACCGCACGTACCTGTGCCAGGAGTTCGAGGAAGCTCGCCTGCGGATCAATTCGCGTCCGCAGCGGAAGCATGTTCACGAAGGCGCCGATGATGTCTTCGAGTTGGCGTTGCGTGCGTCCGGCGATTGGCGACCCGACGACCAGATCGCGCTCGCCTGATTGGTGGTGGAGAAGGCAGGTGAAGGCTGCGAGCAACGTCATGAACAACGTGCAGTTCCGCCCGCTGCCGATCCGATGGAGGGTTCGCACCAAATCCGGCGGCAGTTCGATCGGGTGCGTAGCTCCACGGAATGTCTGCACCGGCGGCCGCGGGTGATCGGTTGGCAGTGCCAGGAGCGGTGGTGCACCCGCGAGCTCGCCACGCCAGTACGTCAGGAGACGCTCGAGCGTCTCGCCGTGGAGGTTCTGCCGCTGCCAGGTCGCGAAGTCGGCGTACTGGAGCGGCAACGGGTCCAGCACCACCTCCCGTCGTTCACGCTGCGCGGCGTAGAACTCGGCCAGCTCACGGATGAAGACACCCATCGACCAGGCGTCGGAGACGCTGTGATGCATCGTCAGCAGCAGCGCATGCTCGTCGTCGGCCAGCCCGACGACGGTGGCCCTGATCAGTGGGCCGGCGGCAAGGTCGAACGGGGCCCGTGCCTCGCTCAGCGCCAATTCGGTCAGACGCTCGTGGCGGGCCCCGTCCGGCAACGAGGTCAGGTCCTGCCGCCCGATGGTGATCTTCAAGCTCTCGGCGACGTGCTGAGCCGGCTCGCCGTTGACCGTAATCAATGTGGTCCGCAGCGACTCGTGACGCGCGATGATGCCGTTGATGCTGCGGCTCAGGAGGTCGACGTCCAGCGGTCCTTCGATCCGCACGACGTCGGGGATGTTGTAGAAGGGATTTCCAGGGGCCAACTGGTCCAGGAACCAGAATCGCTCCTGCGCGTAGGACGGCTGCGACTCGCCCTGCCTGGGTACGGGAACCAGTGGGACCTCATGGGACCGGCCGGCTGATCCACCCCCATCGGTCAGTTGGCCCGCGAAACCGACCACCGTCGGCGCCGCGAGGAGACTCAGCATGGAGACGTCGACGGCGAGCGCTGTCCGCACGCGGGCCACGATCTGGGTAGCCAGCAGCGAGTGGCCGCCCAACTCGTAGAAGTTGTCCTCCCGGCCCACCTGCTCGATTCCCAGGACCTCTTGCCAGATCTCCGCGATGGCCTGTTCGCGATCACCCTCGGGCGCCGCGTACGACGTCGACAAGGCGGGCCGCGGTTGACGGCCGATCGTGCCCACACGTGCCCGACGTGCGGCCGCCGGGTTGACGATCCAGCGGTCAAGACGTTCGACCAGATCGCCGGTAATCAGCACGACGCGACCGCTCCTGCCCTCGTCGAGCAGCCGTTCGACCGCCCGTACGCCTTCGGCCGGCGTGATGCCGTACCGGGTGAAACTCACCTGGTACTGGTGGGCGGCGTCCGCAGCGAGCCATTCCTCAAGGTTCACGCTGAGCCACCGATGGCCGTCCGCGGCGGCGCGCTGATCGGCGAAGGCGTCAACGAAGAGGTTGCACGCGGTGTAGGTCGCCGCCCCGATGCCACCGAACAGCGCCGCGTTGGACGAGAGCAGCAGCCGGAAGTCCAGCGGCATGTCCCCGAGCACGTCATCGAGTCGGAGGCAGCCCTGCACCTTCGGACGAAACTGCGCCACCGCCGTGCCCGGCGTCAGCTCATCGATCAATCCGAAGGCCCGCACACCGCCAACACCGGCCGCATGCACAACGCCGTGTACGACCCCGAATCGGTCGAGGGTCTCAGCGACCGCTCCGCGGAGTTGCTCCACGTCCGCCACATCGGCCGAGAGGACGATCACCTCGGAGCCGGTCCGGACGATCTGCTGCAGGCGGCGGATCCGTCGGCTCGTGGCGTCGTCCTCATCGTGGCCGGCCAGCCACCGCTCCCACTGCGGTGCCGGTGGGAACGGGCCGCGGGTGATCAGCGCGAGTCTCGCCTCGACCCGCTCGGCCAGATGCGCCGCCAGGTCCAGACCTATCTGCCCCAGACCACCGGTGATGAGATAGACGCCCCTCGGTCGAAGCGACGGCCGGCTCGGCGAGGGGGTTGTCGGACTGAAGTCCTCCACCCACTGACGCCGGCCCCGGCACGCGATGATCCGCTCGTTCGGCTCGTCAGCCATGATGTCGAGCAACCGCTCAGCTGTACGGGCCGCCGGTTCCCCCGCTCCGGAGACGTCCACGAAACGCACCGAGAGCCGCTCGTACTCCTGCGGGATACATTTGGCCGGTCCGAGCATCGTCGTTTTCGCGGGACGCACCACGTCCGCGCCCTCGACCGACAGGACCCGGTCGGAGACCAACCAGAGGCTCAGCAGCTCCACGGTGGACATCCGCGCCAATGCCCGAGCCAGGTAGCTCAAGCTGTAGAAGCCACGCCGCAAGTCATCGTCGACGTCGGGTGTCCCGGCGTCCTGCTGATCGAGGCTCCACAGATGCACGACGCGCGTCGGCGCGCGCCCGTCGCGCTCCAGGTGGCCGCAGAGAGTGACGTAGTGCGCGGCCGTTGCGGGATCGAGCCGGTACCGATCGTGGTCCAGGGCGACGAATCCCGCTCCTGGCTCGACCACGGTGACGCTACGGCCCTCCGCATCGAGGCGCCGCACCAGTGCTCGGGCGAGAGCTGAGCCGTCGCTCAGGACGAGCCAATCGACGTCGCCTGACCACTCACCACACGCACGGTGGGCGGGCGGGGACGTGGATCGCCACGTCGGCACGAGAAACCAGTCATCCAGCGCCGGCCGCGGGCCGGACGCCTGCCGCACGCCGGTGCCGGTGCCGGGTTGCGAGGGTGGATCGAGCCAGGACCGATGCCGGGCGAACGGATAGGTTGGCAGCGCCACCCGCCGCGGTTTGCGCGGAGCATGGACCTTTTCCCAGTCAATCGGGGCACCCGCGAGCCAGAGTTGCCCGAGCGCGTCGACCAGGAAGACGTCGTCGGGCTGCCGCCGGTCGTACCATGGGCGCAGCGACGGCACGATGACCGCGTGGTGGGCGTCCGGCTGCGCCGCCACGCCATCCCCGGCGAGGGCGCTCAGCGATTGCCCGGGTCCGATCTCGACCAGAGCCAGGTCACGGCCACGGCACAACTCCCGCATACCGCCCGCGAACTCAACGGTGTGCATCGTGTGCCGGCCCCAATAGCCGGGATCGGTCGCCTCCGCCGCCGTGATCCACGTCCCGCTCACATTGGACACGAAGGGCACCTCGGGCGGCGTCAGCCGCGCCTGGGAGACCAGGTCGGTAAGCGGCGCCACCACCGGCGCCATCGCCGATGTGTGGAACGCGCGGTCGGCTCGGAGTCGACGGCTACTGACGCCCAGCGCACGGAGGTGGCCTTCCAGGGCATGGATGTCGTCGGCGGCGCCCGCGACAACGGTCAGTGCGGGTCCGTTGACGAGTGCGATGGACAGCGAGCCGAGGAGAAACTCCCTTGCCCGCTCCACCCCCATCGGAACGGCCAGCATCGCCCCGCTGGGCAAGGCGTCGATGAGCTCTGCGCGCTTGGCGACCAGCATCAGCGCGTCCTCCAGTTGGAAGACGCCGGCGATGGTGGCCGCCACGTACTCGCCCAGGCTGTGTCCGATCAGGGCGACCGGCCGGACACCCCAGGCCAGCCATTGTTGGGCGAGAGCGTATTCCACCGCGAACAACGCCGGATGGGCCACCGTGGTCCGCTGGATCGCCGTATCCCCCGGCGCCCCCTTCAGCATGGCCCGCAAGTCGAAGGATGCGCCCTCGCCGGAAGCCGGCCGTCCCGCAGGATAGAGCACCTCACGCAGATCCAGGCCGAGGTGCGGGCGCAACCCCTCGGCACATCTGTCCAACGCGGCCCGGAAAACGCCGGCGGTCTGGTACAGCCCCTCGGCCATTCCCGCGTACTGGTCCCCCAGTCCGGCGAACATGAATGCGACCTCGGAATTCTGCCTGCCGTCGGCGCGGGTCCGTATCGGCGGGCGCGGCCGGGAGGTGAGCGCCGCTACGGCTTCCTGGCGGTCACGTACGACCACGCTGCGCCGGTATCCGAACCGCACCCGGCCACGCTGCAGCGTGAACGCGACGTCACTCAGGGGTTGTTCCGGGTGGTCGCGCAGGTGATCGACCAATCGGTCGCTGGCGGCGTCCAGCGCCGCCTCGGTCCTGGCCGAGAGCACCAGCAGTTGCGGTCGCTCGTCAGCCACGTCGGGTGCAGCCGGCGGCGCCTGTTCGAGGACCATGTGAACGTTGGTCCCACCGAAGCCGAACGCGCTGACACCGGCGCGGCGGGGATACAGCTTCGCGGGCCAGTCGGTGAGTTCGGTGTTGACGTAGAACGGGCTGTCGGCGAAGTCGATCCCGGGGTTGGGCCGTGTGAAGTGGAGCGACGGTGGCAGCTTCCCGTGCTGCAGGGCGAGCATCGTCTTGATCAGTCCGGTCACGCCGGCCGCCGTGTCCAGGTGGCCGACATTGGTCTTCACGGAACCCAATGCACAGAAGTTGCGTTCCCGGGTGGAGGCCCGAAAGGCCCGGGTCAATGCGGTCACCTCCATCGGATCACCGAGCTTGGTGGCCGTCCCGTGCGCCTCGACATAGCCGATGGTGACGGGATCGACGTCCGCCACATGCTGTGCGCGCACGATCACCTCGGCCTGGCCCTCCACGCTGGGCGCCGTGAAGCCAACCTTGTGCGATCCGTCGTTGTTGACCGCCGAGCCCTTGATGACGGCGTAGATGGTGTCACCGGCGGCCAACGCATCCGCCATTCGTTTGAGCACGACGATCCCGACACCACTGCCGAACAGCGTGCCCGCGGCGTCGGCGTCGAACGCACGGCAGCGTCCGTCAGGTGACGCGGTGCCGCCCGGCACGAAGTGGTAACCCGTCCGCTGCGGTACGGCGATGGTCGAGCCACCCGCGAGGGCCATGTCGCACTGGAAGCTGAGCAGTGCGTCGCAGGCGAGATGTGTGGCCACCAGCGACGTCGAACAGCCGCTTTGTACCGTGACGCTCGGCCCCCGGAGATTGAGATGGTAGGAGGCACGGGTGCTGAGGAAATCCTTGTCGTTGCCGAGCATCGCCACCGTCGTGTCGGCGCCGGTCAGCGCAGGATTTCCGATCAGGTTGAAGAGCAGGTAGGTACTCATCCCCATACCGGCGTAGACGCCGATCAGGCCGTCGTACCCGTGCGGGTTGTAGCCCGCGTGCTCCAGCGCATGCCACCCCACCTCAAGAAACACCCGTTGCTGCGGATCCATGAGCTGCGCCTCGCGCGGGGAGTAGCCCCAGAACTCGTGATCGAAGCGGTCCGCGCCGTCGATGATGGCGGCGGCCCTGACGAAACTCGGATCCCGTAGCGACTCCTCTGGTACTCCGAAGCCGCGCAGCTCGTCGTCGCTGAAGTGCCGGATCGACTCGACGCCCTGGCTGATGTTGGCCCAGAACTGTTCGAGGTCGGATGCGCCCGGAAAGCGTCCTGCGGCACCGACAATGGCAATGTCATGTTCTGCGTGCTGCAATCCGCTCATGTGCCCGCTTCTCCTTCAGGCGCGGGCTGACCGCGACGACGACTGGTGCGCTGCAGACGCGCACGTTCCTCACTCGGCCGGAATGAAGGGGGAAGGGCCTGCTCGCGGCTCAGGAACGCCGCCAGTGCGCTGATGGTCGGATACTCCAGCAATCGGATCATCGGTAGGTCGGCGCCCACCACGAGCCGTAGCCGGGCATGGACCTGCGCCATCAGCAGAGAGTGGCCGCCGAGATCGAAGAAGTTGTCGTGAATACCAACGGTGTCGAGCTGCAGGACGTCGCTCCACACGGCCGCGATCTGGCGCTCGAGTTCGGTGGCGGGCGGCACCCCGGTCGCCACGCCGCCCGCGTCAGGCGCGGGAAGCGCATTCACATCCACCTTGCCGTTCACGGTCAGCGGAACCTCGGTCAGCGTCACGAACGAGGACGGAATCAGGTAGTGCGGGAGCTGTTGCGCAAGCGCGCTGCGCAGTTGGGCGGCCGTCGGCCCCGGCTGGTGATCGGGCACGACGTAACCCACGAGCCGGGGGTCGCCCGTGCCGTCGCTCCGTACGACAGCGACCGCTTCGCGGACGTTGTCCAGGCGTCCGAGTGCCATCTCCACCTCCGCCGGCTCGATACGGAAGCCGTGCAGTTTGACCTGTCGGTCCATCCGACCCAGGAACTGGAAGGTGCCGTCCTTGTGCTGGCGGACCATGTCTCCAGTGCGGTAGAGGCGAGCCCCGCAGCGGCCGGAGAAGGGATCTGGAACGAACCGGGCGGCGGTGAGTCCGGGTTCTCGCCAGTAACCGCGGCTCACTCCGAGCCCTCCGATGAACAGCTCACCCACAACACCCGGCGGGACAGGCACCATCATCGGGTTCAGAACGTACATCTCTGTGTTAGCGATCGGCCGTCCGATCGGAACCGCGCCGTCAGCCTCGCCGATCGAGTGGGTGGACGACCAGATCGTGGTCTCTGTCGGGCCATACATGTTGACCAGATCGGCCGGCAGCAGCCTGGAAAGCTCCCGCACCATCGCAGTGGGCAGTACCTCACCACCCAGCATCAGCACGCGCAGCGACCGCAGTCCCGCCATGACAGCTGGATCGAGCCGGAGCATCTGCATCATCGACGGGGTCAACTGGAGCATCGAGGGTGGAAACGCCGCCAACTGGTCGGCGAGCAGCGGACCCACGCCCTGATCCGACGGATCGGGCAGGCAGCGTTGCCGTAGCTCCGCCAATTTGGGCAGACCGGCCAGCACGACGTCCGCCGGTAGCCCGAAATCGATGAGGCAGGCGATCTCGTCCACGCCATGGTCCCGCACCGTCCGCACCATGGCCTGCGCGTCGTCGACGCTGCCGAACATCGCGCTGCTGTCGAAGTAACGATCGACCGCGAACGCCAGCAGGGCGTCCTTGTCACTTTCGTTCATCGAGGCCAGGTCCAGCGGCAGGTTCAGGCTTCTGACCAGGTTCTCGATGAGGCCGACGGAGCTGAGCAGATACTCGCCGAATGGCTGTCGCACCAGACGGTGCACCGCCTCACGGTCCTCGCCGAGGAAGGCGTGCAGCATCAGCGTCACAACACCGGTCTCGGGGTCGTGCCCGTGCCGTCGCCGGGCCTCCCGGTACAGCCGGATGTTCTCGGCGACCTGAGCGACCGTCTGACCCAGCAGGTGGGTCAGCACATTGGCCCCCAGGGCGCCGGCCCGGGCGAAGGTATCTGGGCTGCCGGCCGCAGTGAGCCAGATCGGCAGATCGGGTTGGACCGGCGCAGGGAAGACCCGCGCTTCGATCGTGTTGCCGCCGCCTCCGACGACGTCGATTGATCCGCCCCGCCACAGCGTACGCACGGCGTCGATACCGTCGTTCATCCATCGCTTGCGGTCCGCGTAGCGCTCCGGGAAGAAGGCGAAGTCGTCGGCATGCCAGCCGGAGGCGAACGCCACTCCCGCGCGTCCTCGTGAGATGTTGTCGACGACGGACCACTCCTCCGCCACACGCAGCGGTGAATGCAGCGGCAGCACCACGCTTCCCGCACGAATCTGTACTCGCTCGGTAACCGCCGCGATCGCGGCGCTGAGTACTGCGGGATTGGGGTAGAGGCCACCGAACTCATGGAAATGCCGCTCTGGTGTCCAGACCGCGCGGAAGTCGTGGCGGTCGGCGAATCGTGCTCCCTCCAGCACGAGGCGGTACTTGTCGTCCGCGTTGGATCTGCTGGCACTCGCGAAATAGAACAGGCTGAAGTCGACGGGCCGGCGCGCCGGGGCGGTAGCTGAGCCACCTCTGCGGGCGACCATGCGGTCGTCCGCCAGAAGTACTCGGGCACCGCGGGTCAGCGTCCAGAAGATCTCCAGTACCGAGATGTCGAACGCGACGCTGGTAACCGCCAGCAGCGTGTCCTGCGGGCCGCAACCGATCCGCCGGTCCATGCCGGCGAACAAGTTCACGACGTTGCGATGGCTGACCACCACACCCTTCGGTTTGCCGGTCGAGCCGGAGGTATAGAGCACGTACGCCGCGTTGTCCGGCACCGGCGCCATTGGCCTGTCCGGCGGTGCCACGCCCGCGCGGTGCCCGCCGGGAGGCGTGTCGAGATACAGCACCGGCGCACGGAGACTGGGAAGGCGGGCCGTCAGGTGCGACTGGGTGAGCAGGATGGAGACGTCGGCGTCGTCGAGGACCGCTCCCAGCCGCTCGCTCGGATACGCCGGATCCAGTGGCACGTACGCACCACCGGCCTTGAGAATGCCCAGCAGACCAACGATCAGATCGAGGGAACGCTCGGCGCAGATGCCGACCCGCGCCTCCGCGCTCACGCCGTGGCCGGCCAGTTGCGCCGCCACCGCGTCCGCCCGCTCGTCAAGCTCCTGGTAGGTCATCTGGCTCGCTCCGCAAACCACCGCCACGGCATCCGGCTGCGCCCGTGCGGTGATCGCGATGCGGTCATGGACACACGCGTCGTCGGGGTATCCGGCCGCCGTGTCGTTCCACTCGTCAAGCACCCTGCGGCGCGCGTCGCCGTCGAGCATCGGCAGGTAGCCGACCGGCTCGTCCGGATCATCGACGATCGCACGCAGGAGGGCGGTGAAGTGCTCAGCCATCCGCTCGACGGTGTCGCCGTCGAACAGGTCCGTGCGGTACTGGATTGCCCCCGCGAGTTGGCCGTCCATTTCCGCCATGATCAGCGTCAGGTCGAACTGCGCCGTCCGCACCGGCACGGGGACCGGCTCGAACCGCAGTCCGGCGATCTCGAATGGTGGACAGGGCTGGCCGACCGCCAACATGCCGAGACCGGCACAGTCGTTCAGTGGAGACTGTTGATAGATGAACATCGTCTGGAAGACCGGTGAGCGTCCGGCATCCCGGACCGGCTGCAAGCGCTCGGCCAGCAGGGCGAATGGATAGTCCTGGTGGGCGAGTGCCTCCGGTACCTTTCGGGAGAACTGTTCGAGCACCGAACGAAACGACGGGTTGCCCACGAGATCTCCGCGCAGGACCACCGGATTGACGAAGTACCCCAGGGTGGCGGCGAACGCAGCCCGGCTCCGGGCCGATGCCGGCGACCCGACGAGGATGTCGGTCTGCCCGGTATAACGATGCAGGAAGACCTGAAACGCACTCAGCAGGACCGTGTACAACGTCTCACCGGTCTCCCTCGCCAGGGCCTGCAGCCGTTCGGCGAGGACGCGGTCGAGCATGAACCGGTGGCTGTCGCCTCGGTAGGACGGGACCGCCGGCCGCGGCCGGTCGGTGGGCAGGCTCAGCCGGGGAAGCTCCCCCGACAACTGCCGCATCCAGTATTCGGCGCTCTCCTGCCCAGCCTGGCTCTCGAGGTACCGCGCCTGCCAGGCGACGTATGCGGCGTAGCTCGAACCGGCCGGCGCCGTCACGCGCTCGCCGGCCACGATCGCGCTGTAAAGCTCCGCGAACTCTTTCAACATGAACGCAAGCGACCAGAAGTCGCTGACGATGTGGTGTGCGACCAGCACGATCAGCGGGTCCCGACCCTCACCGGTCCACAGGTGGAACCATGTCAATGGCCCCCCTGTCAGCGACAACGGTTGATGCACGGCAGCGGCGATCTCCCGGTCCAGCGCCTCGGGCGACCAGTCGCTCAGCTCCCGGTGACGCAGCTGCGTCGGCGGTTCAGGATGCGTGATCTGCACGGGACCGTCCGGGCGCACCGCAAAGGTTGTTCTCAGCACGGCGTGCCGCAGCGCGAGCAGTCGCAACGCCTCGCGCACCGCGGCGACGTCGATCGCGCCTTTCAGCCGGGCCGCTCCCGCAAGGTTGTACACACCCTCGGTGTCGATCAGCTGATCGAGGAACCACATGGCGCGCTGTCCGTAGGTCAACGGCTGCTCGGCGTCGACCCGGGCCCCACCGGGGGCATCGACGTCCGCGGCTGCGGCGGCCTGGGCCACCGTGCGGGCGAGATCGACGAGCTTGGCGCCGTGGACGTGTTCCGCTGACACCTCGACGTTGAAGTGGCGTTCGATGGCGTGCTGCAGCTGAACCAGGCCCACGGAATCCAAACCCGCTGCGGGGCCGGGCCGGTCCAGGCTCACCTGTGCCGGGAGACAGCCCGTACAGGCGGCGACATGGCTCCGGACAAACTCCTCGACAAGGTGCCGGCGCGCCGGGTGGTCCACGGCCGCGCTCCGGTCCGGCGCCGGCGCTTGGTGGGACAGCTGCGCTGGGTCGAACGTATGCCGGGAGCGCGCGACGAGTTCGCCGGTCAGAAAGCCCTGACGGGCGGCGTGTCGTCGCAGCTTTCCACTCGATGTTCTCGGCAAGGCGCCGCTCCGCAGCAGCACTACAGCGTGGACCGTGAGTTCGTGGACCTGGCCGACCGTTGCGCGAATCGATTCGGCCACCTCGTCCAACGAGGAGTCGGGACAGCGCGGGGATATCTCATGAAGGATCACGAGCCGCTGACCGGATTCCGTCTCGACCACGACCGCCGCGCCGCCGTTGGGCTGCAGTGCTTCGTGCGCTCCAGCGACAGTTTGCTCAACGTCCTGCGGATG
Source organism: Plantactinospora sp. ZYX-F-223 (assembly GCF_039649625.1). Taxonomy (NCBI): domain Bacteria; kingdom Bacillati; phylum Actinomycetota; class Actinomycetes; order Micromonosporales; family Micromonosporaceae; genus Plantactinospora; species Plantactinospora sp. ZYX-F-223. The sequence continues at coordinate 9,785 of NZ_JBDJAV010000059.1, read as the reverse complement.
GTGGTTGATCCCACGGATGATGATCAGGTCTTTGATGCGACCGGTCACGAACAGCTCCCCGTCCTCCATCAGACCCAGGTCCCCGGTCCGCAGGAACGGCCCGTCTTCCGACCCGGCCAACCGTCCAGCGAAGGTGACGGCGGTCTCGCCGGGCCTGCGCCAGTAGCCCTGCGCGACGCTGGGCCCGCTGATCCAGATCTCACCCTCCACACCGTCCGGGCATGGTGTTCTCGTCTCCGGATCGACGATCAGCACACGTTGGCGCTGGCTGGGTCGCCCGCAACTGACCAACGGCTGGCTGTCAGCAACCAGCGACCGGCGCACCACCGGAGGTTTACGCCCGCCACCACCCGTGGCGATCAAGGTGTTCTCCGCCAGCCCGTAACACGGATAGAACGCGCTGCGGCGGAACCCAGCCGGCGCGAACATGTCCACAAACCGATCCAGGACCTCGGCTTTGACCGGTTCCGCGCCGTTGAAAGCCACCCGCCAGCTGCTGAGGTCGAGGAGCGCGACCTGTTCCGGCGTGACACGACGGACGCAAAGGTCGTAGGCGAAGCTCGGGCCGCCGCTGACGCTGGCGGCGGAGCGGGATATCGCGTCGAGCCAGGCGAACGGATCCCGCGCGAAGTCGCCGGGCGCCATGAACAGCACCGGATATCCGGTGTAGAGCGGCTGGAGTATCCCGCCGATCAAACCCATGTCGTGGTACAGCGGCAGCCAGCTGACGGTCTTGCTCTCCGCGTCCAGCCCGAAGAGGTGCTCGATGTCGGCACCGTTGCTGAGCAGGTTCCGGTGGGTGACTTGCACACCCTTGGGCATGGCCGTCGATCCAGACGTGTACTGCAGAAACGCCACGTCGGCGGCGCCCACGCCGGCGGGCCTCCATCGGTGTTCCGCAGCGGCTGTGACCTCGTCGACCGAAATGAGCGCAGGGCGGGGCGTTGCCCGCGCTACCAGCGAGTCCATCCGCCCGACCAGGTCAGTTGTGGTCAAGACGGCCGACGGCGCCGCGTCATCAACGACAGCAGCGAGTCGAGCCGCATTCCGGTCCTGTGCGACGCGCCGCGGTGGATAGGCCGGAACAGCGACCACGCCCGCGTAGAGGCAGCCGAAGAACGCCGCGACATAGTCGAGTCCTGGCGCCAGGAGTAGCATCGCCCGCTCACCACGCCCGCATACGTCCTGGAGTGCTGCCGCGACGCTGCGGGCACGCCGGTCAAGTTCAGCGTAGGTGGCGATGTCTTCGGCGCCGCTGCGCAGGAAGGTGTATCCGACGGTTTCCGGTTGGGCCTCAGACCGCCAGCGCAGCAGGTCGACCACGGACTCTACGGACCCGGCGAACGGGGAAGCGCTGACCATCGTCATGACCTGCCCGCCACAACGGCGTACTGACCAAGGATCGACTGATGGATCTGGGTCGTCCCCTCGATGATTTCCAAGACCTTGGCGTCGCGCAAATGGCGCTGCACCGGTGCCTGCGAGCTGATTCCCTGCGCGCCATGGATTTGCACGGCATCGTTCGCGATGCGGCCGACCACCGTCGAGGAGAAGTACTTCGCCATCAGCGTCTGGTTGACCGCGTCAGGGTCGCCGGCCTCCCTGGAGACGCCGGCCCGGTAGCACAGCATCCGTGCCGCCACGGTATCGGTGGCCATGTTCGCCAACATGCGCTGAACCAGTTGATGGCCCTTGATCGGAACGTCGAACTGGACGCGCTCGTCGGCATAGCGGCACGACGCGTCGAGACAAGCCTGAGCCAACCCCACTGCGCCCCAGGCCGTGCTGTACCGGCCGACATCCAATGCCGAGGACGCCACGAAGGAAAGCCCCGTCCCCGGCCGGCCCAACAGACCATCAACCGGCACTCGGCACCCGTCCAGCACGACTTCGCCGAGCATCGATCCGCGCAGCCCAAAGAGGTCACTGATCGGCTGCACACTGAGCCCTACGCTGTGCCGATCCACCAAGAACGCCGTGTGGCTGCCCTCGTACTTCGCAAAGACGATGAAGACATCGGCATTCTGTCCGAAGCTGATCCATCTCTTTCGACCCTGCAGAATGATCTCCGAGCCCACGCGGTTCGCGGTGGTCTGCACACTCTTGGCATCGCTGCCCACGCGTGGCTCGGTCAGGCCGAAGGCGGCCACCGCATCGCCCGACGCGATACGGCCGAGCCACTCATCCCGATGAGCGGCGCTTCCCCACCGGTAGATCGAGTGAGCAACCATGTCGGCGCACGCCACTAAGTTGCGCACGGACTGGCACGTTCGGCCGAGTTCCTCGTTGAGGAAGCCGTACGCCATTGCGCCAAGAACCGGCTTGCCCGGTCCCCGGGGCACCATCGAAGCGAGGTAACCCGCGGCGCCCAGCTTCGCGATGATCTCCCGTGGCATCGATTGCGCCGAGTCCACGGTTGCGGCGAGTGGGGCGACGACATCGTCCGCGAAGGTCTTGAACTGTGTTCGCTGGTCCTGCTGCTCTGGCGTCAACAAGTTCTTCATCGGTCAGCAACAACTCCGTGGTTTAGGTGAACCAGCGGACCAAAACCCCCGATCAGGGGGCGAACCGGTCAGTATCGCCCGGTTAGGTTGACGAGCACCACATCGCGCGAATCAATGCGGCCGGCCCGGGCCTCGGCAGCCACCCCCGCCACCGCGGCGGCAGCCGAATAGCACGCGTCTATGCCTTCCAACGCCATAATCATTTTCCGGGTCGAGACGAGATCTTCCTGCGCCACCGCCACGATGTTTCCGGACGTTTCGGCGGCGATCCTCGCGATGTATGGATAAAATTCCGAGCCGTCACCCAGCAGGATCGCGGTAGCCAGCCCGCTGGGGCGGTCAACAATATCGGAATCGTGTAGTTCATACCGGCCGTCACGCCAGGCCGTTGCCATTGGCGAACATGTGTCCTGCTGGACCATGACAAAGCGAGGCATCGCGGCAAGCCGGCCGAGCTGTATGTACTCCTTGACCCCGGTGAACGCCGCGACCACGCCCATGCCACTGCTGATGGCCTGCACAATGACGTCCGGCGGCTCCGTCATCTCATCAAAAGCCTCGAGGTAGGCCGTCTTCAAGCCGGCGCGGCGAGCCCAGTTGAAGAACCCGCCCTCCCAACAGAGACCCTGCTCCTTGGCGAAGGACCGCGCGACGTCACCGGCGGTCGCATACGACCCGTCCACGACGGTCAGCGAAATGCGTTCACTGGGTTCGAACCGGTGAAACGGCACGAAATCGCGGCCGCAGAAAAAATGCGCGCGCATACGCTCGTCCCGAGCGACCGCTCGAGCCAGGGCGGTGGAGCTGTTACCCGTGCTGGACGCGACGAACTCGTTGATGCCGAGCTGACGGAAAACCGCGACCACCAGCGCGGCCATGCGGTCCTTCGTCGTGCCGGTGGGCTGGACCGATTCGTTCTTGAGCCACATTCTTGGCACGCCGATCGCCTTGCCAAGCTTCCCGGCAGGTATGCACGGGGTGCGAACCATGAGGCCTTCATCTATGAGCTCCGGTGAACTGATAGGAAGAAGATCCCGGTAGGCGTGTGCAGGATCGGCGGCCATTTCGACGACCGCCGCGCCGTTCGCCAGCGTCGGCTCCAATGCCCCCGAACACCTTGGGCATTGAAGCAGAAATGCAGGCGAACAACGCCAACGGCAAATCATGCAGACGAGGACGTAGTTCAAGTCGGCTTGGCCCTGAAGCAAACGTTGCGATGCTTCCATGAAGCTCCCCTGGCCTAACGAATGAACGCCAGGTCCATCCGTCGCATCGACGCTACACAAATAGATTAGCCTCAGTGAACGTGGGATCGACTGTAGCTTGGCCCCGACGGCACCGCAACCTGTTGACCAGACTTTGATTGCTGCCCTATCCTCGAACGCGAGGCACCTCGGTAGAGCTAATCAAGTATTAGCTGGAGGCGTATTAGCAGATATTATCAAGCACGAGCCAACAGCGTCGCAGTACGCATCTACAGAGGTCATCAGCCGGAAGGGCCGGTTGCAGTCCGGCCGTGGCGACCCGGCACGCCTGGTGTCACACCGGCGCGCAGCCCAGGCACCGGATGATGATCGAAGTCAGGCCGGGAGGGTGAAGCTAGGCGATCACTCATGCCGGACTGGACCACCGGACGACACCGGGCCCTGGCCGCCACTCGGACCGGCACGCGGCAACGACTTCGCATAGCGGCAACCGCACACCTGATCAACGACTGTCCCCGCATGCACGAGGAAGATGATGCCCGCCGGCCATGTGGGGGTGACCCCGTCGGCTCCATGTTCAGCGGAGGAGAAGAATGCGACGACTCCCGTCGGTGCGATTGAGTTTCTCGGGCCTGGCGGCCGACGTCGAGGAGGCGACCTGGGCCCAGCATTTTCAAGTCGTCAAGACTCTGAACAGACGCTCCGGGGACTACAACTCAAATATCGCATTCGTCTTTCCGGTTACCCGGGACCTGGAGGCGCGCGAGGCCGCGGCGGTGTTCCTTGACCTGCTCGTCAGGCATGAGTCGTTGCGGACCCGTTTTCGGCGAGGGCCGAGTGGCGATATCCAGCAGTCGGTCGCCGGTGACGGCACCCTGGAGTTCGAGGTGATCGAGTGCCGCAGTGCCGAGGAGTCGGAAACGGAAGCACACCTGGAGATGAACCGCCTGACGGCGATCGATTTCGACATCGGCACGGATCTTGGCCTACGGGCATCGATCATCACCCTGCGGAATACCGTCAGCCACATTGCGGTCTGCGCCTCACACGCGGCGGCGGACGCATGGGCAGTGGAAATGCTCAAGGACGAGCTGCAGGAGCTCCTGTCCGATGACGACGGCTCCGGCGACCGTCCGTCCGGCGTCCAGTCGCTGGATACCACGCCCCTGCGGCCCATAGCGCTCGCTCGCGGTGAACAATCTGCTGACGGGCAGCGCACCGAAGCGGCTTCCCTGGCCTACGTTGAAGACGTTCTTCGGAAATCGCCGCAGAGCATGTTCGCCACTTTCGCCGGCGTTGGCACCGCTGATGCGACTCGCGGCAAGCTGTACTCGACAGCGGCGAGGACTGCTGCCGAGTCGATCGCGGCGCGCCTCAGGGTATCCACGACCATGGTGTATTATGCCGCGATTTGCGCGCTCCTCTCCTGGCTGAATTCAACGCCGCGCTGCTACCTGTCCCTGGCCTTCGCCAATCGGTCGACGCCGGAGGAGCGCGTCTACATCGGTCCGATGGTGGCAGACGCAGACATCGTGGTCGACGCCGTGTCCGGAACATTCGAGGATCTCATCTATCGGGTGAGGCTGGAGGCGATGATGGCATACTCGAACTGCCGCTACGACGTGGCAAAGTATGTCTCGCTGGCGGACAAGGTCGGCCGCGAACGTGGAATGGCCTTCGACCGCTGGCTGCTGGTGAACGACCTGCAACTCCTGGACCGATCCGACCCGGCCGGCCGCAGCGAGCATGCGCCGACGGTGGACCGCCCGGCCACTCGATTCGAGGTCGTGCAACCCCGCGCGTTGCGTGCGTTGCGTTCCCGCGACAACGAGCCGCCGACGCCCGTGCGGTTCCATCTGGCGATCGCGACGAAGGATGAGTACGTAATCTTCGACATGCAGTGCAGCACCGCGATCTTGTCGAACGACAACGTTCGCGCCTTTTTGTACGGCATCGAACAGATCGTGCGCCAATCCGTCGACGCCCCGACGCCCCTGACGTCACTCGGTGACGTCGTAGACCTGCGAAGATACGAGCGCGGCGACGACTGGGTCTTCGTCGACCACTCGTGGGTACATCTGCCGTCCGTGGCGAACATGCTGCGGACCCTTGCCGTCGGCGACGGCAGCGGAGTCTCAGTACGCGAAGGCCAGGACGGGCAGCCCGTCATCGCTGCCGAGATCGGGTCGGGAGACGGACGGCTCTTCGACGTCGCGGAGGTACACGCGCGGGTATCTGAAGTCCTGCATCGCTTCGGCCCGGTCATCGCGCCACACGAATATCTAGTAGAGGGAGTCGTGCATGCTGCGGCGCGCACCGGCATTCGTTGACGAGATCCTCACGCGACGGTGGTCGTGACCCACGGCCTTCCCCACGCCGATCCCGGCACGCCGGATTCGCGCAGCCCGGGGCGGTATCTGTGGTGGCTCATCCGGATGCAGAAGGGCCGGACGGCAATCGGTGCCCTTGTCGGCAGCGCCTGGATGGCGAGCCTGGCGATCCCGCCGTTCGTAATCTCGAAGGCGATCGACGAGGGCATCGAGGAACGATCACTGGTCAAGCTGCTGGTCTGGACGGGTGGGTTCATCGCCACCGGCGTCGTCATCGCGACCCTCGGCATTCTCCGGCACCGCCTGATGACCTTTGCCCGGATGGACGCGTCGTCCCGTACGAATGCGTTGCTGGTCCGCCACGTGAGCAGGCTGGGTGCGGCGCTGGGCCGGCGGGTGGCCAGTGGTGAAGTGGTCCACGCCAGTGCCGCAGACGTTGTGCACATCTCGTTGGTCATGACGACGACCGGCCCCGGCGTGGGCGCCGTCATCGCCCTCATCGTGGTCACCGGGTTGCTCTGGAGCGTTTCCCCGGTGCTCGCCACCGTCGTCGTGATCGGTGTCCCTGCGCTCACGGTCGCGGTGCGGCCGCTGTTCAAACGGCTCGAAACGGCCGAGGTGAACTACCGCTCCGCACAGGGCAGCCTGACCACCCGGGCCAGCGACGTGGTGGCCGGGCTGCGGGTGCTCGCCGGGTTCGGCGGCCGGGAGATCTTCGCCGACCGATACCGCGAACAGTCGCAGAATCTTCGGACCTTGGGCTATCGGGTGGCCGGTGTCACCAGCTGGATCGAATCGCTCGGCACTGGCTTACCGGCGCTGTTCGTCGCCGTTGTGATCTGGCTCGGCGCCCGCATGGCCGCACTTGGACAGATCACCGTGGGTGAGATGATCGCCGTGTACGGCTACACCGCTGTGCTCGTCACCCCGGTGTCGTTCCTGATCGAGGGTGGCTACGACCTGGTTCGAGGCCGGGTCGCGGCGCAACGAGTGATCAATGTGCTCAACCTTCCACCGGCGCCGTCCGTTGTCGGTCCGCTCTCGGCGAGCCCCCGTTTCCCGGCGTCGTTGATCGATCCGGACAGTGCGGTGGAGGTGCCCGCCGGCCTCACCGTGGGGCTGGTGTCGGCCGACTCGGCCGGGATCGCGATCGCGGATCGGATCGGCCGGTTCGGCGACACACGGGCCACCTGGGGAGGCGTGCTGATCGCCGGCATTCCGCTCGCCGAGGTTCGTCGCCGCATCCTCGTCGCCGAGAGCGAGTCATATCTGTTCGCGGGCACACTGCGCGACATCATCCGTGGTTCGGGCACCCACGGCGACGAGGCGATCATCGCCGCCCTCCATGCCGCCGCCGCCGACGACCTGCTGCAAGGACTTCCCGACGGTCTCGACACCCGACTCAACGCTCAGGCGCGCACACTTTCCGGCGGCCAGCGACAGCGGTTGCGGCTGGCACGCGCGCTGCTGTACGCACCCGAGGTGCTGACCCTGATGGACCCGACCTCGGCCGTCGACACATACACCGATGCGACCATCGCCGAGCGCCTCAGAGCGGCGCGCTCCGGCCTGACGACTGTCGTCGTCACCACCTCGCCGGTCCTGCTCGGCCAGACCGATACGGTGATGTACCTGTGCGCGGGCCAGGTCGTCGCGCGGGGCTCACACCTTGACCTCATGCGCCGTGAATCCGGCTATCGGCACCTGGTCGCTCGCCAAATCGGCGATGACGACGATGTCCGTGATATCGCCGCGGAGGACGTTCGGTGAGCAAGGCCGAGGAAGGCACGCAGCGACTGCCGATCGCCAGCCGCCACCAGGTCCGGCAGGAGTTCGGCCGGCTGCTGCGCACGCACAGGTGGCCGCTCGTTGGTGTGCTGCTGCTCAATTGCCTGGCCGCTGCCTCCGGACTGGCCGGCCCGACACTTGTCGGCCGGATCGTCGACAAGGTCCAGGAGGATGCCAGCCTCACCACGATCGACCGGCTGGCGTTCACCGTGGTCGGTTTCGTGGTTGTGCAGATTCTGTTCACACGAGCCGCACGGCTGGCCGCCCACCGCTTCAGCGAGCGCACCACCGCACAGGTCCGGGCGGAGTACTTCACCCGGCTTGTCAACCTGCCGGTCACCGTGGTGGAACGGTCAGGGCTGGGCGATCTTGCTACCCGCAGTTCGGTCGACATCTCGACCGTCGGAGTAGCTGCCCGGAACGCGGCACCCGACCTGTTGATAGCGACGCTTCACATCGTTTTCGTACTGGTCGTGGTCTTCCTCACGCATCCGTTGCTGGGACTCTGCGGCCTGGTCGGGATACCCGCCATTTGGCTCGTCACCCGCTGGTACGTGCGACGCGGCCGCAATGCCTACCTCGACGAGGGCGCGGCCAACGCGCAACTCGCGGAGGTGGTCGTCGCGACGGCCGAAGGTGCCCGGACGATCGAAACGTACGGTCTCCAAGAACGTCAGGTCGAGAACGGTGACCTCGCCATAGGCACATCCGCCGCCGCCCGGGTGCGCACGCTCCGCCTTCGTACCGTCTTCTTTCCCAGTGTCGACGTCGCCCACACCCTGCCGGTGGCGGCCGCGCTCCTGCTGGGTGGGGGACTTCACGCGCGCGGGTCGGTGAGTCTCGGCGCGGTCGTCGCAGTCTCCCTCTATCTGTGGCAGCTCGTCGATCCCGTGGACAAGATCCTCATGTGGGTCGATCAGATCCAGCTGGGCGCCGCGTCATTCGCGCGCATCATCGGCGTCCGGAGCGCGTCGGCTGAACAGCCGCACGGGACCGTGTCGCCGCGCGACAACCGCCTGGAGATCAGGGACGTACGCTTCGGATACGCCGACTGCGATGTGCTCCACGGCATCGACCTGACGATCGAACCGGGCGAGCGGGTCGCTATCGTGGGGCCTTCCGGGGCGGGTAAGTCGACCCTCGGTCGGCTGATCGCCGGCCTGGACGCCCCTCGCCTCGGTCTGGTTACCCTCGGCGATGTGCCGGTCCATACGCTCGATCCTGCTGAGCGGACCGGGCTGGTCGCCCTGGTCACCCAGGAACATCACGTCTTCGTCGGAACGATTCGCGAGAACCTCTCCCTCGCCGCGCCGGCCGCGTCCGACAAGGAGATCACCGCCGCCCTCATTGCCGTCAACGCCCTCTGGTGGGAAACGCTGCCCGAAGGATTGGACACGGTGGTGGGTGACGGCGGCATCAAGCTGGACGCCCCGCAGGCTCAGCAGATAGCGCTTGCGCGACTCGTGCTGGCCGACCCGCACACCCTCGTTCTGGACGAAGCCACCGCCGCGCTGGACCCCAGTGCCGCACGGCAAACCGAGCGGGCGCTGGCTCTGGTGATGCGCGGGCGCACCGTGATCGCCATCGCGCACCGGCTCAGCACCGCACTCGACGCCGACCGCATCGTCGTGATGGACGGCGGGAAGGTGCTGGAGGTGGGCAGCCACGATGAGCTGCTCAGCGCCAACGGGGCATACGCCCGCCTGTGGCGGTCATGGCACGGCGAAGGCGCCACGCGCGAGCCGAGGCCGTCTTCGGCCGGGTCCCGTCAGGCCGGAACACCACGCTCATGACCCCAGCGGCGCGTTCCGCCGAACTCGAGGTGTGGGCGGCCGAGCGCCCCGAATAGATGCGGTCAGCCCGACACGTGGTCGCCCCAGAACGGGATGGTCACCTAGCGATCTTTGGTCGCACTTCCGTGCTTGACGTCCTACCAGGTCAATCATCGTTTCTGGGGT
>NZ_JBDJAV010000058.1:0-52221 GCF_039649625.1 Plantactinospora sp. ZYX-F-223 | reverse complement strand
AGACCCGGTGAACGATAGTGGACACCGCACTAGGTCAGCTCGGTGCCATCCCGGACGGCGACTGGCGGGCGGCGAGCGGTGGGCCGAGGACGACCGCCACCCGGGCGCCGCCACCGTCGGAGTCGGACAGCTCGAACCGGCCGCCGCTGGCCCGGGCCGCCCGGCGGGCGATGTCCAGGCCCAGCCCGGTGGAGCCGGCGGCACTCGCCCCGCGTCGTACCAGGCCGGCCTGGTCGAGCGGGGTCGAGGCGGGGCCGACCAGGGCGGGTGGCAGTCCGGGGCCGCTGTCGGTGACCGTCAGCAGCGCACCGCCGCCGGGGCGCGGCGCCAGCGCGACGGTGCAGCCGGTCCCGTCCGGGGTGTGCGCGAAGACATTGCCGAGCAGCGCGTCCAGCACCGCCGCCAGCTCGTCGGCGGGCAGCCGTACCGGAAGCGGGTGGTCGGCCAGGTCGAGGCCGAGCGACCGTCCGGTGTCCTCGGCCAGTACGGTCCAGAACGCGACCCGCTCCCGGACCACCGCCGTGGCGTCGCAGGCCGGCTCGGTACCGGTGTCGGTGCCCCGCCGCCGGGCCTGCCGGATCAGCCCGGTCACCGCCCGCTCCACCGCGTCGACCCGTTCGGTGATCCGGGCCGCCTCCCCGGGGTCGGCCAGCGACTCGGACTCCAGCCGCAGCGAGGTCAACGGGGTACGCAGCCGGTGCGACAGGTCGGCGAGCTGCTCGCGTTCGTCCCGCAGCAACTCCTGGATCCGGGTGGCGAGGTGGTTGAGCGCGCCCGCCACCGCGCGTAGTTCCGCCGGTCCGGACGGGGTGGCCCGGGCGGTCAGCTCCGCGCCGGCCAGCCGGTGCGAGACCGCCGACAGCTCGGTGATCGGGGCGGTCAGCGACCGGGCCAGCCGGTCGGCGACGGCGAGGCCGAGCAGCAGCAGCGCCACCCCGAGCGCGGCCAGCACCAGCCAGGAGCGGTAGACGCCGTGGGTCAACTCGTCGGCGGAGACGAAGGTGCGGATCACCGCCGTACCGTCCGGACGGCCCTGCACGGCGACCAGGATCTCCCGGCCGTCCTCCCGGGCGACGGTGAGGCTCTCGCCCCGGGCGGCCAGCTCCACCCCGTCCGTCAGCGGCGCGTCGTCGCCGAGCACCGCGCCGTCCGGCAGGAAGACCGTGACCGGCCGGTCGGCCGCGGCGCCGACCTGCTCGGCGGCGAGCCGCAGCCCGTCCTGGCCGGCGGTGCCGACCAGCGGGACCAGCGCCTGTACGTCGGCGGTGGCGGCCACCACCGCCCGGTCGGCGGCAACCCCGCGCAGCAGCACCGCGAGCGGGACCAGGAAGGCCAGCAGCACCAGGCCGGTGGTGGCCGCGACGAGCAGGGTGAGCCGGCGCCTCACGACGCGGTCCCGGGTACGTCGAGCCGGACCCCCACCCCGCGCACGGTGTGCAGGTAGCGGGGCTGTTGGGCGGTCTCGCCGAGCTTGCGGCGCAGCCACGACAGGTGTACGTCCACCGTCTTGTCCGCGCCGCCGTAGGGGAGCTGCCACACCTCGGTCAGCAGTTCGCGCTTGCTCACCACCCGACCGGCCCGAGCGGCCAGGTGGTGCAACAGGTCGAACTCCCGGGGAGTCAGTTCCAGCGGTGCGCCGGCCAGGGTCGCCTGCCGGGCCGCCGGATCGACCCGCAGCTCGCCGACGGTCAACACCGCCGGGCCGTTCGCCGGGCCGGCACCGCGGCGCAGCACCGCCCGGATCCGCGCGTCGAGTTGGGCGGCGGTGAACGGCTTCACCACGTAGTCGTCGGCGCCGGCGTCCAGCCCCCGGATGATCTCGGCCTCCTCGTCCCGGGCGGTGGCGATGATCACCGGGGTACTGTTCACCGCGCGGAGCATCCGGAGCAGCTCCAGCCCGTCCAGGTCGGGCAGCCCGAGGTCGAGTACGACGAGGTCGGGTCGGTCGTCGAGGACCCGTTGCAGCCCGGCCATCGCGGACTGCACGGCGGCCACCGCGTGCCCCCGGTCGCGCAGCGCGTGCAGCAGCGGGGTACGGATGGCCGGGTCGTCCTCGATCAGCAGTAGGCGCGCCACACCCGGCACGGTAACCCGGAAACGCCCACCGGCACCCGGTCGGCGGTGCCGTGGCGGCGGGACCGGGCTGGTCGTATGCCACGTCGCGGACCGTCCCGCCGGACACCCACCGGCAGCGCGCCGTGCCGGCGGAACGGGTCCGTTAACGGTCCCTTAGGGTCCGCCGGCGCCGGCCTTAACGCGGCGGCGGGCATCATCGGAGCATGCGTCGACGTACCCTGCTCGCCGTGGCCGGCTGGCTGCTCGCCGCGCTGGTCGCGACCGGTACCGGGCTGGCGGCCGTACAGGTGATCGGGGCTGGGCTGACCGGGCCGGCGGGTGAGGTGCGCAGCCCGGACGAGGTGGCCCGGGCGCTGGCCGCCACCCCGCCGCCGTCCGCCCCGGGTGCTGTCCCGCCGGGCGGTCCGGCGCCGTCCGGCGGCACCGCCAGCGCGGGGCCGATCCCCTCCGCCGCACCGGGCTCGCCGGCCGGCGCGGACGACGCGCGCCGGCTGGTCTCCACCCCCGGGGGTACGGTGCTGGCCGAGTGCGCCGGCCGCCAGGTGTGGTTGACCGCCTGGACCCCGGCCCAGGGCTACCGGGTCGGCGAGGTCGAGCGTGGCCCGGACGACGATGCCGAGGTGACCTTCCACGGCTCGGGTGGGCGGATCGAGGTCGAGGTCGAGTGCGTGGCCGGCAGGCCGGTGCCGACCTGGAAGTCGCACAGCGACGACGACTGACCGCACCGGTCGCGCCGCGGCTGGCCGCACCGGCCGCACGGCGGCGGATTCAGCGGTAGCGGCCCGCCCCGAGTGACCAGTCGTAGCTGCCCCGGATCCAGGCCCGGCGGGCGGCGACGAACCGTAAAGTGTCCGGGTCTCCGCCGGCCAGCAGCTCGGACTCCAGCCTCAGGTACGCCCGCAGCCCGGCGTTGAACCGGCGGGCCGCGTCGAGGAGTCCGGCGTGTTCCTCCCGCCCCGCCTCCCGGGCCAGTACGACGATCAGGTTGTGCCCGTCCCGGCCCTGCCGGCGCTCCTTGGCGTACGAGAAGACGTCGTTGCACCAGCAGACCAGGTCGGCGGCGAGGTCGTCGAGCTGGGACGCGTCGAGGTCGGCCTGGCAGACGGCTTCGGCCAGTCCGCCGTACGCCAGGTCGGTGAGGGTGAAGCTGGGGCGTACCCCGCCGGTGTGCCGGCGCATCTGGAGGTACTCGGCCACCGCCGGTACCCGGTCCCGTTCCCGGTTCGCCGCCTCCCAGAGCAGCGCCAGCAGGTAGTCCCGCATCTGGGCGGCGAACCGGAGCAGCAGCCGGGGTGGGCCGTGTGCGCGTACCCGTCGGCAGAGGTCGTGCAGGCCGGCGGCGGTCGGGCCGGCGACGGTGGCCGAGCCGGGCGGTGCCGGCCCGCCGCGCAGGTCGAGTACGTCGAGCAGTTGCCCGACGACCGGGGCGAGCCGGCCCGGGGCGTCGCCCAGTCCGTCGTCGTCGCAGCGGTCGTCGAAGGTGAACAGCCAGGTGAACAGGTCGGCCAGCAGCCGGAGCTGCTCGGGCCGGGCGTCCGGGCAGGCCCGGCCGGCCAGGTCGGCCGCGTTCGCCCGGTCCAGCCGGCGGGCCGCGGCGGAGCTGCCGACCAGGCCGAGCTCGGCGGCCCACCGGGTCGACTGCGGCCCGACCTGCCCGACGTGCGCGCTGACCCGTTCCGGGAAGGGCGGCCGGGTCAGCCACGCCAGGGCGAAGGCGCGCATCGGCACGTCCGGCCGGCTCGTGGGTCAGAGTCCGAGTTTCGCGGTCCGCAACCGCTCGGTGAGCGCGGGCGGGCCGACCAGTTGCACCCGGGCGACCCGTTGCCGGCCGAACAGGAACATCAGCAACTCGCCGGGCGACCCGACCATCCGGAGCTGCTCGCCGCCGGCTCCGGCGGTGGTCTCGCCGTGCTCCGGCGCCTGGATCAGCAGCGCGGCCGGAAACCGGCGCAGCGATATCCGAGCCATCGTCGGGATGCGCTTCCAGAGCGCGGCCTGCTGCCCGGCCGGAAGCTGCCGGGGCTGCCAGTCGGGCCGGGCCCGCCGGACGTCCTCGTGGTGCACGAAGAACTCGATCAGGTTCGCCAGCTCGTCGACCGGCGGCAGCGCCAGCGGGCTCCACCGGGGCGGACGCCGGACCAGCTCGACCAGCGCGGGGTACGGCTTGCCGGCCACCGCCGCCTGGACCCGTGCCCCGTGCCGCCGTAACGGCGGGAGCAGCAGGCCGGCCGCCGCGTCCGGGCGGCGCTCCCGGACCACCAGGTGGGCGGCGAGGTCCCGGGCGGCCCACTCCGGGATGATCGTGGGTGCGTCCGGCCCGATCGCCAGGAGGAGATCGGCCAGCGACTGTCGCTCCGTGTCCGCGTAGCGGGGCATGCCTTGATCGTAAATGCTGATCCGGTCGACCGGCGCGCCATGGGCCGGCCGTCTCCGCCCCGCGCGTGGTCCGGCACCGGGGACCCGGTTGTGACAGCAGACACAATCAGGGCCGAGTCGGTATCACCCACGCCAATCGGTTCGTCAACCCCGCATCTGATCAGTAAGGATGAGCTGGACGCAAGAGGCTTACGGCGGGGGACAGCGTGGCGGGCAAGACAAGCCGGGACATACTCATCCGGGGGATCAGAGTCCTCGGCTACGCGGTCCGCGACGAGCCACGGATCTTCGCGGTCGCGGTCGGTGGCAGTGTTCTCTACAGCCTGTTGATCATCGCCAGCGCGTACGTGGTCGGTGCCGTAGTCGGCGACGTGGTGGTGCCGTCGCTGGAGACCGGCCGGGCCGACCTGGCCGCGGTGCTGCTCGGCGCCGCCGCGCTGCTTGCGGTCAGCCTCGGCCGGGTACTCGGCATGTTCGGCCGCCGGCTCGGCGCCGGATTCATGCAGTACCGGTTGCAGGCCAGCTACCGGCGCCGGATCACCCGCCGCTACCTGGAACTGCCGCTGTCCTGGCACCACCGGCACGCCACCGGCACGCTGCTGTCCAACGCCAACTCCGACGTCGAGGCGGCCTGGTTCCCGATCGCGCCGCTGCCGTTCGCGGTCGGCACCCTGGTGATGCTGGTCGCGGCGATGGGCTCGCTCTTCGTCACCGACTGGGTGCTCGCGCTGGTCGGCGTGGCGATCTTCCCCGCGCTGTTCGCCCTGAACGTCGTCTACTCCCGACGCATGGCGCCCCGGCAGGCCCGGGCCCAGCAGATGCGCGCCCAGGTCAGCGCGATCGCGCACGAGAGCTTCGACGGGGCGCTGGTGGTCAAGACCATGGGCCAGGAGGCCCGGGAGACGGCCCGGTTCGCGGCCCAGGCCGGCGAGCTGCGGGACGCGCTGATCTCGGTCGGCCGGCTGCGGGGCGTCTTCGACCCGATGCTGGAGACCCTGCCCAGCCTCGGCACCCTGGCCGTGCTGCTGGTCGGCGCGGTCCGGTTGAACCAGGGCGCGGTCACCATCACCGAACTGGTCAGCGTGGCGTTCCTCTTCACCGTGCTGGCGTTCCCGGTCCGGGCGATCGGCTGGGTCCTCGCCGAGCTGCCGCGCAGCGTCGCCGGCTGGGACCGGTTGCAGTCCGTGCTCACCGCGACCGGCGAGATGCCGTACGGCGACACCACCCTGGACCGCCGGGACGGCCGCCCGGCCACCCTCGTCTTCGACCGGGTCACCTTCGGGTACGCCCCGGCCGAACCGCCGCCGGCGACCGCCGCCGCCGAGCCGGGCCTGGCCACCGAGCAGCCGGAGGCGGCGGCGCGGCCGACCGGGGTGGCAGCGCCGACGGATCCGGCTTCCCCTGATCCGGTTCTCGTCGAACCGGCTCCGTTCGAGCCGCCGGCACCCGGGCCGGTGCCGGTGTTGCGTGACGTCTCGTTCACCGTGCCGGCCGGCCGCACGGTGGCGCTGGTCGGGCCGACCGGCTCCGGTAAATCGACCATCGTCTCCCTCGCGGTACGGCTGGTCGACCCGGACGCCGGCACGGTGACCCTGGACGGGGTCGACGTGCGCTCCCTCACCGCCGCCTCGCTCGCCGGCAACACCGCGCTGGTCGCCCAGGTGCCGTTCGTCTTCGACGACACCATCCGGGAGAACATCACCCTCGGCCGGGAGGGCATCACCGACGACGACGTCTGGGCGGCGCTGCGGCTGGCCGAGGCGGACGGCTTCGTGGCGGCCCTGCCGGAGGCGCTGGACACCCTGGTCGGGGAGCGCGGCGCGGCGCTCTCCGGCGGCCAGCGGCAGCGGCTCACCCTGGCCCGGGCGCTGGCCGGCCGGCCCCGGCTGCTGGTGCTGGACGACGCCACCAGCGCGGTCGACCCGAGGGTGGAGGCGGCGATCCTGGCGGCGCTGCGGGGCGGGCGGTCGGAGCCGGCCGACGCCGACGGCCCGCCGGGACCGGGGGCCTCGATCCTGGTGGTGGCGTACCGGCGGGCGACGATCGCGCTGGCCGACGAGGTGGTCTACGTCGAGCACGGCCGGGTGGTGGGCCGGGGCACCCACGCCACGCTGCTGCGTACCACGCCCGGGTACGCGGCGCTGGTCACCGCGTACGAGCGGGCCGAGGCGGAGCGGGAGCGGGAGCGGGCGTACGAGGATCCGGCGACCCGGCGAGGCGAAGAGGTGGACGCGTGAGCACGACCACGACCATGGCCGGGGCGGTGCCGGAGCGGGCGGAGAGCGCCTGGGGGACGTTCCGGCGAGGGCTGGCGCTCTCCCCGGAGCTGCGTACCGGCCTGGCCGGCACCCTCGGGCTGGCCCTGGTCTCGATGGTCGGCCGGGCCGCCGTACCGGTGGCGATCCAGCAGGGCATCGACCGTGGGCTGCGTGCTCCCGGCGGGCCGGACATCGGGGTGGTCGGCATCGTGGTCGCGGCCACCGCGGCGGTGCTGGTGGTGACCACGATCTGCGGTTACCTGATGATGCGCCGGCTGTTCACGGTCAGCGAGACGGCGCTGGCCGGGGTACGGGTGCGGGCCTTCCGGCACGTGCACGACCTGTCGACCCTGCACCAGCAGGCGGAGCGGCGCGGCTCGCTGGTCTCCCGGGTCACCAGCGACGTGGACCAGATCACCCAGTTCCTCCAGTGGGGCGGGGTCATCCTCCTGATCAACCTCGGTCAGGTGGTGGTGACCACCGTGGTGATGGCGGTCTACTCCTGGCAGTTGACCCTGGTGGTGTTCGGCGCGTTCATCCCCGCCCTGGCGGTGATCCGGGTGTTCCAGAAGCGGCTCGCCGCCGCCTACGGGGTGGTCCGGCAGCGGCTCGGCGCGATGCTGGCCGCGGTCTCGGAGAGCGTGGTGGGCGCGCCGGTGATCCGGGCGTACGGGGTCTCCGGCCGGACCGCCGAGCGGCTGGACCGGACCATCGACGCGCAGCGCCGGGCCCAGCAGCGGGCTATCCGGACCAGCGTGATCAGCTTCTCGACCGGCGAGATCGCCGCCGGGCTGGCCCTGGCCGGGGTGGTGGTGCTCGGCGTCAAGCTGGGTGTCGACGGCTCGCTGGGGATCGGCGAACTCACCGCCTTCCTCTTCCTGGTCACCCTCTTCATCCAGCCGGTGCAGATCGCCACCGAGGTACTCAACGAGGCGCAGAACGCGGTGGCGGGCTGGCGGCGGGTGCTGGACGTCCTCGACGTGGCGCCGGATGTGGCCGACCCCGGCGAGCAGGGCGTCGACCTGCCGGCCGGGCCGATCGACATCCGCTTCGCCGGCGTCGACTACCGCTATCCGGGCGGCCCGCCCGTGCTGGTCGACGTCACCGTGGACATCCCGGCCAAGACCCGGGTCGCGGTGGTGGGCGAGACCGGCAGCGGCAAGACCACCTTCGCGAAGCTGCTGACCCGGCTGATGGACCCGTCCGGCGGGGCGGTGCTGCTCTCCGGGGTGCCGCTGGACCGGGTCCGGTTCGGCTCGCTGCGCTCCCGGGTGGTGATGGTGCCGCAGGACGGCTTCCTCTTCGACTCCACGGTGGCGGAGAACGTCCGGTTCGGCCGGCCGGAGCTGACCGACGAGGAACTGGCGCTGGCCTTCACCGAGCTGGGTCTCGGCGACTGGGTGGAGGGGCTGCCGCTCGGGCTGGCGACGCCGGTGGGGGAGCGCGGCGAGGCGCTCAGCGTGGGCGAGCGGCAGTTGGTCGCGCTGGCCCGGGCGTACGTGGCCGACCCGGACCTACTGGTGCTGGACGAGGCGACCAGTGCGGTCGACCCGGCCACCGAGGTACGCCTGCAACGCACCCTGGACGCGGTGACCCGGGGCCGGACCACGGTGGCGATCGCGCACCGGCTCTCCACCGCACAGGCCGCCGACGAGGTGATCGTGGTGGACCGGGGCCGGATCGTGCAGCGGGGCCCGCACGAGGAACTGGTCAGCGACCCGGGTTCGGTCTACGGCCTGCTCTACGCGTCCTGGTTGGAGCAGACCCGGTGAGGAGCGGGCGAGGAGCGGTGACGGCGACGAGATGGACGCCGACTGCGCGATAGGTTAGCCTCCCCTTACTAAGGTCAGGCTAACTCGTCGGAGGTCGACGTCATGCAGCCCAGCTCCGCGGAGGTGGCCCGTACCCTGGCCGCCGGTCGACTTCCCGGCACCGCCCAGGCCGCGTACCGGCCCGGGCCGCACCAGGTCCGGCACGCCACCGATTCGTCCGGCCGGGTACTGTTGCTCGTCTCGATCGTCAGTGATCTGGCCGCGGCGCTCCGGCCGACCAGGGACAGCCGGGGCACCGCGCTGGTGCTCGACGTCCGCGACCTGCCGCCGGCCGCCGGGGCGCCGCCGCTCGGCCGGGTCTGGATCTCCGGCTGGCCGGAGCCGCTCGCCGGTGTCGAGGCGCGGCAGGCGGCCGTCGACTTCGCCGAGGTGATCCCGACCGGAGACCTGCTGGACGTCGGCCGGGGCTTCACGCTCTACCGGTTCGAGCCGGCCGAGATCCGGCTGGAACGTGCCGGCACGGTGCGGCACGTCGAACCGGCCGAGTACGCCGCCGCCGAGCCGGACCCGCTGCACGCGCTGGAACGGGAACTGCTGGCCGACCTCGCGGACCACCACGGGCCGGAGATCGCCGCGTTCCTCCGGCGCCAGCTCGGCGACCTCGTACCGCCGGGCGGTGCGGACGAGCCGCCGCCCCGGGTGGTCCGGCTGGACCGGTACGGCATGGTGGTGGCCCTCGGCGGACGCGGTACCCGCTGCCGGGCCCGGCTCGCCTTCCCCCGCCCGCTCGCCGGCCGGGTGGAGCTGGTCGAGCTGCTGCATCCGGTGCTCTGCCGGCGTCGGCACCAGTCGCAGCGCCCGGACCGGGAGTGCCCGGTCGCCAGCTCCGCCGACCAGGCGTGGTCCGACCGTTGACCTCCGGGAATCGGCCGTTGACCTCCGGGAATCGGCCGCGCGCTACGGCCCGCTCGGCGTGCCGGGACCGGCCGGCCGGCCGGTGAGCCGGGTCAGGTCCTCGGTCAGGTAGCGCTGCACGGTCGGCCCGACCGCCGCGACCACGACGTCCGGCGGTGCCGAGGCGAGCGGCTCCAGCCGCAGGATGTAGCGGACGATGACCATGCCGGCCATCTGGGTGGCGACCAGCGACGAGCGCAGCGGCGCCTCGGCCGGGTCGATCTCGAGCATCCCGGTCGCCCGGCGGAGCACCTGGGTCTCCAGGAACTCCCGGAGCAGCCGGGCGGTCCACTCGTTGTTCACCGCCGACCGGAACAGCGCCACCGCGGCCGTACCGGCGGGGGAGTCCCAGACCCGCAGAAACGTCCGGACCAGCCGTTCGCCGACCCTGTCGAGCCCACCGGCGGCGATCTGCGGCAGCAGCTCCTGCGGGTCGAACGGGATGTCGATGGTGGCCAGGAAGAGCTGGTCCTTGGTGCCGAAGTAGTGGTGCACCAGGGCCGGGTCGACCCCGGCGGCGGTCGCGATGGCCCGGATCGAGGTGTGGTCGAAGCCGCGCTCGGCGAACGCCTCCCGGGCGGCTCTCAGGATCCCCTCCCGGGTGTCGGGGTTGCCCGGTCGCCGTCCGCTCCGTCGTGCCATCGCCGTCCTCGTACTCGTTTCCTCCGGTGCCGGTCGGCGCCGCCCGCGGTGGGGCGCCGACCGGCGAGCCGGACCGTCAGCCGGTGCGCCGCCGCAGCGTTGCCGCGGCGAGCACCAGGGCGGCGACCACCGCCGCGACCACCACCGCCACGTCCCGCCACATCGTGCCGGTCGGCTCGGCGTGCGTGCCGACCTCCTGCAGCGCCTCGACCGCGTACGACAGGGGCAGCGCGTCGCTGATCGCCTGTAGCCAGCCGGCCATCTGGTCGCGGGCGACAAACAGACCGCAGAGCAGGATCTGCGGGACCACCACGACCGGCATGAACTGTACGGCCTGGAACTCGGTCTGCGCGAAGGCACTGCAGAAGAGACCCAGCGCCACCCCGAGTACGGCGTTGACCACCGCGATCAACACCACCAGCCCGGCGTTGCCGGCGGTGGAGAGATCGAACAGCCAGTACGCCGCGCCGGCCGCGACGCCGGCCTGGACCGTGGCGGCGAGCCCGAACGCGAGGCCGTACCCGAAGAGCAGGTCCAGTTTGGCCAGCGGGGTGGTGAGCAGCCGTTCCAGCGTGCCGGAGGTGCGCTCGCGGAGCATCGCGATACTGGTGACCAGGAACATGATCACGAACGGGAAGACGCCGAGCATGACCAGCGCGATCCGGTCGAAGATGGCCGGTTGTCCCGGTGGCGCGGGCTGGTCGCCGAACATGTAGTAGAGCAGGGTGACCAGCACCACCGGCACCACCAGCAGCATCGCCACCGTACGCCGGTCGTGCCGCAGTTGGCGCAGGATGCGGCCGGTGGTGACGGCGAGGATCCGCGGGTTCATCGGGCCGGCCTCCCGTCGCCGGTGCGGGTCAACCGGTCCTGGTCGGCCAGCTCGTTCGCCCGGATCAGCCGCAGGAACGCCTCCTCCAGGTCGTCGGTGCCGGCCGCCGTGCGTACCGCCGGCACGGTGTCGTCGGCGATCAGCCGGCCCTCCCGGATCAGCATCAGCCGGTCGCACCGGGCCGCCTCGTCCATCACGTGGCTGGAGACCAGCAGCGTGGTGCCCTCGGCGGCCATCGCGTGGAACCGCTGCCACAGCTCGGCCCGGAGCACCGGGTCCTGGCCGACCGTCGGCTCGTCGAGAATCACCACCTCGGGGCGGCCGACCAGGGCGCAGGCCAGCGAGGCCCGGCTGCGCTGGCCGCCGGAGAGGGTCCCGACGAGTTGGTCGGCCGCGTCGGCCAGGCCGACGTCGGAGATCGCCCGGTCGGAGTCGGCCCGACCGAGGCCGTAGAGCCGGCCGAAGTAGCGGGTGTTCTCCCGGACGGTCAGGTCCGGATAGACGCTCGGCGCCTGGGTCAGATAGCCGAGGCGCCGCCGCAGGCCGCGGGTGCCGGCCGGCTCGCCAAGCACGGTGACGGTGCCGCCGGACACGATCTGCACGCCGACGATGGCCCGTAGCAGCGTGGTCTTGCCGCTGCCGCTCGGGCCGAGCAGGCCGGTGACGCTGCCACGCGGGACGGTGCAGTTGATCCCGTGCAGCACCTGCCGCTTCCCGCGGGTCACGACGAGGTCGCGGACCTCGATCGCGGTCTCCATTGGAGCCTCCCTCAGAAACTCATCAAGTGTTGAAATCAACGCTAGTTGAAATCTTGGTCGCGGACAATCGTCGACTGCGGGCGATCGCCGGTCGGGATGGCCGGGTCGGTGCGGAAGTGGAAGCCTGGACCGGGCAGACGGAACGTACGGCGGACGGAGCGGGAGCGATGCGGAAGCGCAGGATCGGTGCCATCGGGCCGGAGGTGTCGGCGATCGGGCTCGGCTGTATGGGAATGAGCATGGCGTACGGGGCCGCGGACGA
Source organism: Plantactinospora sp. ZYX-F-223 (assembly GCF_039649625.1). Taxonomy (NCBI): domain Bacteria; kingdom Bacillati; phylum Actinomycetota; class Actinomycetes; order Micromonosporales; family Micromonosporaceae; genus Plantactinospora; species Plantactinospora sp. ZYX-F-223. The sequence continues at coordinate 40,291 of NZ_JBDJAV010000058.1, read as the reverse complement.
CGAGGAGTCGACCCGGACCCTGCACCGCTCCCTCGACCTGGGCGTCAACCACCTGGACACCGCCGACATGTACGGGCGGGGGCACAACGAGGAACTGCTCGGCCCGGTGGTCCGCAAGCGTCGCGACGAGGTGTTCCTGGCGACCAAGTTCGGCAACCGGTTCACCGGCGAGGGCAGCACCACCGCCTCGCCGGGGGCGTACGTCGACAGCTCCGGGGAGTGGGCCCGCGAGGCGTGCGACGCCTCGCTCGCCCGGCTCGGGGTGGAGACCATCGACCTCTACTACCTGCACCGGCGCAATCCGGCCACGCCGATCGAGGAGACCGTCGGGGCGATGGCGGACCTGGTGGTCGACGGCAAGGTCCGGTTCATCGGGCTCTCCGAGGTGAGCCCGGCGACGCTGCGGGCCGCGCACGCCGTGCATCCCGTCGCGGCGGTGCAGATGGAATATTCGCTGTTCAGCCGGGACGTCGAGCGGGAGATGCTGGCGACCTGCCGGGACCTGGGCGTGGCGCTGGTGGCGTACTCGCCGGTGGGTCGGGGACTGCTGACCGGGACGATCAGCAGTCGGGAACAGCTCGACGCGGAGGACTTCCGCAACCGAGTGCCCCGGTTCGCCGAGGAGAACCTCGGCGCCAACCTGGAGTTGGTCGACCGGGTCCGGGCGGTGGCCGCCGAGATCGGCTGTACCCCGGCGCAGGCCGCGCTGGCCTGGCTGCTCGCCCAGGGCGACGACATCCTGCCGATCCCCGGCACCAAGCGGGTGCGTTACCTGGAGGAGAACGCCGCCGCCGTGGACCTGCGGCTCACCGGCGACCAGGTGGCCCGGCTCTCCGCCGCGGTACCGGTCGGCGTGGCGGCCGGCGAACGTTACCCGGAGCAGTCAATGCGATTTATCGGTATGTAACGGACGAAACGCCCAGGCAACGCATGATCGGGCGTTGCGTCATGATCGGAGCTGCGGCACGATGACGCCGTGGGTCACGGTCCGTTACGGCAACTTGGGTTCCTCGACGACTGGACGGACCGGTTGCGCCGGATGCCCGGCCCGCCCGTCGTCGGGGTGCTGCTGCGCGGCAGCTATGCCCGGGGTGCCGCCACCCCGTACAGCGACGTGGACATCGATGTCCTGGTCAGCGGGGGGCCGTACGCCGCCTATCCGGCCTTTCTGGTGGAGGCGGGCGGCCGGCTGACCCACCTTTCGGTCGCCGTCCGGGACGTCGAATCCTGGCTCGAACGGCTCGACCAGCCCGCCGAATGGTCCTTCGGACTGCCGGTCGTCGCGCCCATACGGTTACTCTGGGCACACGGCGCCTGGCGCTCGTCCGTCGACGTGTCCGAGATCCGCCAGCGCCCCGCCGACCCCGATCTGGCGGAACTGGTGGCCGCGCTGGGCAAGGTCGGCGGGGCCCGGGCCAGCGGTGCCGAGTACGACGCCCGGCTCGCCGCCGCCGAACTGGCCCGGCGCTGCCCGTCGGTGCTCCGGCTCGCCAACCCGGCGGTCACGGTGGCCAGCCGACGGGACGCGCTGGCCGCCGCGCTGGACCTGCCGGTCGCGCCGGACGGCTACCGCGACGACATGCTCACCTGCCTCGGGCTGCGCCCCGACACCCTGCCCCGGCTGCATGCCGCCGCGTACCGCCTGGTCGTCGGCACGGTGGCGCTGGCCCGTCCGTACGCCGAGGAGCTGGCCGAGGTGGTCGGCGCGGATCTCGCCGCCGCCCTGCGCGACGGCCGGCTCGACCGCTACGTCGCCCAACTCGCCGGCCCGGACCCGACCGGGACGGTCAGCCCGCCGGGGGCGGTCAGCCCGCCGGGAGGCGTGGCGCGGGCCACTTCGGGGGCCGGGAGCGGGGACGGGTGGACGGTTCCGGTGCCGCGTGCGAAACAATCGGGAACTATGCCCGTACCCGATCTCTCCCCGGTGACCGCGCCCGGGCCGGCGCGCAGCGGCCCCGCGCGGCCCTCGGCCCTCGATCCGGCGATCGCCGCGCGCCTGCGCCGTACCCCCGACGGACTCGTCGCCGCCGTGGTCCGGGCGCACGACACCGGTGACGTGCTGATGGTTGCCTGGATGGACGACGAGGCGCTGCACCGCACCCTCACCACCGGCCGGGCCACCTACTGGTCGCGCAGCCGCCGGGAATACTGGGTCAAGGGCGAGACCTCCGGCCACCACCAGTACGTCCGCTCGGTCGCGCTGGACTGCGACGGCGACGCCCTGCTGGTCAGCGTCGAGCAGGTGGGCGCGGCCTGCCACACCGGAAACTGGACCTGCTTCTCCGACGAACTGCCGGTCACCGGGGCGACCTCCGCCGGGCCGACGACATGACCGACGCTGGGGCGGTGACCCGATGACCACCGGAGCGGTGAGCCCGGACGAGGTGACCTTCCGGGAGCTGGCCCGGACCCGGCGGGTGGTGCCGGTGGTCCGGCGGCTGCTCGCCGACGGGGAGACCCCGGTGGGGGTCTACCGCAAACTGGCCGGCGGGCCCGGGACGTTCCTGCTGGAGTCGGCGGAGCAGGGGGCCGGTGCGGCCGGGATCGCCTGGTCGCGCTACTCCTTTGTCGGGGTACGCAGCGCCGCCACCCTGGTCGAGCGGGACGGCCAGGCGCACTGGCTCGGTACGCCCCCCGCCGGCCTGCCGACCGGCGGCGACCCGATGGCGGCGCTGCGGGCCACCGTGGCGGCGCTGACCGGCCCGGCCGTCCACGGTCCGGTCGGATCCGAGCGGGACTCCAGGCCACCGCTGCTCGGCGGCATGGTCGGCTACCTCGGCTACGACGTCGTACGCCGGTTCGAGCGGCTGCCGTCGCTGACCGAGGACGACCTGCGCCTGCCCGAACTGGGCATGATGCTCGCCACCGACCTGGTCGTGCTGGACCACTTCGACGGCTCCGCGATCCTGGTGGCGAACGCCCTGCTGCCGGCACCGCCGAGCGGCACCGCCGACGGCTCGACGCTCGGTGCCGACGGGGCGGCCGACGCCGATGCCGACGACCCGGAGCGGGCGGCCCAGGTGACCGCCGCGTACCACCAGGCGGTCGGCCGGTTGGACGCGATGACCACCGCGCTGTCCCGACCGATCCCGCCGATGATCGCCACGGTCGACCGGCCCTCCCCGGGTGAGGTGTTCAGCCGGACCGCCGAGGGGGAGTACCCGAAGGCGGTTGAGGTGGCCAAGGAGGCGATCCGGGCCGGCGAGTGCTTCCAGATCGTGCTGGCCCAGCGCTTCGAGCGGGAGACCGCGGCCGACCCGCTGGACGTCTACCGGGTGTTGCGGGCCACCAACCCGAGCCCGTACATGTATCTGCTCCGGTTCGACGACTTCGACATCGTCGGGTCGTCCCCGGAGGCGCACCTGAAGGTCAGCAACAGCGCCGACGGCCAGCGCCGGGCGATGTTGCACCCGATCGCCGGCACCCGCCCCCGGGGGAGCAGCCCGGCCGACGACGGCCGGCTGGCCGCCGAGCTGATCGCCGACCCGAAGGAGCGGGCCGAGCACGTGATGCTGGTCGACCTGGGCCGCAACGACCTCGGCCGGGTCTGCCGGCCGGGCACGGTCGAGGTGCCGGAGTTCGCCACCATCGAGCGGTACAGCCACGTGATGCACATCGTCTCCACGGTGGTGGGGACGCTGCGGGAGGACCGGACCGCGTTCGACGCACTGGCCGCCACCTTCCCGGCCGGCACCCTCTCCGGCGCACCCAAGGTACGGGCGATGGAGATCATCGAGGAGTTGGAGCCGACCCGTCGCGGCCTGTACGGCGGCACGGTCGGCTACTTCGGCTTCGGTGGCGACCTGGACATGGCGATCGCGATCCGGACCGCGCTGATCCGGCACGGTCGGGCGTACGTGCAGGCCGGTGCCGGGATCGTCGCCGACTCCGACCCCGCTGCCGAGGACCGGGAGACCCGGAACAAGGCGGCGGCGGTACTGGCCGCGATCGCGGCGGCCGAGACGCTGCGGCCGGCCCGGTGAACACCGACCGGGCCCGGGCGGCGGGGCGGCGGGAGTTGACGTACGCCGTGCTGCTCTGCCTGCTCGGTGCCGGCCTGGCGGTCTTCGCGGCGACCCGGACCTGGTCCGTCGAGCTGACCGCCCGTCCGGCGCCGCTGCCCCCCGGCCGGGTGACCCGGACCGGCGGCGACCTGCTGCCCTGGCTGCCGGCGCTGGCCCTGGTCGGGCTGGCCGCCGCCGGAGCCGTGCTCGGCACCCGGGGGATCGGGCGCCGGTTGGTCGGCGGGCTACTGGCGCTCCTCGGTGTCGGCGTGGCGGCCGGTGCCGGCTACGCCGGGTTCGGCACCGGTGGCGAGGTGAGTGCCGGCTGGCCACTGCTCTGCGTGCTGGGTGGCCTGCTGGCCGGCGCGGCCGGCGGCCTCACGGCGGTGCGGAGCGGTGGATGGCCGGTGATGGGTGCCCGCTACGAGCGGGCCCGGCCGGCCGGGGCGGGCCGGGAGAGTCCGGTGCTCGCCTCCGACGGCCGGGTGGACGGCCGACGGACGACGGCCGCCTGGGACGCGCTGGACCGGGGCGAGGACCCGACGGTTAGCTGACCGGCTGCCGGGCGGCCGTCGCACCGCGTCGCGCGGCACCGCGGCCGGTGGTCGGGCCGGGTACCGCCGCGGTGCGGGTGACCTGACCGCCGGACGGGCGTGCGGTGTTGCCGCGTGCGGCGTGCACGGGTCCGGTCGGTGGTGCGGCGGCGAGCGCCGCCACCACGGCCCGGATCTCGTCGCGGCGCAGCGCCCGGTCCCGGTCCGCGCAGATCGCCTCCCAGGCGTTGCCCCGGGCGGTCCGCATCCGGGCGTCGCCGATCACCGCCCGCTCCACGCTGTGCACCATGCCGACGGCGACCGAGAGTACGGCCCGGGGGATGCGGGTCAGGTCGATGGTCGAGTCAGGCTTCGCAGCGCTCATGGTCTTCCCCGCACGGAATCGATCCGACTGGTCGGCGGCGGCCCCGCGACCAGTGTGCCCGACGTTGATGGTGCCCATCCGGTGTTTCCGGCCGGTCACCCCCGGATCAACGGTTCGTCCCGGGCCCGGTCCACCATCCGGGACAACTCCCGCCGCCGCGTCCGGCTTCCTTGACGTCGGTCACAGCCGTCGTCCCCGGGCACCGCCGGGTGCGGGCGAGCTGCGCCGGCGCCCTTGATGGCGCAGCGTGACATTCCGCTCACAGGGTCGGCCATTATGCCCCAGCCCATCTCGTGAAGCACGCCATACCCCCGAGGGCGTCCGTCCGGTGGCGGCGCCTAGCATCGGCCCATGACACCCGGAGAGGGGAGTCCGTTGGTGACTGCTGAGCATCCGCACACGGCGGGAGACGAAGCCGGATCGGCCACGTCCGCCAACGTGCTCGACGAGATCCTCGCCGGAGTCCGTGAGGACGTCGCACGGCGGCAGGAAGAGGTGCCGCTGGAGCAGATCAAGCAACTGGCGGCGGCGGCCGCGCCACCTCGGGACGCGTACGCGGCACTGCGCCGTCCGGGCGTCGGGGTGATCGCCGAGGTGAAGCGCTCCTCGCCGTCCAAGGGGCAGCTCGCCGAGATCGCCGATCCGGCCGACCTGGCCGGTGACTACGCCGCCGGTGGGGCGCGCTGCATCAGCGTACTCACCGAGGGGCGGTGGTTCGGCGGCTCGTTGGAGGACCTGGCGGCGGTCCGGACCGCGGTGGACATTCCCGTGCTCCGCAAGGACTTCGTCGTCTCCAGCTACCAGGTGCACGAGGCCCGGGCGCACGGCGCCGACCTGGTGCTGCTGATCGTCGCCGCGCTGGAGCAGAACGTCCTGGTCGGCCTGCTGGAGCGGATCGAGTCGCTGGGCATGACCGCACTGGTCGAGGTGCACGACGAGGAGGAGGCGGACCGCGCCCTGGAGGCCGGTGCCCGGGTGATCGGGGTGAACGCCCGCAACCTGCGCACCCTGGAGGTCGACCGGTCGGTCTTCGAGCGGATCGCCCCCGGCCTGCCGAACAAGGTCGTCAAGATTGCCGAGTCCGGGGTACGCGGCCCGCACGACCTGATCCGGTACGCCTCGGCCGGCGCCGACGCCGTACTGGTCGGCGAGGGGCTGGTCACCCAGAAGAGTCCCCGCGAGGCGGTGGCCGAGCTGGTCAACGCCGGCAACCACCCGGCAACCCCCCGGCCGGTCCGATGAGCGAGCGTAGCGAGCGGATCTGTCGGCTCAGTGCGGTTGTGCCTCATGGCGGCACGGAGCGAAGCGGAGTGCCGGGATGAGCGAGCGTAGCGAGCGGATCAGTCGGCTCAGTGCGGTTGTGCCTCATGGCGGCACGGAGCGAAGCGGAGTGCCGGCATGAGCGCCGCCATCCTGCCGACCGGGGAGGCGGCGCTGCCCGACCTCGCCGGGCACTTCGGCCCGTACGGCGGCCGGTTCGTCCCCGAGGCGCTGGTCGCCGCGCTCGACGAACTCGACACGGCCTACCGGGAGGCGCTGGCCGACGAGTCGTTCACCGCCGAGTTCACCCGGATGCTGTGCGAGTACGCCAACATCCCGTCCCTGCTCTACCGGGCCGAGCGGCTCTCCGCCCGGGTCGGGGCGCGGGTGCTGCTCAAGCGCGAGGACCTCAACCACACCGGCGCGCACAAGGTGCGCAACGTGCTCGGCCAGGCGCTGCTGACCAAGCGGATGGGCAAGCCCCGGGTGATCGCCGAGACCGGCGCCGGCCAGCACGGGGTGGCCAGCGCGACCGCGGCCGCGTACCTCGATCTGGAGTGCGTGGTCTACATGGGCGAGCTGGACACCCAGCGGCAGGCCCTCAACGTCGCCCGGATGCGGATGCTCGGCGCCACCGTCGTCCCGGTGACCGCCGGCTCGCGCACCCTTAAGGACGCGATGAACGAGGCCATGCGGGACTGGGTGGCCAATGTCGACCGGACGCACTACCTGATCGGCACCACCGCCGGCCCGCACCCGTTCCCGGCGATGGTCCGCCAGTTCGTCCGGGGCATCGGGGTGGAGGCCCGGCAGCAGTGCCTGGAGCTGACCGGCGCGCTGCCGGACGCGGTGACCGCCTGCGTCGGCGGCGGTTCCAACGCGCTCGGCATCTTCCACGCCTTCGTGCCGGACACCGACGTCCGGCTGTACGGCTTCGAGGCCGGCGGCGACGGTGTGGAGACCGGGCGGCACGCGGCGAGTATCACCGGCGGTTCCTCCGGAGTGCTGCACGGCGCCCGCACCTATGTGCTGCAGGACTCCGACGGGCAGACGGTCGAGTCGCACTCGATCTCGGCCGGGCTGGACTATCCCGGGGTCGGCCCCGAGCACGCCTGGCTCAACGACGCCGGGCGGGCCCGGTACGCGCCGGTCACCGACGCGGAGGCGATGGACGCGTTCCAGTTGCTCTGCCGGACCGAGGGGATCATTCCGGCGATCGAGAGCGCGCACGCGCTCGCCGGCACGCTGAAGATCATCCCTGAGCTCACCGCCGAACTCGGTCGCGAGCCCACCATCGTGGTCAACCTCTCCGGCCGGGGGGACAAGGACGTGCACACCGCCGGGGAATACTTCGGCATCCTCGACGGGGACCAGAGGTGAGCGGGATGGCCACCACGTCCGAGCGGAGCATCGGGGTCGCGTTCGAGAAGGCCCGGGCCGAGGGGCGGGCGCTGCTGGTCGGCTGCATGCCGGCCGGCTTTCCGACCGTGGACGGCAGCATCGCCGCGATGCGTGCCATGGTCGACGCCGGGGTCGACGTGATCGAGGTGGAGATCCCCTACTCCGACCCGGTGATGGACGGGCCGGTCATCCAGCGGGCCAGCGACATCGCCCTGGCTGGCGGCGTACGCACCCGGGACACGCTGCGGATCATCGAGGCGGTGGCGGCGACCGGGGCTCCGGTGGTCACGATGACCTACTGGAACCCGATCGAGCGCTACGGCGTCGACGCCTTCGCCCGGGACCTCGCCGCCGCCGGCGGCACCGGCCTGATCACTCCGGACCTGATCCCGGAGGAGGCCGGCGAGTGGCTGGCCGCCTCCGACGCGTACGGCCTGGACCGGACGTTCCTGGTCGCGCCCTCGTCCACCGACCGGCGGCTGGCGTTGACCGTCGAGCACTGCCGGGGATTCGTCTACGCCACCGCGCTGATGGGGGTGACCGGTGCCCGGGAGAAGACCTCGGACGCCGCGCCCACCCTGGTCGGCCGGGTCCGGGCGATCAGTGGGCTGCCGGTCGGGGTGGGCCTCGGCGTCGGCACCGGCGCACAGGCCGCCGAGGTCGGCCGGTACGCCGACGGCGTCATCGTGGGCAGCGCCCTGATCCGCTGCCTGCTGGACGCCCCCGACGAGGCGGCCGGGCTGGCCGCGCTCGGCACGCTCAGCGCCGAACTAGCCGAGGGCGTTCGAGCCATCCGACGCTGACGGGTAGCCCCGGCTCCGGCTCGGGCCGGTCGCCCCCGCTGATCTCGTACCCGCGCTCCAGGCCGGTCGCTGCCCGGACCCGCACCGCTCCGTGGGTCGGTTGTCGCTGCCTCGCACTGCTCCGCGGACCGTCGAGCGCTGAAGTCGCGGTGTTCGATCCGGCCGCCGTGCCGGTGGCGGAAAGGGACGACCGGCCAGCTCAACGCAGGTAACGGGATGAAACAGGCGGGAATCGCCCGGGGTCGACAACCGGACCGGGGTGCCGCCGGCAGGGGTCGCGACGGTAGCCTGTGCACCCGTGACCCTCGCCTCGCTCTCTCCTCAGGCGGCCCTGCCGAGTCCCGCCACCGCCGTGTGGCAACTCGGGCCGGTGCCGATCCGGGCGTACGCACTCTGCATCGTGCTCGGAATCGTGGTCGCCTGCGTGGTGACCGAGCTGCGACTGCGCCGCCGTGGCGTCGCCCCCTGGGCGGTGCTGGACATCGCCGTCTGGGCGGTGCCGTTCGGCATCGTCGGCGCCCGGATCTACCACGTGATCACCTCACCCGGGTCCTACTTCGGCGAGGGCGGTGACCCGGTCAGGGCCCTCTACATCTGGGAGGGCGGGCTCGGCGTCTGGGGCGCCGTCGCGGGCGGCGCCGTCGGTGCCTGGCTCGCCGTGCGGCAGCTCGGCCTGCCGCTGACCGTGGTGGCCGACGCCCTCGCCCCGGGCCTGCCGCTGGCCCAGGCCGTCGGCCGGATCGGCAACTGGTTCAACAACGAGCTGTTCGGCGGCCCGACCACGCTGCCGTGGGGCCTGGAGATCCACCGGATGGACCCCACCAACCCCGGGCACGCGCTCCGCGACGACAGCGGCAACCCGGTTCTCGAACCCGGGCTCTTCCATCCGGCCTTCCTCTACGAGGCGCTCTGGAACGTCGGCGTCGCCGGCCTGGTCTTCTTCCTCGACCGGCGGTTCAAGCTCGGCCGGGGGCGGGCGTTCGCGCTCTACGTCATGGGCTACACCGCCGGACGGTTCTGGATCGAGATGATGCGTACCGACCCGGCGACCGAGATCCTCGGGGCGCGGCTGAACGTCTGGACCGCGGTCCTGGTCTTCCTCGGCGCACTGGTCTACTTCGTCCGGGTCCGGGGTCCGCAGGAGTTCCTGGTGCCGGTCGGTGGCGCACCCGCCCCGCTGGCCGCGGGCGATGCCGCCACCAGCGACGTGTCCCAGGTCGACGTCTCCCGGGAGCCGGCGGCGGTCGGCGCGCCCACCGCGTACCGGGTGGTGACCGAGGAGGAGTTCCGGCGCTTCCAGGAGACCGGGGAGGTCCCGCCGGCCGAGGAGCCGGCCGAACCGGCCTCGGTCCAGCACGGCGACTCCGACGGCGGGCCCACCGATGACGGCGATGGCGGCGATGGCGAGAGCCGGCCGGAGACTCCGGCCGGGTCGTCCGAGGCCGCCGGGGAGCCGGCCGCCGCCGCAGAGTCGGCCGACGCCCGGGACGGCGAGCCCGCCGACGCCGGGGCCGCGCCGGGGACCGCCGACCGGGACCGTTGAGCGGGGGAGCCGGCCCGATGCGTACGGCCGTGGTGGTGGGCGCCGGAATCGGCGGGCTGGCGACCGCCGGGGCACTGGCCCGCTCCGGGTGGCAGGTGACCCTGCTGGAGCAGGCCGACCGGGTACGCGCCGAGCGCACCGCGTTGGTGCTCTGGCCCAACGGGGTACGCGCGCTGCGCGCACTCGGCCTCGGCGAGGGGCTGGCCGCCATCGCGACCCCGCTGCCCGACGTCGGCGTCCGGCGCCCCGACGGGCACTGGCTGGTGCAGCCCCGCCCCGGGCTCGGCGAACGCGCGCCGGTCGTCGTACACCGGGAGGACCTGCACGACGCGCTTGTCGCCGGCCTCGGCGACCGGGTGGAGATCCGGACCGGCGTCGAGGTCCGGACCGTCCGGGTCGGCGACGGCGACCGGCCGGCGGTCGGTGACGGGCGCGGCAACTACGAGGCCGACCTGGTCGTCGGCGCCGACGGCATCGACAGCACGGTACGCCGCCGGCTCGCGCCGGAGGCCACCGTGGTCAGCTCCGGCTGCGCGGCGTGGCGGGCGGTCATCCCGTGGTACCGGGCGCCGCAGCTTCCGGCCGACCGGCCGGTGGACGGCGAGACACTCGGCGCCGGTTACCGGTTCGTCGCGGCCTCGCTGGGTGATCGCGGCGACTCCGGCGGCTCCACCCGGGGCGGGATCTACTGGGTGGCGACGGCGGCCGGCGCGTCCCGCCCCGAGCCACCGGCCACCCAGCTCGCCCTGCTCCGGCGCTGGTTCGCGAACTGGCCGTCGCCGATCGGCGACCTGCTCGCCGCCACCGAGCCGGAGGACCTGGTCCAGCAGGAGGTACGCGAGCTGCGCCCGCTGCCCCGCGCGTACGGCTTCCCGTCCGGCACCGGTGGGGTGGTGCTGATCGGCGATTCCGCGCACGCCATGCCGCACCACCTGGGTCAGGGCGCCTGCCTCGCCCTGGAGGACGCCGCGACGCTGCGTTCGCTGGTCCGGGAGGCGATCCCCGGTGCGCCGCTGCGCGAGGCGGTCGAGTCGTACAACCGGCTGCGCCGTCCCCGGACCGTGACGGTGGTCCGGCAGACCCGGCGGATGTCGGCGGTGTTGCAGGCCCGGGGGCGGCTGGCGCTGCGCGCCCGGGACGCCGCCCTCGGCACCATCACGCCCCGGCTGCTGGGCAGCGCGGCGAGCGTGGCGGCCCAGTGGCGGCCACCGGAGTGAAGCGTTTTCCGCCCGGCCTGCGGTCCGCGCTGACCGCAGGCGCGGGTCGGGGCGGACACGCCGCGCTGGCCAGGTGGAAAAAGGTTCGGTGATCGACCGGGCATCGGCCACCGGCTGACCATCGGCGTCTCTTCGGTCGCCGGGTCCGGATCCGGTCGACCGGCCGGTGTCCGAATCGAAGCGGGCCGCTGCCCGAGCGGGTCGCGCCGGACCCTCCGGTTCGGCGGCCAACCGACCGATCGGGAGGATGCCCCGCACGCCGCCGCGTCGCGCACACTACCCGGGAGCGAAGGAGAGGGCTCCCAGTTGCGGCACAGCGTGCCTGATCAACAGGCGAGTACGGAGCGGCGGCACGGCACCCCGGGCGAGGTACGGCTGCTCGGGCCGGTCCGCCTGGTCGGGCCCCGGGGGCCGGTCGCGTTGCCGGACGGTGCCGGCCCGCTCCTCGGACTGCTGGCGCTGCGGCCGAACGAACCCGTCCCGGACGCCGAGTTGCTGGCCGCACTCGCCGGTCGGGACGCGCTGTCCCGGGCCGGTGCCCGTCCCCTGGACCCGGCGGCGACCCTGCTGGCGGCCGCGCTGGCCGGCTGCGGATCACCGGGCACGCTGGAGATCCGACCCACCGGATACCTGCTCCAGATGCCGAGCGGCCGGATCGATGCGAGCCGGTTCAGCCGACTGCTGGACCGGGCCCGGCGTCGGATGGCTGCCGGGGAGCTGCGCGCCGCCGCCCGGCTGTTCCAGGCCGCTCTGGCCATCTGGCCGGAACCGCTGCCGGACCGGTCCGCCGGGCGGTGGCCGGAGTCCGGCGTCGAGGCCGGCGATCCCTACCGGCTCTGCCCGTCCGGCTGGGCCGCCGTCGAGCTGGGGCGGCTGCGGCAGGCCCGGATCGACGCCTTCGAGGACCGCTGGGAGTGCGCGCTGCGGCTCGCCGTGGCGGCGCACAGCGCCGCCGGTGGACCGGTCGCCGACCGGGCGGTGGTGGCCGCCGGGGCGACGGCCGCCCGGGTAGCCGGGGCGGCGGTCGCCGAGCTGACCACGGCGGTGGCCGCCCATCCGCTGCGGGCGCGGCTGTGGGAGCTGCTGCTCGTCGCCGCGTACCTGGACCAGGGGCGCCGGGCCGCCGCCGACGTGCACCAGCGGGCCCGGGAGGTCTTCCAGGAGCAGTTGGGCGTCGAGCCGGCCGGCCGGGTGTGCGTACTCGCGGCGGCGGTGCGCGCCGGTGAGCTGCCCGAGGACTGGGCCACGGGGGCCTGTCCGGCGCCGACGATCGACCTCACCGCCGGCCCGCCGGCGTCCCGACCGCGTCCGGCCGCCCGGCTGCCGGTCCCGCTCACCGCCCTGCTCGGCCGGGACGACCTGCTCGACGTCGTCGCCGAACGGCTGGACCGGCACCGCCTGGTCACGCTCACCGGAACGGGCGGAGCCGGCAAGACCCGGCTGGCGGTCGCGGTGGCGGGGAGCCGTACCGACCGGCCGGTCTGGTTCGTCGACCTGACCGCCGTGGAGAGCCCGGTACGGGTACCGCGGGCGGTGGCCGCCGCGCTCGGCGTACCGGACGTGGGGCGGGACATCGTCGAGGCGCTCGCCGCCGACCTGGGCCCGGTCCGGGCACTGCTGGTGCTGGACAACTGCGAACACCTGGTCACCGGCTGCGCGGAGCTGGTGGAACGGCTGCTGTCCCGCTGCCCGGGGCTGCGGGTGCTGGCGACCAGCCGGGTCGCGTTGCGGCTGCCGGCCGAGGCGCGGATCCGGGTGCCGGCGCTCGCCGTGCCCGAGGTGGGCACCGGGCACAGCCTCGCGGCACTGGCCGCACATCCGGCCACCCGGCTCTTCCTCGAACGGGCCCGGGAGTTCGCCGGCCGGCCGGTCCCCGAGGCCAGTGCCGAGGCGGTCGTGCGGCTCTGTGCCGAGCTGGACGGGCTGCCGCTGGCGATCGAACTGGCCGCGGCGCGTACCCCGATGCTGACGGTGCAGGAGATCGTCGCGCGGCTGCGTACCGACGTACGGCTGCTGCGCAGTCCGGACCCGAGGCCACCGGACCGGCACCGGAGTGTCGCCGCCGCGGTGGAGTCCAGCCTGGCCCTGCTGGCCGCCGACGCCTGCCGGCTGTTCGACCGGCTCTCGATCTGTGCGGCCGGGTTCGACGCCGAGGCGGCCCGGTCGATCGGCGGCCCGTCCGCACCGGCCGCCCTGGCCGCCCTGGTCGAGGCGTCCCTGGTGGAACCCCTATCGACCGGCCCGGCCGAGCCGGTGGATCCGGCCGGGCCGCCCGAGCCGGGTGCGCCGGCCGGGCCGGTGGATCCGCCCGAGCCGGCCGGGCCAGCCGAGCCGGCCGGGCCAGCCGAGCCGGCCGGGCCAGCCGAGCCGGCCGGGCCAGCCGAGCCGGCCGGGCCAGCCGAGCCGGCCGAGCCGGCCGGGCCAGCCGAGCCGGCCGGGCCAGCCGAGCCGGCCGGGCCAGCCGAGTCGCTCGGCTCGGCGGAGCCGGCCGATCCGAGTGGCGGCGCCGGGTTGCCCGGCCCGGGCGAGGGCGGCCGGACCCGCTACCGGATGCTGGAGCCGGTCCGCCGGCACGCGCTGGCCCGGCTGGTCGGCTCCGGTGCCGAGGTGGCCGCCCGGCAGGCGCTCGCGACGTACTGCCTGAACCTGGCCGAGCGGGCCGACGCCCGACTGCGCGGCGCCGCCCGGGACTGGTGGCTGGCCCGGCTGCGCGCCGAGGAGCCCAACCTGCGGTCCGCGCTGACCTGGCTGGCCGAGGCCGGCGCCGGCGGGCCCGCCCACGGCGACCTGCGGCTGGCCGCCGCGCTCGCCATGTACTGCCGGCTGGAGGGGAACTACCGGGAGGGCCACGCCTGGCTGTCGACGGCGCTGGCCCGGCACCCGGACGCCCCGGCCGCGCTGCGGTCCCGGGCCGGGATCGGTGCGGCCATGCTGGCGATGCTGGCCTGCGACTACCCGGCGGCGATCCGGCACGCGGAGCTGGCCCGGGCCGCCTGCCGGATCACCCGGAACCGCCGCGCCGAGGCGCAGTTGGAACAGATCCTCGGTTCGGTGGCCCGGGAGCAGGCCCGGTACGCCGAGTCCGCCGTTCACCTGGCCACCGCCGGTGCCATCTTCGCCGACTGCGACGACGAGTGGGGCGAGGCGCAGACCACCGAGCTGCGCGGCTTCACCGCCTGGCTCGCCGGTGACCTGGACCGGGCCGACTCGCGGCTGCGGGCGAGCCTGCGCCGGCACGAGCGGCTGGGCGACGCGCTGGCGGCGGCGAGCGCGCTGATGAACCTCGGCGCGGTCGCGCTGTACCGGGGGGACATCGACCGGGCGGCGTCGCTGCTGGACGTGGCCCTGAAGCGGTACTCCGCGATCGGGTTCCCGGAGGGGGTGGGCTGGGCACACAACCTGCGCGGCCTGGTCGAACTGCGCGGTGGGCGTACCCGGCGGGCCGCCCGGCACCTGCGGCTCAGCCTGGCCGCGCACCGCCAGGTCGGCGACCGGTGGCGTACCGCCAGTGTGCTGGAGGCGCTCGCCGAGGTGGCCCGGCAGGACGGCGACCCGGTACGCGGGGCCCGGCTGCTCGGTGCGGCCGACCGGATCCGGGAGGAGATCGGCGCCCCAATACCGGCCTGCGAACGGGCGGACACCGAGGCGACGGAGCGGGCCCTGCGAGCCCAGTTGGAGGCTCCGGTACGCCAGCCCGGGGTCACCGGCAGCGGCGGTTTCGCCCGGGCGCACCGGTACGGTCGGGAGGCGCCGCTGGACGCCGTGCTGGCCGGTGGTGCCGGCGGTGCCCGGTCGAAAGAGAGCCGTCCAGGCTGAGGTGGTTCAGTGGCCGGAGCCGGCGTTGGGGTCGTAGGTGGTCGGCAGCTTGCCGAGTACGCCGTTGACGATGTGGATCCGGCCGCCCGCGACCTGGTAGTCGACACAGACGCTCTGCACGTGCTCGCCGATCCGGGCCATCGCCCCGGCCGCGCTGACCGGCACCGTGCTGCCGTCGAGGGTGCGTAGCGAGCCGTCGGCGACCAGGTCCGCCAGTGGGTGCGCGCCGGCCACCAGGTGGGCCCGGACGAGGTCGCGCAGCTCGTCCTTGCGGTGGATCATCAGGTCGTCGAGGTTGTCCTCGGAGAACTTCTTCGCGAAGGCGTCGTCGGTCGGGGCCAGGATGGTCACCCCACCCGGGGCGCGTAGCTCGGCCGAGAGGTCGGCGGCGCGTACCGCCGCCTCGAACCGGGTCAACACGGGGATCCACTGCAAGGCCACGTCGCCGGGCTGGCCGGCCAGCGCGGCCGGGTTGCCCGGATCGGTGCCGGAGGGCAGCGCGTCGCAGAGCGGTCCGGTCACCCCGGGGCCGGCTGCCCCGCCGGAACCGGCCGCCGCCGCGTCCCGCTCGTCGGGACCGTCGTCGGTGCAGCCGGCGACCGTGCCGGCCAGCAGCGCGGTCGTGGCCAGCGCCAGCGCGGCCCGGAACCGGGCGCGGCCGATCCGGGTACGGCTGGCCGGTCGCCGCCCGGCGGAATCGTCGGCCGGGGACGGCGGGATGTACGGCTCGGTCACGGCAACCTCCACGACTGAACGTCTTTCCACCTGGACAGCGCGGCGCGTACGCCCCGACTCACACCTGCGGACACCACGGACCGCAAGGGGAGGTTGAAGAGGTTCACTGACGGACGGGTGCCGTACCGGTGGGCCGGGCGTCGGCGGCCCGACCCGCCGGTACGGCGGATGGTGCGGGGTTCAGCGGTGCGCCGCGCCGGTCACAGCGCGGCGCACTGGCCCGACTTCGGCCCGTTCACCGAGTTGGCGACCTCGATGTTGGTCGGTGCCGGGCTGTTGACCGCACAGCTCAGCGGACCGCTCACCGAGTTGCCGGCGATCAGGGCCGGGTCGCTGCCGGTGTTGTTCACCGCCACCGAGACCGGGCCGGAGATCGTGTTGTCGACCAGCGAGACCGCGCCGGTGGTGCCGGAGACCGACACCGGGCCCCGGACGGTGCTGTCCGCCAGGAAGACGCCGGTGGCACCGGCCGCGCTGACCGGGCCGCTGATCGTCGTACCGGTGGCGATCAGGATGGCGCCGGGCCGGACGGTGACCGGACCGTTCACCGTGGCGTCCGACAGGCAGGCGAAGCCGGAGATGGTCAGCGGCCCGTTGTGCCGGCCGGTACGGGTCGGGTAGACCCGGGTGCCGTCCACCCACTCCTCGGCGCCCTGCGCGTCCAGCAGCAGCGGGATCAGGCCCCGCTCCGGCTGGGCCAGCGGCACGTAGTACCCGTCGGTGCCCTTGACGACCTTCCAGCCGTGCGCGACGATCCGCTGCGCCACCGTGGCGCCGACCCCGCCCGGACCGTCGGTACGCGCCCCGTTGTACTGCTCCTCGGTGAGCTTGTACGCGCACGGCGCGTTGTCGAGGATCATCTCCGGCACGGGCAGGTCGTCCCGAGGGCCGGCCTCGCCCGGGTGCGGCGCCGGGTGCAGCGGGATCGGCCGGGAGCCCCGGAAGACGAGCCGGCCGGTGTTGCTGGCCTGGAACTCGATCGCCTCGCCGCGGGCCTTCTTGATCTCCGGCAGCTTGGCCCGGTGGTAGTCGAGGAACTGGCTGAACGTCCAGAGCGCCGAGTACGTCTTGCGGCGCCGGTTGTTCGCCGAGTTGCCCTCGTCCGGCCGGGTCTGCCCGCCGGAGCTGCGCAGCTCCAGCAGCGAGTTGACGGTGTTCTTCAGCCCCAGGGTGTTGCGCAGGATGGTCTCCTCGCTCAGCCCCACGCCGCTGCCGCCCTGGCAGCCGTACGGGCAGGCCCACCAGCCGTCCTTGGCGCCCTCGACGTACATGTGACCCTCGATCATGTCCAGCGACTCGTCGAAGATCTGCTTGGCCACGTTCTGGTGCCGTGGCGGCAGCATCGGCAGGTCGCCGGCGGTCGAGTTGCCGTACTCGTGCCCGTCGTAGCCGGCCACCGGCCGGTAGTCGCGGAGCATCTTCACGTACGCCGCGGTCTCCGGCTGGCGGATCAGCGAGTAGTCGCGGTTGAGGTCCTGCCCGGTCGAGTTGCCCCGGGTGTTGGCGGCCCGGCCGTCACCGTTGATGGTCGGCACGATCAGCACGGTGGTGTGCTTGAGCAGGTCGATCGTCTTGGCATCGGAGCCGAACGCCAGCTTGCGGGCCAGCACCAGGCAGGCTTCCCGGTCACCGGGCTCGTTGCCGTGCACATTGCAGTTGATCGCCAGCGGCGAGGTCGCGGCGACCGCCGCCGGGGTGACCGGCGGGGCCGGGTAGCCGATCACCAACATGTTGATCGGCCGGTTCAGCACGGTACGCCCGAGCTCCACCACCCGCACCCGGTCGCTCCGCCGATCGATCTCGGCGGTGTAGGCGTACTCGTCGACATCGCCGGTGTACTGCGCGGCCTTGGTGGTCTCCCACTGGGTGCGCAGGTTCTCACCGGGGACCGCCGGGTCGCCCCACGGCTGCTGGGTGGTACCGGTGACCGGTGCCGAGTACGGCTGCTCGGCGGTGCCGATCCGGGCCCGTACCCGCCACTGGAACCGCAGGCCGGGGTCGAAGCCGGCGTCGGCGAAGGTCGGCGACTCGTTGTTGATCTGACGGTTCGGCCGCCAGACGCCGACCACCACCGCCGGGCCGGTGGCCACGTCGGAAGCGTCGACCGGGGTGCGCTCGATCTGGTAGTCGGTGGCATCGGGGACCGGCGTCCAGGCGACCGTGGCGTAGCCGTCGGCCTGGGTGACGGTGAGTCCGGTGACCTGGTTGGGCTCCGCGGCCGTGGTGCCGGGCACCGTCGAGGTCGGCTGGCCGAGCGCCGCCGAGGGGGCGGTGACGGTGCCGAGGGTGGCCGCGAGCAATGTAGACAGTACGACTACCGTCGGTTTTCTTGAACGCATGTGAACTCCGAGGGGGAGGAGCCGGGGGGACAGCACTGCGGGTCATCATGATCCCCGACGTGCGGCGATGCAATGATCTTGAGGATGTCTTGAGGATCCTCGGCCGTCCCCGACTCCCGCCCCTCGGCTCAGCCCACCAGGGCGGGCTCGGCGATGCAGGCGGTGCCGATCCGGCGGAAGCCGACCCGCAGGTATACCCGGGCGATCTCCTCGCTGCCGGCGGAGAGGAAGACCAGGTTCGTACCGTCGTCGAGCAGCCGGCGGGCGAGCGCGGCGGTGACCGCGGCACCCAGGCCCCGGCGGCGGGCCGTGGGCAGGGTGGCGATGCCGGCGATCTCGGCGACGTCGTCGACCCGCAGCGCCATGCCGCTGGCCACCGGGCCCTGGCCGGGCAGTTCGACCACGGCGGAGATCCGGCGGCCGGCGGCGGTCCGGGTGCGCTCCTCGTCCAGCGAGTCCACCGGCAACTCGACCAGGGCGGTGTCCCGGGCGGTCGGGCCGGCCACGCCGACCTCGGTGCCCGGCGCGGCGAAGCCGACCGCCGCGACCGCGCGCCGGGCCGCCACGTCGGCGGCGAAGGTCGGCGCCGTCGGGTCCAGGATCCGCACCGGCGTCGCCGCGAAGTCCTCGGGCGGGGGCAGGGCGGCCGGATCGAGCACCATCAGCGGCGCCTCCAGCACCGCCAGCCCCGCCGACCGGGCCACCGCGAGCAGGTCCGGGTGGTTCTCGTGTACCCACTCGAAGGCCTCGGGCAGCCCGAGGTCGCGCTGGCGCTGGCGGACCGCCGTCACGTCGGCGGCCGACGGCGGCTCCGTGGCGCCCAACCTGGGTCGGGCGTAGAATGGCCATCCCGCCCCGTCGCGGACGAACAGCACCAGCCCGCCGAAATCCTCCGTGTGTGCCCCGTCACGCGGCACCGCATCGTAAAAGCGTTCCAACCGGTCAAACGGCTCGTCTCGTACAGATGCCACCGGGGGAGCGTACACGTACGGGATCCGGGGCATGTGATCAATTCCGCTGCCTGTGATCGGTTGTACTGGTGGACCCCGCCGGCCCCTAACGTAGACTCAAGAGACCCAGCAGGGCCGACGTCGTCCCGACCTAATGATTGAACGTGAGTGACGACAGGAGCCCCGGTGGCCTTTCCGTACCCCCAGGAACCGCACCTCTCCTCGTCGGCGGGTGCCGACTCCGCGTCGACCGGCCCCGGTCGGGTCCCGGAGCACACCGCCCGGACGGCCCGGACGCCGGAGCCCCAGGGGCTCTACGACCCGGCTGCGGAGCGGGACGCCTGCGGGGTCGCCTTCGTCGCCGACCTGCACGGCCGCCGCTCGCACGACGTCGTCGCCAAGGGCCTCGCCGCGCTCTGCCGGCTGGACCACCGGGGTGCCCGGGGTGCCGAACAGAACACCGGGGACGGCGCCGGGATCATGCTCCAGGTGCCGGACGAGTTCCTCCGGGCGGTCGTCGACTTCCCGCTCCCGCCGGCCGGGCAGTACGCCACCGGCCTGGTCTTCCTGCCCACCGACCCGGCCGACGAGGCCCGGGCCAGGACCGTGCTGGAGAAGTACGCCCTGGTCGAGGGGGCCGACATCCTCGGCTGGCGGGACGTACCGGTCCGCCCGGGCGACCTCGGCGAGAGCGCGCTGGCGGCCCGGCCGGTGATCCGGCAGGTCTTCCTGGCCGCGCACCGGCTGACCGACTCCCCGGCCGGCCGGGCCGGCACCCCGCTGACCGGGATCGACCTGGACCGGGTCGCGTTCTGCGTCCGCAAGCAGGCCGAGCGGGAGACCGCCGAGCGGGGCGTGCCGGCGTACTTCCCGTCGCTCTCCGCCCGGACCATGGTCTACAAGGGCATGCTCACCCCGGACCAGCTCCCGGAGTTCTTCCCGGACCTGACCGACCCCCGGGTGGCCAGCGCGATCGCCCTGGTGCACTCCCGGTTCTCCACCAACACCTTCCCGTCCTGGCCGCTGGCCCACCCCTACCGGTTCATCGCGCACAACGGCGAGATCAACACCATCCGGGGCAACAAGAACTGGATGCAGGCCCGGGAGGCGCTGCTGCGCAGCCCGAACATCCCGGGGAACATCCGGCGGCTCTTCCCGATCTGCACCCCGGCCGCCTCCGACTCGGCCAACTTCGACGAGGTCCTCGAACTGCTGCACCTGGCCGGGCGGAGCCTGCCGCACGCGGTGCTGATGATGATCCCGGAGGCCTGGGAGAACGACCACGACATGGACCACGGTCGGAGATCCTTCTACCGCTTCCACGCCAGCCTGATGGAGCCCTGGGACGGCCCCGCCTCGGTCGCCTTCACCGACGGTTCGCTGGTCGGCGCGGTGCTCGACCGCAACGGGCTGCGCCCGGGCCGGTGGTGGCTCACCTCCGACGGCCTGGTGGTGCTGGGCAGCGAGGCGGGAGTGCTCGACCTCGACCCGGCGACCGTGGTCGCCAAGGGGCGGCTCCAGCCGGGCCGGATGTTCCTGGTCGACACGGCCGCCGGCCGGATCGTGCTGGACGACGAGATCAAGTCCGAGCTGGCCGCCGAGCACCCGTACGACGACTGGTTGCACGCCGGCCTGATCGACCTGGCCGACCTGCCGCCGCGCAAGCACATCGTCTACGCCCACCACTCGGTACGGCGCCGGCAGCAGACCTTCGGCTACACCGAGGAGGAGCTGAAGATCCTGCTCGGCCCGATGGCCCGGGCCGGTGCCGAGCCGGTCGGCTCGATGGGCACCGACACCCCGATCTCGCCGCTGTCGACCCGGCCCCGGCTGCTCTACGACTACTTCCACCAGCTCTTCGCCCAGGTCACCAACCCGCCGCTGGACGCCATCCGGGAGGAGCTGGTGACCAGCCTCCAGGCGACCATCGGGCCGGAGGGGAACCTGCTGGACCCGAACCCGGCGAGCTGCCGGCAGGTCGTGCTCCCCTACCCGGTGATCGACAACGACGAGCTGGCCAAGATCCTCTCCATCGACGAGGACGGCGACCTGCCCGGCTTCAAGGCGGTCCGGGTCTCCGGGCTGTACCGGGTCCGGGACGGCGCGGCCGGGTTGAAGGCGCGGCTGACCGAGATCTGCCGGCACGTCTCGGAGGCGATCGAGGACGGCGTACGCATTCTGGTCCTCTCCGACCGGGACTCCACCGCCGACCTGGCGCCGATCCCGTCGCTGCTGCTCACCGCCGCCGTGCACCAGCACCTGGTGCGGGAGCAGACCCGCACCCAGGCGGCGCTGATCGTGGAGTCCGGCGACTGCCGCGAGGTGCACCACACCGCGCTGCTGATCGGGTACGGCGCGGCGGCGGTGAACCCCTACCTGGCCTTCGAGTCGGTCGAGGACCTGATCATCACCGGGGCGCTGGCCGGGATCGAGCCGGCCACGGCGGTCCGCAACTACGTCAAGGCGCTCGGCAAGGGCGTACTCAAGATCATGTCGAAGATGGGCATCTCGACGGTCTCGTCGTACTGCGGTGCCCAGGTCTTCGAGGCGGTCGGCCTGGACAACCGGCTCGTGCAGCGGTATTTCGCCGGAACGCCGGGCAAGATCGGCGGGGTCGGACTGACCGAGATCCACGCCGAGGTGGCCGCCCGGCACGCCCGGGCGTACGCGGTGAACGCCGGCCAGCGCACCCACCGGCCGCTGGAGGTCGGCGGCGAGTACCAGTGGCGCCGCGAGGGTGAACTGCACCTGTTCAACCCGGAGACGGTCTTCCTGCTCCAGCACGCCACCCGCAGCCGGCAGTACGACGTCTTCCGCGAGTACACCGCGAAGGTCGACGGGCTGGCCGAGCAGGCCGGCTCGCTGCGCGGGCTGTTCCGGCTCCGCACCGGGGTACGCGAGCCGGTACCGCTGGAAGAGGTGGAGCCGGTCAGCGAGATCGTCAAGCGGTTCGCCACCGGCGCCATGTCGTACGGGTCGATCTCGGCCGAGGCGCACGAGACCCTCGCGGTCGCGATGAACTCCCTCGGCGGCAAGTCCAACACCGGCGAGGGCGGCGAGGACGTCGAACGGCTCTACGACCCGACCCGGCGCTCGGCCGTCAAGCAGGTCGCCAGCGGCCGGTTCGGGGTGACCAGCGAATACCTGGTCAACGCCGACGACATCCAGATCAAGATGGCCCAGGGTGCCAAGCCCGGCGAGGGCGGGCAGCTCCCCGGCAACAAGGTCTGGCCGTGGATCGCCCGCACCCGGCACGCCACCCCCGGCGTCGGGCTGATCTCCCCGCCGCCGCACCACGACATCTACTCGATCGAGGACCTGGCCCAGCTCGTGCACGACCTGAAGAGCGTGAACCCGGCCGCCCGGGTGCACGTCAAGCTGGTCAGCGAGGTCGGGGTCGGCACGGTCGCGGCCGGGGTCGCCAAGCTGAAGGCCGACGTCATCCTGATCTCCGGACACGACGGCGGCACCGGCGCCTCCCCGCTCAACTCGCTCAAGCACGCCGGCACCCCGTGGGAGCTGGGCCTGGCCGAGGCGCAGCAGACGCTGCTGCTCAACAAGCTCCGGGACCGGGTCACCGTGCAGGTCGACGGCCAGCTCAAGACCGGCCGGGACATCATCGTCGCGGCGCTGCTCGGTGCCGAGGAGTACGGCTTCGCCACCGCCCCGCTGATCGTCGCCGGCTGCGTGATGATGCGGGTCTGCCACCTGGACACCTGCCCGGTCGGCATCGCCACCCAGAACCCGGTGCTCCGGGAGCGGTACACCGGCCGCCCCGAGTTCGTGGAGAACTTCTTCCTCTTCCTCGCCGAGGAGGTCCGGGGCTACCTCGCCGAGCTGGGCTTCCGGTCGCTGGAGGAGGCGATCGGCGCGACCGAGCTGCTCGACTTCGCCCCGGCACTCGACCACTGGAAGGCGCACGGGCTCGACCTGCGGCCGGTGCTGCACGTACCGGAGCTGCCGGCCGGCGCGGCCCGGCGCGGCGTACGGGCCCAGGACCACGGGCTGGACAAGTCGCTGGACAACGAACTGCTCGCCCTCGCCGAGCCCGCGCTGGCCAACGGCACGCCGGTCCGGGCGGCGGTGGCGGTCCGCAACGAGCACCGCAGCGTCGGCGCGATGCTCGGCGGCGCGGTCACCCGGCGGTTCGGCGGGGCCGGCCTGCCCGCCGACACCATCGAGTTCGACCTCACCGGCACCGCCGGGCAGTCGTTCGGCGCCTTCCTGCCCAGCGGCGTGACGCTGCGGCTGGCCGGCGACGCCAACGACTACGTCGGCAAGGGACTCTCCGGCGGGCGGATCGTGGTCCGCCCCGACCCGGCGGCACCGTTCGCCGGCGGCCTGGACGCGCCACCCGGCCCGAACGGCCGGGCCGAGGACCAGATCATCGCCGGCAACACCATCCTGTACGGCGCCACCGGCGGCGAGCTGTTCCTGCGCGGCCGGGTCGGTGAGCGGTTCGCGGTGCGCAACTCCGGCGCGGTGGCCGTGGTCGAGGGGGTGGGCGACCACGGCTGCGAGTACATGACCGGCGGCATCGTGGTGGTGCTCGGCGGCACCGGGCGGAACTTCGCCGCCGG
Organism: Plantactinospora sp. ZYX-F-223; assembly: GCF_039649625.1. Classification (NCBI taxonomy): domain Bacteria; kingdom Bacillati; phylum Actinomycetota; class Actinomycetes; order Micromonosporales; family Micromonosporaceae; genus Plantactinospora; species Plantactinospora sp. ZYX-F-223. The sequence goes on along the minus strand of NZ_JBDJAV010000058.1, from coordinate 16,725 downwards.
CATGTCCGGCGGTACGGCGTTCGTCTGGCAACTCGACCGGCGCCGGGTCAATCCCGAGCTGGTCGACCTGGCTCCGCTCACCGACGACGAGCGGGTCACCCTCTACGACCTGGTGCAGCGGCACTTCGCCGAGACCGACTCGTCGGTGGCGGAAGGGCTACTCAAGCGCTGGCCGGAGGCGGTGCGGGAGTTCACCGCGGTGGTGCCCCGGGACTACAAGCGGGTCATGGAGATCATGCGGGTCGCCCGGGCCGAGGGCCGGGACGTGGACGAGGCGGTGATGAGCGGACTCGCGGCACCGGGCGTACCGGCCCAGCCCGCCGCCAGCACACCGCCGGCCGTACCGGCCCCGCCCGCGTCCCCGGCCCGGCCGGTCGCCCCCGGTTCGCGCCCGTCCCAGGAGGTGGCTCGTGCCTGACCCGAGTGGATTCCTGAAGCACGACCGGAAGCTGCCGGCCCGCCGCCCGGTGCCGGTGCGGATCTCCGACTGGCGCGAGGTCTACCCCTCCGCCGAGGAGGGCCTGATCCGCGACCAGGCCACCCGGTGCATGGACTGCGGCATCCCGTTCTGCCACGACGGCTGCCCGCTGGGCAACCGCATCCCGGACTGGAACGACCTGGTCCGGACCGGCAACTGGGCGACCGCGATCGAGTCGCTGCACGCCACCAACAACTTCCCGGAGTTCACCGGGCGGCTCTGCCCGGCGCCCTGCGAGGCGGCCTGCGTACTCGGGATCAGCGGCGGGGCGCCGGTCACCATCAAGCAGGTCGAGGTGGAGATCGTCAACCGGGCCTTCGACCTGGACCTGGTGACCCCGCAGGAGGTGCCGGCACCGTCCGGCCGGTCGGTCGCGGTGGTCGGCTCCGGCCCGGCCGGGCTCGCCGCCGCGCAGCAGCTCGTCCGGGCCGGGCACGCGGTGACGGTGTACGAGCGGGACGACGCGATCGGCGGCCTGCTCCGTTACGGCATCCCCGACTTCAAACTGGAGAAGGGGCACATCGACCGGCGGCTGGCCCAGCTCACCGCCGAGGGCGTCCAGTTCCGCACCGGGGTGAACGTCGGGGTCGACGTCACCGCCGAGCAGCTCCGGGCCGAGCACGACGCGGTGCTGCTGGCCTGCGGTGCGCTCGCCGGCCGGGACACCCCGGCGACGCCGGGCCGCTCGCTGCGCGGCGTACACCAGGCGATGGAGCACCTCGTCGCGGCCAACATCGCGGTCGCTTCGGCGGCCGGCGGCCAGCCCAGCGTCAACGGCCGGGAGTCGTCGACCCCGATCGACGCGGCCGGCAAGCACGTGGTGATCATCGGTGGTGGCGACACCGCCGCCGACTGCCTGGGCGTGGCGCACCGGCAGGGCGCGGCCGGCGTACACCAGCTCGACCTGTATCCGCGACCGCCGCGAGAGCGCGACGAGGTCCGCGACCCGTGGCCGACCTGGCCGTGGATCCTGCGCGAGTACCCGGCGCACGAGGAGGGCGGCGAGCGGGTCTTCGCGGTCGCGGTCCAGGAGTTCGTCGACGACGGCACCGGCCAGGTACGCGCGGTCCGGATCGCCGAGGTGACCGTCGAGAAGCGGGACGGCCAGCGGTTCCTGACCGTGCTGCCCGGCAGCGAGCGGGAGTTGCCGGCCGACCTGGTGCTGCTGGCGATCGGCTTCGACGGCACCGAGGAGCAGCCGCTGCTCGACCAGTTCGGCGTGGTACGCAACCGGCGCGGCGCGATCGACGCCGACCCCGAGTGGCAGGCCGGTACGCCGGGCGTCTTCGTCGCCGGTGACATGCACCGGGGCGCCTCGCTGATCGTCTGGGCGATCGCCGAGGGCCGGGCCGCCGCCGCCGCGATCCACCGGTACCTGGGCGGGGCCAGCCAGCTCCCGGCTCCGGTGGCACCGTCCGCGCAGCCGCTGGCGGTCCCGGCCGGCTGATCGGTGCTGTCGGCGTAGCCGCTGGCGGTCCCGGCCGGCTTGGCCGGCGGGTCGGGACCGCGGCGGCGCCGGGTCCACAGTGGGCTGCCGCCGGTCGCCGACGGTTCTGAAGTGCTCACCGCCGGCCCGGGTCGCCGCCGGTCGCGGCCGCGTGACGTGGTCGCATGATGAGGGCCGCGACGTGGTACGTACACGGCGTGGATCCGGGGTTGGCATAGCCGTGGGTGACGTCGGCGGCAAAGTAGACCGAGTCGCCGGCGGCGAGTTCGACGGCCTCGTCGCCGACCGTCAGTCGTAGCCGCCCGGAGTCGACCGCGACGAACTCGTGCGAGCCGGGGGCGTAGCCGGGATAGCTGCCAGCGTCGCAGCCGGGTGGCAGGGTGGAGCGGATCCACTCGAAGTTGATCCCGGGGATCACGGGCGTGAGGATGACCCGACGCCATCCGCCCGGCTCGTCGACGACGTCCTGATCGGCGGCGCGCCGCACGATGAGGCGCTCGTCGCGGGCGGCGGCGACCAGCGTGCTCAGCGGCACGCCGAGGCCGTCGGCGATGCGGGCCAGGACCACGATGGTCGGTGCCTTGAGGCCGCGCTCGACCGAGGAGAGCATGCTCACGCTCACCGACGCGGCCTCGGCCAGCGCCTGGAGCGTCAACTGGCGATCGGATCGCAACTGCTGTATGCGGCGGCCAAGCTCGACGAGATCCATGTTTGCTATAGTAGTACCAATATTTCCTATAGAGAAATCGGGGCCTCGTGGTGACGACCGATGCGGTGACCATCTGCCCGGCGACGCCTGCCGATGTGGCGGCGATCGCCGGCATCTTCTCCCACTACGTGCTCAACAGCGTCGCGACCTTCGAGGAGACTCCACCCAGCAAGGCTGACTGGTGGCGCAGGATCGACGGGTTGGCCGCTCGCGGCCTGCCGTTCCTGGCGGCGAAGGTCGGTGACGAGGTGTTCGGATTCGCCTATGTCGCCCCGTGGCGGTCGAAGCCCGCCTATCGGAGGACGGTGGAGGACACGATCTATCTGGCGCCGGACGCTACCGGCCGGGGCGTGGGTCGTGCGCTGCTGTCTGCCCTGTTGCGGCAGTGCGGGGAACGCGACGTTCGCCAGGTCATCGCGGTCATCGCGGACAGCGGGGATCCCGCGTCGGCCGCCCTGCACCGCTGGGCCGGCTTCGGCGAGGTCGGCCGGCTGAGGGCGGTGGGCCACAAGCACGGGCGTTGGATCGACACGGTGCTGATGCAACTGGACCTGGGTGGTCGGAGAGTCGGCCGGGAGCGCCCGGCAGGGTAGGCGCAGCGGGTGCCTGGCCGGGCTGGCGCACTCAGCGGTCGTGGTGGGTCCGTCAGCCGGCCGCCGATGCGTCCAGCACCTGGCGTAGCGCGTTGTCGAGCGCGGCGCGGGTGCTCGGACTGAGGCGGCCGAAGAGTTGTCGCCCCACGTCGTCGGCGATCCGCTGCGCCGCCTCGACGCGCTGCCGGCCCTGCTCGGTCAGGTGGATGGCATGGGCGCGGCGGTCACCCGGTACGGCCCTGCGCTCCGCCAACCGCTGTCGTTCGAGTTCGTCCACGATCCGGCCCAGCGACGACTTGTCCAGGTCGAGCAGGTCGCCCAGTCGACGCTGGGTCAGCGGTCCCGCCCCGTCGAGTACGGCGAGCACAGCGAAGTGCCGTTCCTCGATCCCGAGCGGACGCAGCGCGTCGTTGAAGAGCTTCTGCGAGTGCCGGTGCACCGTGCTGAGCTGCATGGCGGTGATGACGTCCGCCGGCAGGAAGGCGAGCCGGGAGGCGTCGGCGGGGGAGCGCGTGGAACTCATCTCTGGATCTTAGGACGGTGAACGGTTACTCTCATCTGAGAATGTATCAGCCGGCCCTATCTAGGAGGAGCCTTGACCCGGAACGTGGCGGCCGTCAGCGGGACGGTGTACCCGTCACCCATGGCCGGACAGCCGGCCACCCGGCTGCGGATCGCGATCGTGCTGACCTGGACGCTGGTGCTGGAGCACCTCTACGCACTGGTCACCCCGCCGTACGAGCTCGGCATCGAGCACGGGTTCCACCTCAGCTTCGGCATCGCGTACGCCTGGCTGGCGCTGCGGCTGCGCACGGCGCGGCCCTGGCAGCGGACCCTGCTCACGGTCCTGCTCGCGGTGCAGTTCGTCGGCAGGTTCTTCGTCTTCGCCGCGATCCCCGAGACCTGGGTCAGGGCCAGCCTGGTCCCGGGCGCACTGGTCACGCTGGTGCTCGTGGCGCTGCTGTGGTGGCCGGCCGGACGTCGCTCCGGGTGAGGCGGAGGGCGGGGATCGGCCCTCGGCGGCCGGTGGACTGTCTGGTTCGGAGACTGTCGACCTGCCCCGTTCGTGCGCCCAGCTCGCGCAGCCCGTTGTCGGTGCCCCGTTCGTGCGCCCAGCTCGCGCAGCCCGTTGTCGGTGCCCCGTTCGGGCGCCCAGCTCGCGCAGCCCGTTGTCGGTGCCCCGTTCGTGCGCCCAGCTCGACAATGTGTGCACCAGACCCTGTCGGCCGGCCCGGCTGGCGCCGGTCGGTCCCCGCACCGACCCGTGACCGATGCCCGACGACCCGGCAGGGGCAGGCATCCGCCCCGCCCGCCCCGCCCCGCCCGCCCCGCCCCGCCCGCCCCGCCCCGCCGCGCCGCGCCGCGCCGCGCCCGCCGCGCCCCGCCCGCCGCGACCGACCGCTCCGCCCGGCCGCGTCGGTCAGGCGGCGAGCACCGCCTGCACCTCGTGCCGGCGGCCGGCGGCCAGGCCGGTCAGCAGCGCGGGCGCCTCGTCGAACGGCAGCACCGCCGAGACCAGGTGTGCGCGTACCAGGGCGCCGTAGTCGCGGAGCAGGGCGATCGTCTCCGCCGACAGGCGGTCGCGGTCCCAGGTGGGGGCCAGCCCGCGCGGTACCCGGCCGATCTGCGCGCAGCGCAGCGACAGCCCGTTGTGGTGGAACTCCTCGCCGAGCCGCACCAGGTCGGCGCCACCCTGATAGAAGGCGAGGTCGACGACCGTGCCCTGCGGGCGGAGCAGCCGCAGCGCCAGATGCAGGGCCGACGCCTGGCCCCGGCACTGGAAGACGACGTCGGCGCCCCGGTCGTCGGCCGCGTGCCGCCACCGCGTCTTCAGCACCACGGCCGGATCGCCGTCGGTCGGGTCGAGCGTCTCCAGGTCGAGCGCCTCGGCCACCGCCCGCCGCTGCGGCGTGGGATCGAGTACCACCACCGAGGCGGCACCGGCCCGCCGGGCGAAGAGCGCGGTCAACAGCGCCACCACCCCGGCCCCGGTCACCGCCACCCGGCGCCCCCGCACCCCGTCGCCGAGGTCCCGCACACCGCTGCCGTACAGGTCGGCGGCGGCGTGCAGCAGCCCGTTGGCACAGATCGGCCCCATGTGTGCCACGTAGATCCCGAGCAGCGGATCCAGGTCGGGCGGCACCGGCACCACCCGGTCGAGGCGTGGATCGCCCCGGTACGCCGTCCGGTGCCCGTACGTCATCGCCACCACCGCGCCCTCGGCGACCGCCGGGGTACGACTGCCGGTCACCCGGCCGACCTCCATGTAGCCGAGCCGGGTCACCGGGTACGGCGTGCTCGGCGCGCCCTCGACGAACAGCCCGAGCGTGTCGTCCCAGCCGGCCGACAGGTACGGGTTGGTGCCCTTGACGTAGCTCAGCTCGGTGCCGGCGGAGACCCCGCTGAACAGGGTCTCGACCCGGAACGTGCCGTCGGTCAGCGGCTCCGGCTCCTCGTACCGGAACGCCACCTCGTGCGCCCCGGTGACCACCAGGTTCCGGTCCCGCTCAGACATTCGCCGGCTCCAGCGGCGGCACCCGGACCGGCTGGCCGGTCACGGCCGACTCGGCGACCGCCAGTGCCAGCAGGTGGGTCCGGAGCGCCTCCGGGTAGGGCACTCGGATGTCCGCGCCGATCCCCCGGACCGCATCGACGAAGGCGCGGTCGACGTCCGTCCGGCCCTGCTCCAGGTCGCCGGAGACGCGCCGCTCACCGTCGGCGTCCCGGACCAGCAGGCCGTCCTCGCCGATCGACAGGGCCAGGCCGTCGGCGTACACCTCCAGGCCGGCCCGGTGCTTCCAGTCCAACGCGCAGGTCGTGCCGAGCGTGCCCACCGCACCGGTGACGAACCGCAGCGCGGCGGCGGTCGCGCCGTCCACGTCCGCGCCGTCCACGGCCGGCGGCGTGCCGTTGCCCACCGCCCAGACCTCGTCGACCTCGCCGACCAGATAACGGGCCAGGTCGAGGACGTGTGCGGCCTGCTCCACGACCGGGCCGCCGGACTGGTCCCGGCGCGGCCACCAGCCGACCGGCGGCACCTTGTCCAGCCAGGCCCCGGTGACCAGCCGGACCGGCCGGTCGGCCAGCAGCCGCCGGGCCCGGTCGACCGCCGCCAGGTAGCGCCAGTAGTGCCCGACCGCCGTCACCGCGCCCCGCTCCTCGACGAGCCGGTTGATCCGGGTCGCGGTCTCCCGGTCCAGCGCGAGCGGCTTCTCCACGAAGAGTGCCAGCCCGGCGCCGAGCACCGCCTCCTCGGGCGCGCCGTGCGCGAACGGCGGCACGCAGACGTACGCCGCGTCCAGCTCCGCGGAGAGTAGTGTCGGGACGTCGGGAAAGACCCGGGCCCGCGTCGACTCGGCCAGCCGGGTGGCCCTCTCCGTCGACACGTCGGTGACCGCGACGATCCGTACGTCGTCGAAGCCCGACAGCACCCGCGCGTGCCGCTGCGCCACACCGCCCGCACCGATCAGCCCCACCCGGCAGACCCGCATCCTCGACCTCCCGTTCCCCGACCTGCACCGGACTCTCGCCTTCTCCGGCTGCGGCCGGCGGGAAACCTCCGACCGGCATCCGAAACGAACCGTTCACCCGGCCGGTGCGGGGACGCCGTCATCCGGAGCTCAAGCTGTTAGCCGGTCTCGGGTTTGCCCGAGCGGCTCGGGGAAAAGGTTCGGCCCGGCGCCGCGGATCACGACATTGGGGGTGTGCCCGTGCGGCATTCAGAAGCGACAGTTTCACCCATCGTAGAAGCGTGGACCACGTACCGCACCGGAAACTCGGCAAGGTGGACGGCCCGCCGGCTATTGAAGATCAAGGGCGAGCAGCGGGTCAGTGTGGTGCTTCCGGCCCGCAACGAGGCGGCCACCGTCGGCGCGATCGTCGGCACGCTGCGGCGACACCTGGTCGAGAAGGCCCCGGTCATCGATGAGCTGATCGTGGTGGACTCGCGATCCACCGACGCGACGGCGGCGGTGGCCTCCGCCGCCGGGGCCCGGGTGGTGAGCCAGGACGAGATGACCCGGGGACTGCCCCGGCTGGACGGCAAGGGCGACGCACTCTGGTCCGGGCTGGCCGCCGCCACCGGTGACATCGTCGCCTTCGTCGACGCCGACCTGCGCCGCTTCTCGCCCCGGTTCGTCACCGGGCTGGTCGGGCCGCTGCTCGCCGACCCGACCGTCGCGTTCGTCAAGGGCTTCTACCACCGCCCGCTGGTCGGCGGCGGCGCCGTCGAACCCGACGGCGGCGGCCGGGTGACCGAGCTGATGGCCCGGCCCCTGATCAGCATGTTCTGGCCCGAGCTGGCCGGCTTCGTCCAGCCGCTCGCCGGGGAGTACGCCGGCCGCCGCGAGATCCTCGAACAGCTCCCGTTCGTCTCCGGGTACGGCGTCGAGATCGCCATGCTGATCGACCTGCTGGACCTGGTCGGGCTGGACGCCCTGGCCCAGGTCGACCTCGGCGAGCGGTTCCACCGGCACCAGGACACCGAGGCGCTGGGCCGGATGTCGGCGCAGATCCTCTACACCGTCTGGTCCCGGCTGCACCGGCGCGGCCTGGTCGCCGAGCCGGTGCCACCGGCTGCCGTGCTCACCCAGTTCCGGCGCGGCGGTGACCAGGCACTGCCCAACCTGGACCGGGAGATCGTCGTCACCGACGTGACCGTCGCCGAACGTCCACCGCTGGCCAGCCTGTCCCGGCGGACCCGGATCGCCCGCGGTCGGGCCCGCCGGCCGGCGGTCGCCGCACCGGCCGGTGCCGGGCGAGCCGTGACCGGGGCGGTGACCGGCGCGTGAGCCTCACCGTACTGGTCAACGCCGGCCCGTGGCTGCCGGTGCCGCCGAACGGGTACGGCGGCATCGAGAACGTGATCGCCACCCTCGTACCCGAGCTGCGCCGGCTCGGCGTACGGGTGGTACTGGCCACCGTCGGCAGCAGTGAGCTGGCCGTCGACGAGCGGCTGGCGGTCTTCGCCGACGGTCAGTTCGGCAGCCTGCAACGGCCGTACAACCAGGCGTGCGGGGTGGTGCAGAGCCACCTGCACGCGGTGGTGCGCACACTGCGGGACCGCGACGACATCGACCTGGTGCACGACCACGTCGAGGCGGCAGGCCTGGCCACCCTGGCCGCCCTCGGCCGGGACGCCCCGCCGGTGCTGCACACCCTGCACTGGGACCTGGCCAAGCACCCCGAGTTGTACGGCAACTTCGACGGCGCCGACCGGGTACGCGTCAACGGCGTCTCCGCCTCGCAGCTCGCCCGGGCACCGGAGGCGCTCCGCGCGCACTCGGTCGGGTACGTCCACCTGGCCACCCCGCTGGCCGTCGGCGCCGACCGGCGTCGCCCCGCCGGCAAGGCCGGACACGTCGTCGTGCTCGGCCGGATCCATCCGGGCAAGGGCCAGGATCTCGCCGCCCGGCTGGCCCACCGGGCCGGCTTCGACCTGGTCCTCGCCGGGCCGGTCGGCCCGTACCGGCAGCCGGCCGACCTCGCCGCCGCCGCGCACGATCCGGTCGCGGCGGCCAACCCCGACGTGCGGTTCTGGCGGGAACGGGTCGCGCCGCACGTCGACGGGGTACGGGTGCGCTGGGTCGGCACCGTGGCCGGCCGGCAGCGCGACGAGCTGGTCGCCACCGCCCGGGCCTCGCTCTTCCCGCTGCGCTGGGCCGAGCCCGGTGGTACGGCCGTGGTCGAGTCCCTCGCCCTCGGCACCCCGGTCGTCGGGCTGGCCGAGGGCTGCCTCCCGGAGTTGATCCAGCATGGTGAGACGGGCCTGCTCAGCTCCGACGAGGACGATCTCGTGGAACTCGTGCACACCGCCGACCGGATCGACCCGCGCCGCTGCCAGGCCGAGGCGGCCCGGCGGTTCAGCCCCGAGGTGATGGCCCGGTCCTATCTGGCCCTCTACGACCGGGTCCGCGCCCTGGCCGCCACCCCCGCGCTGACCTGAGGACCGGCCCGATCCGTAGCTCCGTCGAGGACGGGACGCGGCTCGGGGCCGGCCTGGTTCGTTCCCGCGCCGGCTTCGGTTAGTGTTCCGGTGACTACGCGTACCGGCGGTGGGGGGCAGGGTGGGACTCGCAGCCACATTCGGGCGGGCGGTTGCCGCACACCGGCAGGCCCGGGCGCACCTGGACGCGGCCCGGCACGGGCTGGCCCAGCTCCGGCCGCCGCCCGACTCCGGCGAGACGGCCGACGTCGTGGCCCGGCTGCGCCGGGTCGGCGAGGCGGTCAGCGGCGAACCGGAACCGGCCCGGTTCTTCGCCGGCCCGCTGCCGGTGCGGCTCGGCGTGGCGAGCACGGTGGACGGAAGCTTTCCGGCGGTCGTACCGCTGAGCGGCGGCACGCACCTGGCGATCGACGCCGACGCCCGGGACGGGCGGGTGGCGGCGCTGCTGCGTACCCTGGTGGTCCGGCTGCTCGCCGCCGCACCCGCCGGCTCGGTCCGGGTGTCCACCCTGGACAGCGCCGCACTCGGCGCCACGTTCCTGCCGCTGCGGGTGCTGGTCGAGGCCGGGGCGGTGCCGCCGCCGGCCACCACCGATGCGGAGATCGCCGCCGCGCTCGACGCCGCCGAACGGCACGCCCGGGCCGCCCAGCAGGCCACCTCCGGCACGCCGGAACTGCTGCTCCTGGTCGCCGCCTCGATGCCGGCGGGCCGGGAACTCGGCCGGCTCGCCGCGCTCACCCACGCCGGCCCGACCGCCGGGGTCTGCGTGATCGCCGCGGGATATCCGCCCCCGGGCGCTGGGCTCGCCCCGCCGCCGCTGGGCGGCACCACGCAGGTCCGCCTCGACCCGCAGGGCTACGCCTGGATCGGCGATCCGCCCGGCCACCCGTTCAGCTCCGACGGCACCGGCCTGGCCGCCCCGGTACGCCTGGACGGCGAACCACCGGCCGGCGCGGTCGCGGCGCTGGCCGACCGGCTCGGCGAGGTCTACCGGCGGGAGTCGAGTTTCACCTTCACCGACCTGCTGCCGGCCCGGCCCTGGGCCGAGTCGTCCGGCAACGGGCTGCGTGCGGTGGTCGGCCGCGCCGGCCGGGAGCAGGTGATCTGCGCCTTCGACGACCAGACCCCGCACTGGCTGGTCGGCGGCCGGACCGGTGCCGGCAAGACGGTCTTCCTCCTCGACGTCCTCTACGGACTCGCCGCCCGCTATGCCCCGGACGAGCTCTCGCTCTATCTGCTCGACTTCAAGGAGGGCGTCAGCTTCACCGAGTTCGTGCCGACCGGCCGTGACCCGTCGTGGATCCCGCATGCCAGGGCGGTCGGCATCGAGTCCGACCGGGAGTACGGCGTCGCCGTGCTCCGCGAGCTGCGCCGGGAGCTGAACCGGCGGGCCTCGGCGCTGAAACGGCACGGCGTGACCAAACTGGCCGACCTGCCCCGGGACGGCAGGCCGGTGCCGAGGATCGTGGCGGTGATCGACGAGTTCCACGTGCTCTTCGCCGGCAACGACGCGGTGGCCAGGGAGGCGGTGTCGCTGCTGGAGGAGCTGGCCCGCAAGGGTCGCTCCTACGGCATCCACCTGGTGCTGGCCAGCCAGAGCATGACCGGGATCGAGGCGCTCTACGGAAAGACCGACTCGATCTTCGGGCAGTTCCCGCTCCGGGTGGCCCTGCCTGGCGGCGGGGGAGTGCTGGACACGCTCAACGATGCCGCCGGAGCCCTGCCGATCGGCTCGGCGATCGTCAACCCGTCCGCCGGGCTGGCCGCCGCCAACACCGTGGTCCAGTTCCCGGACGCGCACGCCAGCGCCGCCGAGGTGGCCCAGCTACGGCACGAGCTGTGGCAGGCCCGCAAGCCCGGCTCGCGGCCACCGGCGGTCTTCAAGGGGTACGAGTCGGCGCACGTCGAGGACGACCCGACGTACCGGGGACTGGTCCCGGGGGGACGGCGGCCGTTGGCGCTGGTGGGCCGTACCGTCGACGTGGACCTGACCTCGGCGCTGTTCCCGCTGGACGCCACCCCGGGCCGGCACCTGGCGGTGGTCGGCACCTCGCCGGTCGGGGCGAGCGTGCTGCATGCCGCCACGGTCAGCCTGGCCCGGCAGCACACCCCGGGCAGCGCCCGGTTCCTGGTCGCCCCGCTGGTCGCGGTCGCCGACGAGATCGCCGAGGAGACGATCGCCGAACTGACCGCGGCCGGGCATCCGATCGACCGGCTCGACGCCGCCGGGCTCCGCGACGAGCTACGCAAGCTCGCCGTACAGCCGGCCGACGGGCCACCGGCCCGGACCTTCCTGGTCGGGTACGGCATGGACGGTGCCAGCGGCGTCCTCGGCGCCCGGGACGAGAACTACAAGTCCGGGCTGGACGACCTCCAGGCGGTGCTCCGGCAGGGCCCGGCGTACGGGGTGCACCTGCTCGGCTGGTGGCGCGGGCTGCGCCGGCTCTCCGACGACATCGGCGGGTCGAGCAACCGGGACGACGTCGCCTGCCTGGTCGCGCTGAACGTGCCCGGGTCGGAGCTGAGCATGTATCTCGGGCTGCACGACCTGGCCTACACCCCGAGGGCGAACCGGGCACTGCTGGTCGACCGGCACGACCAGCGGGTACGCCTGATCGTGCCGTTCGTCCGGGCCGGTTACGAGCACGACGACGAGGGGAGCTGAGGTGGCGAGCTTCGCCGAGTACGCGGCCCTGGCCCGGCACCTGCACGAGCTGCGCCGCAGCGGAGAACGGACCGCCGCCCAGCTCGCCGAGGCGCGGGGCAGCACCGGCGCCGCCGCCGACCGGCTGGACCAGCGGCTCGCGGTGCAGCAGCAGCGGTTGACGGCCCTCGGCCAGATGATCGGCAAGTCGGTGTCGATGGCGCCACCGGCCGGCCCGCCACTGCCCGGCCCTCCGCCGCCGGCCGGATATCCCCCGCCCGGGTCCGGCGGCCACCCCACCGTGCCGGCTCAGTACGCCGGGCCGGACCACGTCGACCCGTCCGAGCCGTCGCCTCCGGCCGGGCACGTCTACCGGCCCGGCGGCTTCGGCAGCCCCGTCCCGGGAGAGTCGGGGAGCGGGGTGCAGGCGGCCGGTGCGGCGTACCCGGAACTGCCGGCCGGTCCGGCGCGGCGCGCGCTGCCGGCGACTCCGGCGGCCGGCCCGGTGCCCGGTCCTCGGTTGCCCTCGGACGCGGCGCCGTCCGCTGTTGGCGCGGGCCCGGGGACGCCCCCGGCCCAGCCGGTCGATCCGGTGCGCGAGCTGGAACTGGCCCGGCAGGCCGCCGACGGCGCGGACGTGATGATCGTGCAGGCGGAGACGATGGCGCAGCAGGCGCCGCTGTTTCCGTCGATGTCACCGCTGGCCCGGGCGACGACGGTCTACCTGATCTGCGCCGGGCTGCTCACCGTCGTCATCTGGATCGTGCTCACCGTCGCCGAGGTGCAGGGCATGAAGGGGCTCGACGCCAGCACGGTCGCGGTCTTCTCCTGGGGTTGTGCCGGGCTGCCGACGATGGTCTTCTTCCTCGGCTATCTCGCGCTCAGCGTCTGGGGGAAGCCCCGGATGATCGTCGGCCGGCCCGCCCGGTACGCCCGGCTCGGCTTTGGAATCTGCTTCCTAGCCGCCCCGTTCGCCTTCCTCACCTACTACCTGGTCTGACCTACCTGGTGTGACCTACCTGGTGTGCGGCTCTCCGTCATTCGGGTCGGAGCGGCGCGGCGGGCTGGCGCCGACGAATTCCATGGTGGTTGAGTGGGGCGGTTCCGGCCCGGAGCTTCTCCTACCGCTCGACCGGGACAGCCGCGAGCCGCTCCGCGCGCGGTTGGAGGGCGCACTGCGGGGGGCGATCCGGCGTGGCCGGCTCGGGCCGGTGAGCGGCTGCCATCCTCGCGCGAGCGGGCCCGGCAACTCGGCGTCTCCCGACCGGGCAGGCCCGGCAGTTCGGTCAGCCCGGGTACTTCCCGTCCGGTGAACGGACGCAGGGGGACATGACGATCAGGGCGATCCAGACCCGGTCGCCGGAGGTCGTCCAGGAGAACTGGAAGCCGTCGGCGGGGTTGACGAGATCCAGTTCGGCACCGGCGCCTTCGGGCAGGAGCCGGAAGTTCTTGAGTTCGTACCCCTTCGCGGTCCACTCGTCGCGGAGCCGCTCCAGCACCGGGGCATGGCGCTCGACGGGGAGCGTCACATGGCTGAACCCGGAGACGTGGAACACCGCGTGGTCACGGTACCCGTCGCAGGGTGCCGGTGCGACGGACGGCGCCGGATCCGGCAGGCCCTCGCCGATCGCCTCCGTGGCAGCACCGAGATGCGCGCGGGTCGCCGCCTCGACGTCCGCCCTCGACTGGCTTCGCACCGTCGGATCCTCCCCGTTGTCGGCACCCGAGCATCCGGCGAAGACCACCACCACGGCGGCGACCCCCACCACTGCCGCCCGTACCCTCATCGTGGCGACTGCCCGTGATCGAGGCTCACCTGGTCGTAGAGGCCGAGCACGATCCGGCCCTGGTTCTTCAGGCTCTCACTGCCCGGCGTCCAGTAGCCGCTGTGCCCGGACGTGTCCACCTGGTAGCGGTTGGCGCCGAAGTCCTGGTCGGTCGGTTCGTTGTCGTGGATCCCCGGGATGCTGCCCGTCGCGCCGGTCATCGGATCGTCCGCCGCGCCACCCGCCCAGACGTGCCGGGGGTCGAGCTGGAGTTCTCCGGCGGTGCCCACCGACATCCCGGGGCTGCCGGCCGTGACGATGTCGTGCACGGCCAGGCCGTCGCCGTGGCTGGCCGCCTCGCCCACCACCACGCTGCCGTAGCTGTGCCCGATCACCGTAGTGTGGCTCGGCCCGGCGTCGTGTGCGGCGTTAAGGCCGTTGACGAAGCTGTCCAGGGCCGGGGCGCCGGCCTCGGCGTGCCCGGTACCCATCGCGCTACTGTCGAACCCGGGGGCGTCGTAGCCGAGCCAGGCGATCACCGAGATTCCGCCGGCCGTGGGGCCGCCGATCTGCTGTGCCGCTCGTTGGACCTCGGCCGCCCGGTCGATCTGGCCCCGCATGTTGTCGAGTTCGGTCCCGGTGCCGGGGACCAGTACGGCGGTGTGCGCGGCGGTGTCTGGATCGCCGACCGCGACGATCGCCCTGCCGTCGTTCGTGTTCTCCAACCCGAGCAGGAACAGTCCCTGACCGGGTGGCCCGTACTCGGCGGCCTCCAGCTTGTCGAGCAGGTGGAGAAGCCGGTCCTGGTCACGCCCGCTCTGCGGACTCCACTCCGGCGCCCGCCCCAACTCCCCGAGGTGCGCCCGCAACGCCAGTCGGTTCGCCTCGTTCCGGTCGCCGGCCGGCAGCCCGTCCAGCGCACCGAGCCGGTCGGGGTGGGCGGTCAGGTACAGCAGGCGCTGGTCCTCGGTGAGCCCGTCCCACCAGGCCCGGACACTCGCCGGATCGGCGCCGGCCTCCGGGATGGCGGACTCCGCCACGCCGAGCAGGTCGGCGACCTCCCGGGCGTCCAGGATCGCGTTCTTCCACTCGAAGGTGTCCATGGCGCCGCGGTCGAGCGGCTCCAGTTTGCCGAGGGCGCGCTTGATGTCCGTGTCCGCGTCGTCCGCCTCGGCGAGCAGCCGGCCGATCAGGTCGGTGTAGATCTCGGCGTTCTGGTGCTGCAACGCCCGCTCCGCCCGGCCGTCGTCCAGGTGGATGTGCCAGTCCTGCGCGGGCGGCGGCACCACCCGCCCGTCGTCCTCCACCCGCAGTCCGAGCAGGTCGCAGGCGTCGATCGCGGCGTGCAGACGCTGCTGGACGTCACGTAGCCGCTGGGCGGCGTTGCCGAGCACGATCGCGGCCATCCGGTGCAGCAGCGCCGCCAACTCGAACTCGTCGTCGAGTACGTCGAGGCGGGCGAAGAGCGCGGACGCCGCCTCCCCGGACCAGCCGGAGGTCCGCAGCGGGCCGGTCAGCTCGGTGACGACCCGCCGTTCCAGTTCGCCGGAGCGGCGGGCGAGCGTACGCCACGCCTCCGCCGCCTCGGTCACGGTGCCGAGCCGCGCGTCCCGCAGTTCGACATAGGTGACCATCCGGGTTCACCGTCCCACGGCGCGGAAGTTCTCCGCGCTGGCCCGGTCGCTCTGCCGGTAGTCACGGGCGCACAGGTGCAGGCCCCCGGCCAGCGCGTTCAGCCACTGTCGCAGCCTGGCCAGATCGTCCTGCCACCAGTGCAGGAGATTCTCCAGCGCGGTCCCGGTCTGCCAGCCGCGCAACTCGCGGACCGCCTGGCTGGTCTCCGGCTCCACGTCCGTCAGTTCCCGGTCGAGGCCCGCCTGGAGGTCGGCCGCCACGCCGGCCTTCGCCTCCAGCAGCGCCGGGTCGACCCGCACTTCGACATTCATCGACGCCCCTCCCTGTGTCGGAGGGTATCAGAGCAGGAACAGTGCGTGCTCTGCCCAGGTCGACGGCGTACGGCGGATCTCCGCCGTACGCCGTCCAGAGCTGTTGAACCATCACCGCTGAGCCCGACGGGCCCGGTCGGTTCCAGGGGTTGCCCGCCGGCGCGGCGTTCGGGTGCCGCTCCAGGTAGAGGACGGCGGCGCCGGCCACATGCGGGCTGGTCATCGGGGTACCGCTGGCCACCAGGGCGGCGCTGTCCGAGGCGATCCCGGTGGAAGGGACGTCGGTGACCTGGACCGGGCGCGGCAGCACTTCGCGCACGCACTCGCCGGCTACACCGAGCTGGACTCCCTGGAGGCCGAGACCGTCCGTACCGTGCTCGCCGCGCTCCCCGCTACTGCTGCCGACGGCTGACCGGATCGCCAGGGTCGGAGGTTGACCTCGACCGTGGTGGAGGTGCTGCAATCGGCTGGTGGTTTTCAACGGACTGCGGGTCGTCGTCACCGGTGCGGGCCGGGGCACCGGACGTACCCTGGCACTGGCCTTCGCCGAGCGCGGCGCGCACGTCGTCGTCTCGGCCCGGGACCCGGCGGCGGCCGGCCGCACGGCGGACCTGGTCGCCGGGGGCGGTTCCGGCTCCGCCGAGGCGCACCGCTGCGACCTGGCCGACCCCGATTCGGTACGCGGCTTCGCGGCGGCACTGGCCGACCGGACCGACCGGATCGACGTCCTGGTCAACAACGGCGCCAACTACCTGCCCGGGGCCGGCCTGGACGACGCCTCCGACGACGAGATCATCGCCACCATCGCCGGTGCCGCGACCGGCACGGTGCTGCTCACCCGGCACCTGCTGCCGTTGCTCCGGGTCTCGGACCGGCCCGATGTCGTCAACCTGGTCTCCGCCTGTGGCGAGGTCGGCCACCACCGGTCCGACGCGCACCCGGCGTACTACGCGGCCAAGCATGCCCAGGCCGGGTTCGCAGGCATCCTGTCGCACCGGCTGCGGGCCGAGGGTATCCGGGTGATCTCGCTGTATCCGCCGGACTTCGTCCAGGACGGGCCGCGTGGCGGCGGCAACCCGCTGACCGCCCGGTCGGTGGTGGAATGCGTGCTGTTCGCGGTCGGCCAGCCCCGGGACTGCTTCATCCGGGAGTTCCGTTTCGAGCAGGTACGGCCGGAGTAGCTCGGCTTACCGGTCTC